>CAVRZY010000021.1:0-12979 GCA_963725415.1 uncultured Acidobacteriota bacterium | reverse complement strand
TACCAGAGCGGCGGCGCGTTCGGCATCTCAGCTACCAATGTTTGCCGCTGCTTCAATACCGGGTCGTACGCCAATTCGAAGGGCTATAGCGGCAAGCTCGAAGGTCGCGCCGAGGACCGGCTGGCGCGCTGGTTCGACACCGGCGCCTTCAGCCAGCCGGATGCGTTCACCATCGGCAGCATGGGCCCGCGGTCTTCCGACCTGCGCAACGACAAGGTCGCCACCTGGGACCTCAGCCTCTCGAAGGATTTCCATCCCATCGAGAAGCTGCGCGTGCAGGTCCGCGCCGACGCCCTCAACGCCTGGAACCATCCTCGGTTCAGCGGTCCGAACACCAGTGTGACCTCGGGTTCCTTTGGCGTTGTCAGCAGCCAGTCCAACGCGCCGCGTCAGGTTCAGTTCGGGGTGAAGCTGATGTGGTAGTGGCGGTTTCTAGCCGCTGGCGGGCCCGGTCCGCCGGGGCGGCCGTCGAGCCATTTCATGAGGTAGCTCGGACAGCTTGAGGGGCTCGTGGTTTTGGAGAGCCAGCCGCATTTGTCACCCTGTGCGGGGCGCCAGGCCGGCCAGGCGTGGACCCTGCCAACTGCCGTGTGGGATCAAGCACTTCGAGCACGACCGTGTCTGCGATCCCCCGCCGTCCCCCGTACCACTTAGGAGCCTTGGAGGCAAGGCTACAAGAGTTTCGGAAGTTCGTGGCGGACGGCGCGGATTAGGGAAGCGCACACAGCACATCCCCAAGGATCGGGTGGTGCAGGTCCAACGCCGGGTCCAGGCAGGCCGCAAGTTTCAAGACGCGGTCCGCGAGGTATTGGCCACCAACGCCCAACTGCTGGTCCTGGCCCGCAAGCAGCGCCTTCCGCTCCCATGAACGGCCCCAGCCCGCGTGGCTGGTGGAAGTATGTCACCCACCAACTCCGTGTGAAAAAGTTCCTGGCCTCTCCCGGCGACGGCCGACCCCAGCCCAAGATCCCCGCCCAGGCCCTGTGGTCGGCAAGCTCGGCCCCCGCTTCGCCGATTACGTCGTCGTGGATGGCGAGTTCGCCACCGCTCCGTTTCCGCCAGGGCCAGGATCGGGTCGAGATCTGGGACGCCGATGACTTTGACCCGTGGGAGACTTTGCGCTGGGAAACCGTGCGCGTGATCCGGTATCGCCAATACAAACCGAACGGCGAGGCGATTGAAGCGTACTGGCTGACGAACTTCTCCGCGCGGCGCGTGGGCAGCCGCTCGCTGTAGCGGATGGCGAAGAGCCGCTGGGAGATCGAGAATCAGGGATTCAACGCTGCCAAGAACCGTTATGGGCTGCGGCATATCTGCCACCACGAACCGAACAGCTTGTTGCTTAAGTGGCTGATCACCGCCCTGGCGTTGACGATCGAGCGGCTCTACCGGCTGCGCTACCTGCACCGCGGAACGCATCCGGCGCGCACGTCTATCGACCTGGTTCGACTGCTCTGGCTCAGCCTGCCGCGACCGGCGGCATTCGACACCAGTTGACAGCCGCCGGGGAAGCTGCCCCACCGATCTTTCTCATCCCGCACCGTCCTCGCCCCCCGCTCGGGGAAATGCCTCGCCTGAAAATGGGCCTCACCGCCAGTTGCACCGCGAGCACCTTCCACCGCCCCTATTTCCTGAGGCGGGAGCGCCACCCGGGGCGTAAGTTCCGAAACGGCTGCGATACGCACGGACCCCTTGACATTCCTGGGGACCGAGTATATATTGTTTGAAGGTCCAACGAAATCCTCCGATGATCGACTCGCAGCGGATTGAGGCTGGCTCCGGGGAGACCGTCCGGGACATCAGACAGCGGGTCCTGCTGGAACTGATCCGCCGACGAGGATTTTTCGCGCGGATCACGCGCGAGGCGAGCGGCGAGGCCGCCGGAGGACGGCCGGTTCGCTCTCTGAGGCAGTTCCGAGAGTCTTTGGGGGTCCTATGCAAACACCTGCATCCCAACTTCGACAACACCGCCGGCAGGCAGGCCGAGTTGGCGGACATGCGTCGCTGAGCCTGCTCATCGCGCTGGCGCTTCTCCTTGGTCCCTGCGCGGCGTACGCCCAGGTTCTCTACGGCTCGCTGACAGGCTCGGTCACGGATGCGACCCAGGCGGCCGTGCCTGGCGCAACCGTTGAGGCGCTGAATCTGGGCACTGGCGTGACGAAGCACACCACCACCAACGAGCGTGGCATCTACCTGTTCAGCGACCTGCAACCGGGCGTCTACAAGATCACTGTCTCGGCCAAGGCCTTCGCGAACGTGGTGCAAGAGGGCGTGACCATCGAAGCCAACCGGGTCCGGCGCTTTGATGCGACGCTTCAGGTTGCGCCGCTGACCGAAGTCGTTCGTGTGTCAGCTCCGGAGGTCGCGCTCCAGACCGACCGCTCCGACGTGAATATGCAACTGCAAGCTGCGCAACTCGCCAACCTTCCGCTCACCTCTTCCGCGGGGCGGAACTTCCAGGCGCTCTACAAGCTCGTTCCGGGCTTCAGTATGGTTACCGAGGGAGTCAGCTCGGACGGGGGGAATCCGCAGCGCACCATGACCGGCAACGTTAACGGTGGTTCAATGCAGAACAACCTGACGCGGATTGACGGAGCCGCAAACACCTATATGTGGTTGCCATTTAATACCGCCTACGTGCCGCCGACGGAATCGATCGAGTCAGTCAGTATCGTCACGAATTCGTATGACGCCGAGCAAGGCAACTCGAACGGGGCGGTGGTTAATGTGGTGACCAAGTCCGGCTCAAACGAGTTTCACGGAAGCGCCTTCGGGTACCACACCGACAATGCGCTCAAGGCGCTGAACCGATTCAACCCGGGCGGTTACCGTAAGCCAAAGTCTATCCTGAACCAACTCGGCGGAAGCGTCGGCGGCCCGATCCTGAAGGGCAGGCTCTTCTTCTTTGCCGACTGGGAGAGGACGGCGCGGCGGATGCTCGCCCAAAGTACTAAGACCGTGATTAATCCGGCCGGCATATTCGATGCCAGCGGCAACGCCAACCTCTCGGCAGCGATTCCCGTTGGAACCAACTGCGATGTGACCCGCGTGGCGGGGTGCATTTACGACCCCAATACCGGCAATCCCGACGGCTCGGGCCGTCTAGCTTTCCCGGGCAACCTCATTCCGGCCAGCCGGATTGATCCGGCGGTGAAGACGATTCTTGGCCGAATCAGCAAGGCGGGCTTTCTGAACAGCGATGGTGTGACGGCCAACAACAATTACGTTTCCACCGGCTCCGCCAAGCTCGATCGTGACACCGTTGACGTGAAGATCAACTATGTGCCGAACGATAGAACCATGATATTCGGCCGGTACAGTATCTCGCCCACTACGCTCTATGATCCGCCGGTGCTGGGCCTGGCGATGGGCGGCGCAACCGGTGGAGGGCAGGTGGGTACCGCGCCCTCAAGAATCCAGAGCGCCGGACTGGGAGGCACGTACACCATATCTCCCGCCATGGTGCTCGACGTCAGCGCCGGATACACCCGGCAGCGGCTCGGCGCCACCTATGCCCCGGATCTTGACCTGGGTGACTACGGGGTCAAGACGCTGCAGATTCCCGGCACCAACGGAGATACCTATTTGACGGGAGGCACACCGGCCTTCCTTGTTACTAACTGGAACGCCATGGGAAATTCCGACACTGGCAACCCCTTCCTGTTCCGGGACAACCAGTACGTAGCCAACACCAACCTAAGTTGGATGAAAGGGCGGCATGGTCTGCGGTTTGGCGTGGAGCACAGCCGTTCTGGGATGAACCACTACCAACCGCAGGGCGGAGCTTTCGGGACCCCACGCGGCTCATTCAATTTTGCAGGGAGTGTGACCGCCTTGAACGGCGGGCCGAACGCTAACAAGGCTAACTCACTGGCTCAGCTCCTGCTGGGCGTGCCCGACCGGGTGGGGAAAGTCGTTCAGAACAGCAATCCAAACTCACTGCGCTGGAAGACCTGGTCCGCGTATGCGCGGGACAGTTGGCAGGTCACTTCCAAGCTGACGGTGAACGTCGGCGTGCGATGGGAATACTATCCGTTTGCCACCACCGACCACGGAGGCGTAAAGCTTTTTGATCCCGGGACGGGCAACGTCCTCATTTGCGGGAACGGCAGCGTGCCGCTGGACTGCGGCGTTGACGTGGGACACGGACAGTTCGTTCCACGCCTGGGAATCGCCTACCGGTTGGACTCGAAAACGGTGATCCGCGCCGGGTACGGGATGAGCGCGGATAGCAACAACTGGCGGTTCTTCCGAAACAATTGGCCGCTCGTCTCGAACGCGGATGTCCAGGGCACCACGGCGTATTACCCCGCGGCGAGCCTTACGGGCGAGACGCTGGCTCCCTATCCGGGCCTCCGGGTGGGAATCCCCGCTGCGACGCTGCCGGATCTCAGTTCGGGGGTGATTCCGCTTCCCAACAACACCGGTGTCGGCGGCGCCACGATACCATTTAAGTACCGGCGCGGCTATACCCACTCGTACAACTTGACCCTGCAGCGCGAGTTCACAAGAGGGCTTGTGGCCGAAGCGGCCTACGTGGGAAGCCGCGGCATCCGCATGCTCACGAACGAGAACATCAACGCGGCGCCCATAAATGGCGGCAATCCCGGCCGCCGGTTGTATCCCGTCGCTAACAAGAACTGGGGAGACGTGAACATGCTGGCGCCCGACGCGAACATGTACTACGATTCGCTGCAAACCAAGCTCACGTGGCGGATGCAAGGTGGCTCCGTCATCGGGCTGAATTACACGTTGTCGAAAGCCATCAACTGGCTCGATAACGAGGAGGTCAGCGGAACCTTCGGGGTCGCAGGCGGCTACCTGTTTTGGCCGTATCCGGACTATCGGGGTCGAAACAAGGCGCTGGCGAGCTTTGACCGCACGCACAACCTGTCAATCTACGGAATGTACGAGTTGCCGTTCGGGCCGAAGAAGCAGTGGGCCAAGAGCGGGATATTGAGCCACATAGCCGGCGGCTGGCAACTGAACTGGTTGCTCACCCGCACGAGTGGGAACCCGCTTACGCTCGGTGGCGGAGGCGCTCAGCTCAACGCTCCGGGAAATACCCAAACACCAGATCAGGTTGGGCCGCTGCGTATTCTGGGCGGCGTTGGACCCGCGCCAGTATCCGGAGCGAGCGTAAGCTGTGCTCCCACGGACATGTCGTGTCACTACTTCGACCCGTCTGCGTTCGCCGCGGTTCCGGCGGGGCAGGTGCGCTTCGGCACCACCGGCCGCAACATCGTCCGGGGGCCGGGTTTCTTCAACTTGGATGCCGGCGCCTATCGAAGCGTCAAGCTCGGCGAGCGCCTGAAGTTGCACATCGGGGCGGAGATGTTCGGTGTGACGAACACGCCGCATTACGGTAATCCGGGCACCGATGTCACGAACACCGCCACCTTCGGGGTGATTACCTCGACGTTGAACCTAGCCGGGCGAGGGTCGGGAACCGGCGGCGAACGGGGGACCGTGTTCGCAGCGAGGGTGACATTCTGATTGAACGTTTAGGTGTCTGACGCCTCTTCGTTTGGCTTTATCACGGGGGCAAACGATGGGCCGCGTCAGTTCCGTTTTGCGGCACGGGTGCTCTTCTGACCAGTTGCAGCGGTGTGGCCCAGGCTTCCCTGGGCCACAGCGCCCTTTCTTTGTTTCCCGTGGCCGGAAGGATCGACCTCTGACTCATGCGGCCTGAACAGTGGGAAGTCTTCAAGCGAGCGGCGAAGCGCCGCCCCAGCGCGGGCACGCCGGTCGCCGTGATCGTGGACAGCCCCTGGATTCCGGGCTACGTGGGGATCAGCCACCTGGACTACTACGTGGACCCCGAACTCTGGTTCCAGGCGAACCTGCGAATCCTGCGCGAGTTCCCCGACATCATCTTTTTTCCTTCCTGGTGGGTGGAGTACGGGATGGCGACCGAGCCGTCAGCATTCGGGAACCGGATTCATTTCCGGCCCGACCGGCCTCCGGATCAGTCGCCGATTCTGCTCCGGCTGGAAGACGTGAGCCGGCTCGCGCCGCCGAATCCGCACGCCGATGGCCTGATGCCGTTCGCCTTGCAGATGTACCGGATGCACAAGCCGCGCATTTTCGGCGCCGGCTACACGATCCCGGTGGTGGCGGCACGCGGGCCGCTGTGTCTGGCTGCTTTTCTCGGTGGCGTGAACCAGCTCATGACCGACCTCGCCGACGCGCCCGAGGCGGTTCACAAGCTGCTGGCACTGACGACGCGGACCGTGATCGACTGGTTGGCGGCTCAGGCCGAAGTCATCGGCGAGACGGTCGAGGGCATCCTGGTCCTGGACGACATCGTGGGCTTTCTCTCCCCAGGGGCCTATCGAGAATTCGCTCACCCCTACCTGAAGCAGATCTGCGATGCCTTCCCATCCGGCTGGGTCAAGGTGTACCACAACGACGCCAACGTGCGGCCGTTCTTGGCCGATCTGGCCGACACCGGTTTTGACGTCCTCAACTGGAATGGCCGGATCGACATCCGCGAGGTGCGAGAGAAAACCAAAGGACGCCTGTGCCCGATGGGGAACGTACCCCCGCTGGAGGTCGGCGTGCGTGGCACGCCCGAGACGGTCAGGCAATCGGCCCAGGAAATCATCGCCAGGAGTGACGGCGCAAGCCTCATCCTGTCGGTGGGCGGCGGAGTGAGCCCCGGGATGCCGGCAGAGAATCTGCGGGCGCTGGTGGAAGCCGCCCGCAGCCCTCAGAAGGTGTGAAAGAATCGGCGGACAGGCGAAACCGCCTGTCCCACGGTGGTCTGAGTGTCTGCGTTACAGCGTGGGGCAGGCCGTTTGGCCTGCCGCCCGCACCGTCGGACCGATTCTTTCACGCCTTCTCAGTCCCGGGAAGGATGTAACTCCAGGTAATCCAGGGCCGCGTTCTCGTCGCCCTGGGCCTGCCCCTCGATCCGAATTTCGTCTCCGCGACGCAGCGCCAGGCCGGCGATGCTGCGCCGGGTCGAGGAATGAGCGTCGATCTTGTGGGTGGGCACGCTGTCATCGGCCACCCACTCATCGACGAGCTGGCCGGCGACAAACAGCTTGAAACGTGACACGCCGTTGTTTTGGTCAAAGTATTGAACGCTCAGGTCGTACCAGCCTGGCTGGCCCTGGTGGCGGAAGCTGGCGGAGCACTGCCGGCTGGGGCTGGCGCATTGAACGGCCTGGCTGCCGAAGGCCGCCTCCCAGGGCTTGACGTCCACTACCTGATAGCCCTCCAGCTTCATCGCCTCGGCTTCCACGCGGTTGGGAAAATGTCCCGCGCGGCCTTTCGCGTCGGCGATGCCGGACGTGCGCAGGAACCAGTTGCAGACGGCATCGCGCCAGACCTGGGCGTGACCGGCCTGGTACTGGAGGCGCGCCAGCACTTCCCGGTAGCGCTGTTCATCGATGCGCCCCTGGAGCGAGTCCCATTGCCGCACGTAGTCTTCCGCGGCCTCCGCACCCTGGTAGTGAGAGTCGTAGATGTGCTGGATCACCGTTTTCCCCGAGTGCAGCACGCGCGTGTACGGGACGTGATGCATCCACAGAAGCAGCTCGTCGGGACACGTCTCCAGCGACTCGTACACCTTCGCCACTGGCGGCCGGTACTGGCCGATGAAGCCGGTCCCGGTGGCAACCGTGCGGTCCATGCCAATGCCCTTCTTGTCGGCGCGGTGCCACTGGCCCCAGCCGTTGCGTTCGGAGGCCTCCACCGCGGGACCGTAGTGATTGCCGGTGATATCGGTGAGCGTCTGCGCGCCCAGCGGCCCAGTGTAGTTCTCGTAGGTGCGCCAGGAGCTGAGCTGCATCTGGACAATGGTCTCGACGACGCGCGGGTCGTGGCCGAAGGTGAGGCGGGTCCACTCATCGGCGATCTGACGAGCGCTCAGGTCGGGATTCCAGGCCAGCCGGCCGAAGCCGTAGAGGTTCGCCTGGGAGAGATGATGCCCCGTCCAGTTGCTGTCGCGTCCCACGTTGGAGACCCCGACGAAGCCACCAAGCGGCCGGCGGAATACTCTCCCGCTGACGAGCGCCTTCACCGGAGTCCCCGCGCCGGTGGCGTGCAGGTCAAAGTCGAGCACCTCTTTCCACATCGGGACCAGGAACACCAGATGCCGCGCCTGGCCGAAATACTCCTGGGTAATTTGCAGCTCGACCGCCTGATTGGTCCTCTCCAAGGCGCCAAACAGCGGGGAGGCCGGCTCGCGCACCTGGAAATCGATCGGCCCATGCTTGATCTGGATGACGGCGTTGTCCTCGAACTGCCCGTCCAGCTTGATGAAGTTGTCGCAGGCGGCCCGGGCGCGGTCGTTCTTGAGATTGCGCCAATCCATGCGGTGGTCGTAGACGAAGCCGCGGTAGAAGATCAGGCCGCCATAAGGCTTGAGCGCGCGGGCGATGACGTTGGCCGCGTCGGCGTGGGTTCGGCCATAGGCGGAGGGGCCCAGGCGGCCTTCGGAGTCCGCCTTGAGCACGAAGCCTGCCAGGTCGGGAACAGCCTGGTAGATCTCGGCGGCCTTGTTGCGCCACCAGTCGGCGACGCGCGGGTCCAGGGGGTCGAACGTATCCAGGCCGCCGATTCTCTTGGGGCTGCTGAAGTCGATGGCCACGGCGATCTTGACGCCCCAGGGGCGGAACACCTCGGCGAGGCGGGCCAGTTGCGGGAGGAACTCCGGCGTGATGACGCGGGGATTGGCGTTGACGTTGTTGACCGCGCAGCCGTTGATGCCTAGCGAGGCCAGCAGACGGGCATAGTCGCGGACGCGGCTCAGATCACTGCGAACGTTATCCTTCTCGAAAAAGATGGACGGTCCCCCGTAACCACGTTCGATGGTTCCGTCCAGGTTGTTCCATTCGTTGACCCAGCGGACGGGCGCGTAAGGAAGCTGCTTTTCGTCGAGTGGCGAGACCGGCTCGCGCAGGCCGATCCTCCGCAAGACGGCGAACACGCCGTAGAGCACGCCGCGATCGTTGGGCGCGGTGATGAGGAGATACTGGAGGCCATTCAGGGTGGTCGTCTTGAGCCAGTAGCCGTCGTCGGGGAGATCGGCTGCGACGTTGATGGCCGGCGCGGCCTTCTTGATGGCGGCGAACGTGCCCAGCACGATCGCGCTCTCGCGCGGAAGCTGTGCCTCGACTCGCAGCGTTCTGCCCAGCATGCCGCGCAGGCCGCGGATCAGTTCCTCCTGCGCCGCCCCGATGACGGGGGAGTTGCCGCAGGCGACCACCACGGCGGGCAGGGCGGCGTAGCGTTGCCGAATGGCGGGATCACCGATTGCGGCGTAGCCGAGCCAAGCGTCGTATCCGGTCTCGGCGCGCAGGGCAACCGAGGCCGAAAGAGCTGCCAGGAGCAGTGTGCATGTGGCGGGGATGTGGGTGGTGTTCATGAGTTAGTTCGACCCTGCAACAGTATGCTCAGACCAATGATATCATTCGGGCCACAGCGCGGCTGCGCCGCCAAGTTAAAAGGCAAGAGGCAAAACTGGGGGTTGAGAGCGTATGCCGGAGGCGGAGACCTGAGGTTGATGGTATCATGGCAGGTTTCCTGGAGGACTGGCATGTATTCAAGACGCGATTTGGCGAGACTTGCATTGGCGGCGGCGCCGGCGGTGCGGCTGCTGGCGAAGCCGAACTCGGTGGTCCGTGGCGTGACGCTGGGGGCGCAGAGCTACAGCTTTCGAGACCGGTCGCTGGATGAGGCGATCAAGGCGATGGTAGACATCGGGCTGAGCTGCTGCGAGCTGTGGCAGGGGCACGTCGAGCCGGGGAAGATGAAGGCGGAGGAGTTGCGGAAGTGGCGGACGTCGGTTTCACTGGACGAATTCAAGAAGGTGCGCGAGAAGTTCAAGAAGGCGGGCATCAAGCTGTACGCTTACAATTACAGCTTCCGCGACGATTTCAGCGACGAGGAGATGGCGCGGGGCTTCGAGATGGGCAAGGCGCTGGGGGTGAAGTGCCTCACGGCGTCTTCGAACGTAAGCACGGCCAAGCGGGTGAATCCGTTTGCGGTGAAAGCCAAGATGATGGTGGGGATGCACAACCACTCCAACATCAAGCCGAACGAGTTCGCGCGGCCGGAGGACTTCGAGGAGGCCATGCGGGGCGAGTCGAACTACATTGGGGTGAACCTGGACATCGGCCACTTCGTGGCGGCGGGCTTTGATCCCGTGGAGTACATCGAGAAGCACCACGGCCGCATCGTCACCATTCACCTGAAGGACCGCAAGAAGAACCAGGGGGCCAATCTTCCGTTCGGGCAAGGGGACACGCCCATCCGCGAATGTCTTCAGCTACTTCGGACCCGGAAGTGGAAGATCCCGGCCGTGATCGAGTATGAGTACAAGGGGGCGGATACGGTCGAGGAAGTGCGCAAGAGCTACGAGTATTGCCGGAAGGCGCTGGGGTAAGAGGAAGCCGCTAGCGGCTAGCTGCTCCCGGAGTTTCCACATTCCCGGATGGCCCTGGGGACAGGTGGTGGGGCAGGTCCCCGACCTGCCCAGTGAGAATTTCTGGAGCTGCGCGCCACTGTCTGGTCATGGGCTTTTATCGGCGCAGATTGCCCCATTGGCATCCACGGGGAGTTGCCGTGTTCCTGACCTGGAGACTGCATGGCTCCTTGCCCCGTAAGATTGACCTGCTCACTGGCGATGCCGCAGCGACAGAAGGCAAACGGTTCTTAGCTCTGGACCGGGAAATGGATCGAGCCGCGGCTGGCCCAACCTGGCTGAAAGATGCCCGCGTCGCCCACTGTGTCGTGGACACCCTGCTCACCGGCGCCAGACAATGGGGATTGTACGAGCTCTTGGCCTGGGTGGTGATGGCCAACCATGTGCACGTTCTGCTTCAAGCCTCGAAGCCGCTGCGGGAAGTGACCAGAGCAGTGAAGAACACCAGTGCCCGGCAGGCCAATAGGCTCTTGGGAAGGACAGGGTTGCCGTTCTGGCAGGACGAGTCCTGTGATCACTGGGTGCGCAGCGCCAAGGAATTGGACCGGATTGTCCACTATATTGAATGGAATCCGGTCCAAGCCGGCCTGGTGGAACGAGCCGAACAATGGCCGTGGTCGAGCGCATCACCAATGTACCAGCACGGGCAGGTCGGGGACCTGCCCCACCACCTGTCCCCAGGGCCATCCGGGAATGTAGAAACTCCAGGAGCTGCTAGCCGCTAGCGGAAAGCTTCCTACAGGGCCTTATAGCACTTGCGGGACGGGTTGCACTCGTAGTGGTCCACCACTTTGCCGTCGGGCCCCAGGCAGATCTGGGTGGTCAAGCACCAGTAAGCGGGATCGCTCTGCGGGATGTTGGGGTCGTGTTCGGCTTCGACGAACAGGCCCTTCCAGCGCAAGTTTTCACAGCGATCGTCGGGGACAACGTTTAGTTTCGGCGGTAGCATGTGGTCACCCCTTTCTGCCGGCCGCTTCCAGCAGGGCGCGTTTAACGGCCACCCGCGCAAGCTGGACCTTGTAGGCGTTCCTGCTGAGTGATGTAAAATTTATCATAGCTCCGGCGTCGAGAGAGATATTTCTTGAGGCTTCAAAGAAGGGCTTAATAGATATATTTGTAGAATCAGGTTGCGCCGTGGTGGGTCCGGGCTGCGGCCCGTGCGTAGGCGCCGCATAACGGTGTCCTTGCGGACGGCGAAGTAGCCATATCAACCGCAAACAGGAATTTTAAAGGCAGGATGGGCAATCCCAACTCATTTATATATCTTAGCGAGTCCTGCGACAGTTGCGGCATCGGCGATTAAGGGAAGTATTGCTGATCCGAGAGAATATAAGAAGAGGCTGTTATGAAGAAAAAACTCAAGACTCAAAAGTCAAAAGTCAAAATTAAAAAAACAAAAAAGAAAAAGATTGCTGAAGAAGTGAAGGCGCCTGTTCTTACTCAGCATTTTGCCAGGCAGACTTAAAGTGCAGGATAATATCAATACCGACTATGTCATCTCCGGACAGGTATAAATTCAGGATCCAGGACCCGAAAGAACTTGCAAAACATATATTTGAGGATATAGATCCGGATTTGCGGGCCGCGTTAAAAAAGGCGACATACTTGTTGGCGGCGAAAATTTCGGATGCGGCTCATCCAGGGAGCAGGCTCCGCAAGCACTGAAATGGGCCGGTTTCCATGCTGTCGCCGCAAAAAGTTTTGCCAGGATATTTTACAGGAACGCGTTCAATATAGGGCTTGTTGCTCATCGAATGCGATACAGATTTTATCGATGATGGGGATACGCTCGAACTCGATATAGATAAGGGGAAGTTGAAGAATATCAGTAAAGGACTTGGCATTTGATATAAAACCTATACCGCAGGTCATGAAGAAAATTGCTGGAAGACGGCGGCGTCATAGAGCATTTTAAAAAATACGGAGGATTTAACTTCTAATGAGTAAGTATAATATTACCTTGATACCCGGAGACGGGATAGGACCGGAACTTGCCGACGCTGCGAAAAGATGCGTGGACGCGCTCGGCCTTGATATAGACATGGGAGATCATGGAGGCCGGCGAAGGTGCTATTGAAAAATACAAGACGCCGCTGCCGGCCGGCACGCTTGAATCTATAAGGAAGAATAAGGTTGCGCTTAAAGGCCCATTACTACGCCTGTAGGAACCGGTTTTAGAAGCGTTAATGTGGAGCTTAGAAAGACACTCGATCTTTATGCGTGCCTGAGGCCGTGCAAGAGCGTACAAAGGCGTGCGATCGAGATATGACAATATAGACCTTGTCATAGTCAGAGAGAATACGGAAGACCTTTACGCAGGTATAGAATTTGAAAAAGGCACTGAAGGAACGAAGAGCTGATATGATGCTGGAGAAGCTGAGTGCTAAGAGATAAGGCCGGATTCCGCTATAAGCATAAAGCCTATTTCCGTCGAAGGCACTAAAAGGATCGTGAAATTTGCTTTTGAATATGCGTTGAAGAATAACAGAAAAAAGGTTACGGCCGTTCATAAGGCGAATATCATGAAATATACCGACGGCCTGT
>CAVRZY010000020.1:0-4873 GCA_963725415.1 uncultured Acidobacteriota bacterium | reverse complement strand
GCCACGCATTGGCTGATGCAAACAGAATTGTGCCGGAGGAAGTGGTAGCTGAAGTATTGAACCCTGAACAGGAAGAGGTACTCAGCGAGGCGCTGGGAGCGGGAATTCTAATTCAAGAATCGATCACGGAGACCGCAGAGCTTGAACTATTTGCGGGCTTCACCTCATCACTTGGCAAGGGGGAGTCGGCTTGCCTTGCCATGGCTCAACAAAGGGGTTGGCTGGTGGCATCCGACGAAGGCGGGGCGTTTCGCCGCGAGGCCGAGGCGCGACTCGGAACCGGACGTATTATTAACACGCCGGGCTTGTTGTTGATGGCGATTCGGGCGAGCATCCTCAGCGTCGAGCAGGCTGACGAGGCGAAAGAGATCCTCGAAAGGCACCGATTCCGAATGAGATTCAGGTCGTTTCGGGAGTTGACCGGTGGGTCTTGATGTCCATGCCACGATCCGTGACTCCACGGTTGCCTGGCACGGAGGGCGCAAAGGCATGCTTTCGAGAACGCAAGCCCCGTTCATGGAGGAGGGCCTGGGCGGCATAGAACATGGCGTAATAAGCTCGCCCGGCGGCGAAATCGAAATCGCCGCTTGCAGACGAAGGTATTCCGGGCCGAGCGTAGGGTGGGCAGTGCTGCCTGCGAGCCCCGTGTCCACTCGGCTTGTGTGGGCTTGAGCCCAGGTAAGCCGGCAGGACTGCCGGCTTGCAGGCTGGATAGCCCGCCCCACGGAGTTGTCTCAGCCATACGCTACCGGACGATATCAGCCAGTTGGAGCGGGCCTCAAACGTGCTGCGCCGGAAGGGGATCACATCGACTGCGGCTAGGCGAGGGCGCGTTTGCAGTAGTCCAGGCACTTCTTGATCTCGGTCAGCACGTCGGAGCCTTCGGGGGTTTGGTACTCGTATTCGATGCTGGCGGGGAACTTGTACTTTTTGGCCTTCATCAACTGCAAAACCTCCTTCAGCGGCGTCTCGCCCTGGCCCCACGGCATGTTGGCGCCGCCACGGCCTGGGCCGCCTGGGAATCCGGCTTGGGCGGGGGTGGGCTGGGTGTCTTTGCCTGGGGCTTTGCGGTCCTTGAGGTGCAGGCTTGCGATGCGGTCGTGATACTTCTCAATTATTGGGACGGGAGACTCGCCGCTGATCCCAAAGTAGTGGCCCACATCAAAATTGAGCGCGGTGTACTTCGATGCGCCCAAAGCTCGGTCGAAACCGGAGGAGCCGCCCTGGCCGTGGGTGTGGAAGGCGATGCGCAGTTTGCGCTTGGCGGCGTAATCAGCGACCCGCTGGAGCAGCTTGTCGTCGGTGGGCAGTTCCATGGTGACGTGGTTGGCGCCCAGGGTCTGCGCCACATTCCAGATGTATTCGTACTCCTGGTCCGACATGGCCAGCGTGGGTTCCAGCTTGAAGGCGTAGATCTTGACGCCCGCATCGTTGTACATCTTGCGGAAGGCCTTGTAGCGGTCCATGGAAACGGAGAGCCGCCACTTGGTCCTCTCTTCGGCCGCCTTGCGCATGGCTTGCTGTTGTTCGGGAGTCAATTGCATGCGGCCGGGGCCTGGCGGGCGAGCCTGAGCGCCCGCGCCCGGCGCGCCCGGAGGGCCGCCGGGGCCCGCACCGGGAGGGCCGCCGGGCATACCGCCGCCCGGGAAGCCGCCGCGCCCGGGCTGCGCGGGCACGCCGGCATAGCTCTCTGCCACGTTGGCCATCAGCTCGATCGCGCTGATCCCGCAATCGAGGCAATACTTGAGAGTCTCCGCGGCGCTACTCGGTAGCCCGCGGAAGCTGTATGTGATGATGCCGATCTGCACTCCGCCGAAAACCGACTTCGGCTTGGTGGCCCCCATCAATCTGGCCGCCGTGCCTGCGGCTAAAGCGATCTTTCCAACATCTCGTCTGGTATAGAGCATACTGTCTCCCTGAATGTGTTTTCGCGCTTTCCCAGAATAGCAGTACTGGGGGCCCACCGGCGCCGCCGCGGCGCCCTGCAAGAATGATCTCCGAAGAAGCCGACCAGGGGGTCGGCTGGCGGTCCAGGGGGACCGCCCCACGGTTGGATGTATACTGGAAGGCTTTCGGGAAGGGAAGGATGTCGATGAGTAGAGTTACTTTGGCGCTGGCGGTTGTGGTGTCGATGGTTGTTGGTACCGGGAGGGCCCAGGGGCCCAAGCCTGTGATTGCGGCGGAGGGCGGGGTGGTGAACGGGGCCGGATTTCAACGAAGCATCGCTGCCGGATCCTGGGTTACCGTTTTCGGGCAAAACCTCGCTCCCAGAACGCGGATCTGGCGAAACGATGAAATCGTGAACGGCATCCTTCCCAAGGACCTGGACGGAGTGAGCGTGCGGATCAACGACAAGCCGGCGGCCGTATATTTCATCAGCCCGACGCAGTTGAACGTGCAGGCGCCGGATGACACGAGCGTGGGTGCGGTGCGAGTGCAGGTGAGCACGCGGGAGGGTGGCACCAGCGAGGCGGTGAGCGCGCAGTTGCAGAGGGTATCGCCGGCGTTCTTCATGTTGGAGTCGGAGGGGCGTCGCTATGTGGCGGCAGTACACGCGGATGGGACGCTGCTGGGAAAGCGGAACCTGTTCTCGAACGCCACCACGCGGCCGGCCCGGCCGGGGGACGTCATCCTGCTGTTTGGGACGGGGTTCGGGCCAACCACACCTGCGGTGGCGGCGGGGCAGGCGTTCTCCGGCGCGGCGAAGCTCAGCGATCCGGTCAGCGTGCGCATCGGCGAGGTCAACGCGGAGGTGCTGTTCGGCGGGCTGAGCGGGGCCGGGTTGTACCAGTTCAATGTACGGGTGCCAAACGTAACGGAGGGAGACCGGAGCGTGGTGGCGGAGATCGGAGGCGTGCAGACGCAAGCCGGCGCCTTCCTGAGCGTGGAAGCAATACCCAAGCCGGCCATCGAGACGCTGGAACCGGGTGAGTCGGATCGGGGCGAAACCTTCACCCTGAGGATCAATGGCCAGAATCTGGGCGGGGCGACTCAGTTGGAGATGTCACCGCCAGCGGGAGTGACGTTCCGCAACTTGGAGGCGCAGGACTCAGTGGTCACGGCAGAGGTGACGATCGAGGGCAACGCGGTCACGGGCACTCGGGTGCTGACCCTGGTGTCTCCGGGAAACAGGAACACGCATATTTTCATCATTCGGCCGAGGCTGGATCCCTCCTTCGTGATCTCGAATCTGAGGGCAGGGCCGGCGGTGAACACCTCCGCCGGGTCGAGCCTTCCGATCACGATCGATTTCAGCGATCCCCTGGGGGCGATTTCATCGGGACCGGTGAGGCTGTTCATTGATTATGCGGGATTCGAGATGTTCGCTCCGGATGGAAGGCTGGGACTTACGCCGGGCACCAGGACGGGAACCGTGACGATGACCTTCTCGGTGAATCTGAGATTGCCGACAGGGCGCTCCTTCCCGGTGCGAATCTGGCTGGAGGCGGCTCCTGGGGAGAGGCGGAGCAACGACTTGTCGGGGACGTTTGAAAGCCGGTAGCTGCTAGCTGGTGAGGCTTCGGGGAGGAGGTTGTCGGGGAAAGGGGTGTCTTGGGCCGGGCAGGTCGGGGACCTGCCCCACTGGCTGGCTCAGGGCCATCTGGAAGGATAGGAACTCCAGGGACAAGCTAAAGCATGTCCCACGGGCAGGGAAGTGGGGGCAAAACGGGTACAGGCAACCAATTGCCAACTACGCAATTGGAGCCTGTACCCGTTTTGCGTGTCCGCGTTTTGCGCGGTCTACATACCGGAAAGCACTTATCAGCCGATGCACTAGCGGGTAGGTGGCGAGGCTTTGGGGAGGAGTTTGCGAGTCCCGTGTTTCATGCGGTGTTCGTGCCGGGCCCAGAGGGCACCCGGGTCGGGGACCCACAAGCGCTAAGTACCGCGTTTCACAGATCCACTCACGTATTCCGGGCCGAGCGTAGGGTGAGCAGTCCTGCCTGCGAGCCGAGTGTCCACTCGGCTTCTGTGGGCTTCAGCCCAGGTAAGCCGGCAGGACTGCCGGCTTGCAGGCTGGATAGCCCGCCCCACGGAGTTGTCTCAGCCATACGTTACCGGATTTCTGGGTAGTGGGTCAGTTTGAATCTGCCAGCGCGACGATTTCATCGATGCTCCAGATGTGATCCGTGATGCCCGCCTTCACTGCGGGCTCGGAAGCAGTCAAGCCCATCGGAACGATATTCGTAAGATTAGAAGGGCTTAATGATCGCAATGCGTGTTGTGCGGGTAAACGGTGTATACTCTACGATGCTGTCGGATGGCGGTCGGTTCGGGGCCTCCCAATTGTGGCCTCTTTTCTAGCGGCTCACCTTAACCGACCGCCCCCTTGAGCGGAGCTTCTTTTTGCTCCTTTCAAGGGGGCGAGATCGTGTTTGGTTCAGCCCCAGAAAGGAGTAGCTATGAGCAAGAAGCTCCGCCCTGGTTACCGGGAGGTGTTCTGCCGCTACGTCGTTCGTAACGGCAAGATCATCT
This sequence comes from uncultured Acidobacteriota bacterium, assembly GCA_963725415.1. Taxonomy (GTDB): domain Bacteria; phylum Acidobacteriota; class Terriglobia; order Bryobacterales; family Bryobacteraceae; genus CAVRZY01. The sequence continues at coordinate 397 of CAVRZY010000020.1, read as the reverse complement.
TTCCGAAAAGGGCCAAGGTGTTCCACTTCTTCGTAAAGATGAAGTAGGGCATCTCTCGGCCTTGCCGTCCGACAGTCTACCACAGCCGAGGAGGCTTCAGAATGCGAGCCATCGCGAGCGACATCAACATCCAAGGGAAAAAGGCGAAAAGGGGCGAGAGGATGACCAAGGGCAAAGGTTGGAGACTCGCGGCAGTGCTGGGAAGCAAGCGAGTCTTCGTCGGTACACTGCTAGCCACCATCAATCTAGATAAAAAGCGTCTCGCCATTTTTAGCGTTCCCAAGAAATTCAAGTGACCCACTACCGATTTCTGAAACGCAGTACTTAGTTTTGCCCTTCTGTGGGGCAGGCCCATCTGGTCTGGAAGGATAGGAAGTCCAGGGACAAGCTAAAGACG
>CAVRZY010000019.1:0-8051 GCA_963725415.1 uncultured Acidobacteriota bacterium | reverse complement strand
CACTGCCCGGCTGCCTGTCTCCAGGTTGGTGACAAAAGGGTTGATTTTGTTTTTCACCCATTGGGTGTGGAGCTCCGGAGTGTCTGGATCGCGTTCGAACCCGCATGAATAAAGGCGTCCGACCATCTTACAAAGTTACCGGGAAATGTTTAAATCGGAAATCCGAGATCCAGACGTGATCTCAGCGCAGGCCGCTCGATCACCCAGCCGGAACGAACGCTACTTCGTCAGTGAGACACCACCTGCCGGTAGTGACTCGGCTTCCAGACGCGAGAGGGTCACGGTCTTGCTGGCCTGATCGATATCGATGCCGACCAGGTGCCCCTCACCATCAAAATCCAGCACCACGCCTGGCGCGACCTCACGGGGGTCCACGCTGGCCTTTTCCGAGAGGTCGATGTAGAGTGAATCGGTCTCTGGGTAGTAATGAAATTTCATGACCCCGCCTCAGAAAAATCGCGGGCCGTGAAGGTGTTGTGCACGGTCTCCCCATCCTCCAGTGCAACCACACGCAAGTACTTCCGCATCTCGGGGATGAATATCTACTGAGCCGCGCGGAATACAGTGGCAAATTCCGATGTGGCGCAGGCACTCTTGCCTGCCGCGCCGAGACTCATCTCGGCGCTTCCGCTGGCTTTTCCACACGGCTCAAGAGCCGGCATGAGTGCCGGCTCGGCAGGCTGAAGCCCGCGCCACCTCGGGAGCGTGCTGTCACCCAATTACGCGAGCCACAGTAGTAGCGGATGCGTCCGTCCGGTTGCCGCTTTCGTTTCACTGGTTCACGCAGTGCTCTCTCGCACCACTGGCGGCGGATGTAGGGACGCTTGCGGAGCACCTGCTGTTCAAAATAGGCAGTTGTCTTCGCTTTACCGCAATCGCATGGGCTGGCCGCCAGCGGCTTTGCTGCGCTGGGCGGCGTCCATGAAGGCGAACAGCTCGAGGGTCTCTTCGTTGGGCACGGGCGGGACGCCGGTCTGGAAGAACTTCGCGATCTCCTTGAGCATTGGCACGTAGCCGGCCTTGGCCTTGGGATCGCTTTGCACGACGTCTTTGGGGCGGAACACCACGGCGCCGTATTCGCCGTAGGGGCGGAGGGCGCGCACGCTGCCGATGCTTGCCGCCTTTCCAGCGGCCCACGATCAGGTCAGCGCCCGCGGTCGAGATGCGGGTGACCTCCTCGCAGCCGGTGCCCAGCAGAGCGTAGAGCATCTCGATGGCGTGGATGGCGTACCAGGAGAGGTCCAGGTAATGGTGTTCCTCCAGCGGCCCCGGACCCCAGGTCGTCACTCCGGTGGTATCGGGGAATTTCATGCGAGACGGCGGTTTCGCCGTAACGCAGGCTGGAGGTGCTGAACCAGGGCACGCCCGCCTCCTTAGCCAGCCGCGCGATCTCGCGGGCGTCCTCGAGCGTGGATGCAAGCGGCTTGTCGATGAACAGGGGCTTGCGAGCGGCGATCACCTCGCGGGCCTGCTTGAGATGCGGTGCGGCCATCCACGCTCTCCAGCAGGACCCCGTCCACTTTCTGGCACAGGGTGGCGATGTCGGGGACGATCTCGACGTTCCACTTGGTGCGGATTTCTTCAGCGAACTTGTCCACACGCGTGAAGCTGTCCTTGAGGTCCGGGCTGCCGCCCTTGTAGGCGGCTACCACGCGGAAGCCGGGGATGTAGTCCGGCGCTGGAGGGATCGTTGAATACCCGGGTGAAGGCGGGGACGTGGGAAGTGTCGGTGCCCGACGATGCCGAGGCGGAAGTCGGCCGCGGTTCGCCACGACACTCAGCAAGCAGAACCAAGCCAAAGGTCTTCATGACCGGCATTGTACACTAATCTTCTCGGTGGATCTCTCAACTCCGCTCAAGTACGTCAAAGGAGTCGGGCCGGCGCGCGCGGCCATGCTGGAGGGCAAGGGCCTGCTCACGGTGGAGGACCTGCTGGCCTACGCGCCCTTCCGGTACGAGGACCGGACCAACGTGAAGTCCATCGCCCAGCTCGCTCCCGGGGAGATGGCCACGGTCATCGCGGAGGTGCGCACGCGCGCGGCTGGCCGGGCTTCAGGCGGCGCGACCTGGGGCATGTTCGAGGCCTCGTTCACCGACTCCTCCCGCGCCATACTTGGCTGGCCAAATGGTTCCACGCCGGCTACCTGGCCGAGCGTGATCGCTGCCGGGCAGAAGATCGCGCTGTACGGCAAGGTCGAGTTCGACAGCTACAGCGGCGAGCTGACGCATGCTGCATCCGGAGTTCGAGATCCTGCCGCGAGGAGGAGGAGGGCGAGGCCAGCCTGCACGTGGGCCGCGTGGTGCCCGATCTACGAGGCGGCGGGCAAGATCACCACGCGCATCTTCCGGCAACTTCGTGCATCGCGTGCTCGAGTCGCTGGCGCCGCTGCCGGACCCGCTGCCGGCGATCGATCCGGCGAGCGCCTGAAGCTGCCCGAGCGCTGGACGGCGATCCGCGAGACTGCACTTCCCGCGGCGCAGGACGCAGACCTGCGGCTGCTGAACGCCTTCCGGTCGCCGGCGCAGTTCCGGCTGATCTTCGAGGAGTTCTTCTGGCTGGAGTGCGGGCTGGCGCTGAAACACAAGCAGGCGCGCATGCGAGCCGGGCATCGCCTTCGAGCTCAACGACCGGGTGCGGGAGCAGATCAAGCGGATGCTGCCGTTCAAGCCCACCGGCGGCGCAGAAGCGGGTGCTGGGGGAGATCGCGCGCGACATGGCAGATCGCCGCGCGCCCATGAACCGCCTGCTGCAAGGCGACGTGGGCAGCGGCAAGACGCTGGTGGCCGCCGAGGCCGCCATCATCGCCATCGAGAACGGCTACCAGGTGGCGGTGCTGGCGCCCACCGAGATCCTGGCCACGCAGCATTACTTCTATTTCAAGAACCTGTTCGCGCAGCTGGGCTACACCGGTGGCGCTGCTGACCGGCTCGTTCACCAAGCGCGAGAAGAGCGCAGCTCAAGGAGCTGCTGGCGGAAGGCCTGGTGCAAGTGGCGGTCGGCACGCACGCGCTGATCGAGGAGGACGTCGAGTTCCAGAAGCTGGGCCTGGCCATCGTGGACGAGCAGCACCGCTTCGGCGTGATGCAGCGGCTGAGGTTCATCGAGAAGGGGCCGCATCCGGACGTGCTGGTGATGACCGCCACGCCCATCCCGCGCACGCTGGCGCTGACGCTCTACGGCGACCTGGACGTTTCGGTGATCGACGAGCTGCCGCCCGGGCGCAAGCCGATCGTCACCCGGCACGTCACCGAGGACCAGATCGAGCAGGTGTGGAGCTTCCTGAAGAAGCAGGTCGAGGAAGGGCGGCAGGCCTACGTGGTCTACCCGGTGATCGAGGAATCCGAGACGCCAGGCCGTGAAGGCCGCCGAGAAGATGTACCGGCATCTCTCCGAGGAGGTCTTCCCGGATCTCGCGATCGGGCTGCTGCACGGGCGGCTGCCCGCCGAGGAGAAGGAAGCCGTGATGGAGCGGTTCAAGCAGGGGCGAGATCAAGATCCTGGTCTCCACCACCGTGATCGAGGTGGGCGTCGACGTGCCCAACGCCACGGTGATGGTGATCGAGCAGGCGGAGCGGTTCGGCCTGGCGCAGCTGCACCAGCTTCGCGGCCGCGTGGGCCGCGGCGCGGCGCAGAGCTACTGCATCCTGGTCACGGCGAAGCTGAACGACGCGGGGCGCGAGCGCATCCGCACCATGGTGGACTCGAACGACGGTTTCTACATCGCGGAGATGGATCTGAAGCTGCGCGGGCCGGGGGAGTTCTTCGGGACGCGCCAATCGGGTCTGCCGGCGCTGCGCATCGCCAACATCCTGCGCGACGCCGAGCTGCTGGAACTGGCGCGGCGGGAAGCCGTGGCGTTTCTGGAGCAGCCTGCCTCGAATGAGGAGCTGAACCAAGCGCTGGCCTATGTCCACGATCACTGGCAGCGGCGCTACGGGCTGGTGCAGGTGGGCTGATGCGGGTCATCGGGGGAGAGTTTCGGAGCCGCCGGTTGAAGAGCCTGCCGGGCCTGGCGTTGCGGCCCACGCCGGACCGGCTGCGCGAGACGCTTTTCGATATTTTGGCGCCGCGCATTCCGGGCTGTTGTTTCCTGGACGCCTACGCCGGCTCGGGCGCGGTGGGCATCGAGGCGTTGAGCCGCGGCGCTGCTCGCGCCATCTTCATCGAGAAGCGGAGCGCGGCAGTGGATGTGATTCGCGAGAACCTGGCGGCGCTGGGCCTGGAGCAGCAGGCCGAGGTGGTTGCCGGCGCGGCGCTGGCGTGCCTGGGGCGGTTCTCGCCCGACATCGCCTTTCTCGATCCGCCGTACGATCTGGAGCGCGAGTACGAGCCGGCGCTGCGGCTGCTGGGGCAGGCTCCACCGCCACTGGTGGTGGTACAGCACGCAGCGCGCCTGGCGTTGAAGGAGGAGTACGGAGCGCTGCGGCGCTCTCGGCTGCTGAAGCAAGGGGATAATGCGCTGAGCTTTTTCGAAAGCTAGCCGTCAGCCGGCGGCTTGCTCTAGACTGTTTACCATGCGACGTCGTCGATTCCTGGAAGCGGGTGCTGCGGCGGTGGCGGGGCTGGCCGCGGGCCAGCAGAAGCGGAAGGACGAGGCGGTGACTGCCACTGCCACGCAGGATCAGACTGCGCGCGTGGGCATCGTGCTTTCCAGCTTTACCGGGTCGGAGGATCGCGACGGGACCAAGGTGGCGGGGCTGGCCGATCCGCAGCCGGTGGACAAGGACCTGAGTGCGGCGCAGCTCGACGCGATAGTGAGTAAAGCCATCCAGATCGGCGGCACGCGGAACGGGAGCCTGGAGACTATCATCGCGGTGGACGACTGGGTAGTCATTAAGCCCAACATCGTGGCCTGCCATGGGCTGGGACCGGAGACGCGCGACGGCGGCGCGCACCGCCAGTACATTCCCGGCACGGTGACCGATCTGCGCGTGGTGCGAAGCCTGATCGCCTACCTGGTGGAGCACAAGTGCGGGCGGCGCATCACCATCGCCGAGGGTTCCGGGGAGTGGCTGCCGAGGGAGCGCTCGAAATCTCCGGTGGATGGCTGGACCAGCGAGTGGGGCGGCGCTTTCGGCGGGCTGAGCTACAGGAAGATCGTCGAGGAATTCTCCAAGCGATATCCTTCCATCCGGTTCGAGCTGGTGGACCTGAACTTTGACGAGACGGTCCCGATGCCGGTACCCGGCGACGCCCTCGCCAAGCAGAACCCCGAGGGGGTCTACCAGGTGCCGAAGACCATCCAGCAGTGCGACATGCTGATCAGCGTGGCGCCGCTGAAGACCCACGGCATGACGGGGGTAACGCTGTCCATGAAGAACTACTTCGGCATCGGCCCTGGCGCCAAGTACGGGTTCCCGAAGGAAGGCCTGCACAAGCTGGGCGCGACCGATGAGGTCATCGTGGACTTGTTCAGTTTCCATCCGGCTGATTTCGCCATTCTGGGCGGCAGTTGGGGCGTGGAGGGAGACGGCCCCTTCGCTCAGGGCGCCCAGAGCGTCCACCACAACGTGATCATCGCGGGGGCCAATGCGGTAGCGGTGGACGCGGTGGGCGCGGCGGTGATGGGCTTCAACCCGGCCGACATCCGGTACCTTCAACTGGCGGAGCGTAAAGGCTTCGGCGGGTGGGAGGTGGACCTGATCTGGACGCGCGGCAACTCCGTCGAGCAAGCCCGGCGGGTTTTCCGCAAGCCCGCGGGCTGGAAGCCTGCCGGGCAGTCCGGCAAGGTCTAAAATGGACCAGATGGCGCTTTGGGTGCTGCGGTGTACTGGTTTTATTGTGGCGGGCGGACTGGCATGCGGGCAGTCGGTCCGCATCTATTCCGAGTTCCAGCGGGTGGATCCTTTCGGCAACATCGTAGCGGTGGACAAGACGCCGCGCCCGCGCGAGATTCTTTCGCCGGCGGTGGTCCGGAGCGCTTTCGCATCCTTCCACCTGGCGGTCAGCGTGCCGGGGGGCGCGCCGTTCTCGCTGTTTTTCGGACAGAACCCCGAAGGCACCCTCCAGATAACGGTCTACAAGGAGGTCTATGTCAAGCGAGGGCAGGCATGGATTCCGGACGGCTTGGAGCGGTTGTCAATCGGCAAAGAGGGCCTGGTCTCCGATCCAGGGCCGCGCCTCCCCGGACAGACCACGCTGCTGTACTGGTTGGACCTGTGGGTCCCGCCTGCGACGCCGGTGGAACGCATTCGACTGGAAGCGCAAGTAAACGTGGGAGACAAATGGGTGGTCTATCCCATCGAGATTCGGGTGGAGGAACCGGTGCTGCCGGCCGTGGTGGGCCCGGCGGATACTCTGGCGCCGGTGGACGCTCCGGCGGACGCCTCGGCCCGAGGCCCGCTGCGCGGTTATCTTTGCGGCACCTTCAAGAACGAGGCCCCGGGGCCGCTCACCATCCGGCGGCTGATCCGGCGAAACGCCCGCCAGGACATGGCGCTGACCCGGTTGCTCGAATCAAAAGCAGGCAGAAATGTCCTGACCGCCGGGCTGCTTCGCCTGCTGGCGCCGGGGGCCGAGCTGAAGGCCTGGTGCGAGGCGCCAGTGTTCCCGCAAGGCCAGGGGGCGGAATGGTATTTGCGCGTCCGTGACTTTCTCTATCGCAGCGCCAGCCTCCCCTATCCTCTGTCCGAACCCGGCGTAAAGGTCACCATCACGCCGGTGGAGAAGCAGCCCTGAGCTACTAATGCCGGGAATCTTCGCGGGGCGCACAGATTTCTGCGGGCTGAAGCCCGCAGCAGCAGGCTAAAGCCCACGCCACGGGTGGCGCACACTTCAGACGGTGCTGAAAAAGTAAGGCGGAGTCGGTTTTGCCTTGCTCTATAAAACATAATCGTGTAGATTTGTTTTATGCGAGGCCAAGACCACAATCAGAGTGCGATGTTCAGCTACCTCTCTCCCGAGGAGCGGGTCCCACTGGACCACCCCTTGCGGAGCATCTTGCGGATGTGCGACCAGGCGCTGCGGAGCTTGTCGTCTCGGTTTAGCCGCCTGTACTCCCGGCTGGGACGGCGCTCCATTGCCCCCGAGAAGCTCATGAAGGCGTTGCTGCTACAGATTCTGTTCTCCATCCGCAGCGAGCGCCTGCTCATGGAGATGCTGCAGTACAACTTGCTGTTCCGCTGGTTCGTGGGCTTGAGCATGGACGAGCAGGTCTGGGATGCGACGGTCTTCAGCAAGAACCGGGAGCGGTTGTTGAAGGGTGAGTTGGCGCAGGCGTTCTTCGAGGCGGTGCTGGCGCAGGCCCAGGAGCAGGACTTGCTGACAGATGAGCACTTCACCGTGGACGGCACCTTGCTGGAGGCGTGGGCCAGCAAGCGGAGCTATCAGAAGAAAGAGCGGCCGCCGGCGGAAGGTAGCGGCAGTCGCGGCCAGATGCTGTTGCGCGACACGCACGAGTGCAAGAGCGATCCGGAGGCGCAGTTGTACCGCAAGAGCGCGGGGGAGAATTCCAGCTCTGCCACATGGGACATGTGCTGATGGAGAACCGCAGCGGATTGCCGGTGGCGGTCCGGGTGACCCAGGCCATCACGGATGCCGAGTGGGAGGCGGCCCTGGAGATGCTGGCCGCCGTGGGCAAGCCCGGCGCCACGGTGGGCGGCGACGCAGGCTACGACTATGACCGGTTTGTGAGCGCCGTCCGGGAACTGCGCATCACCCCACACGTGGCCCAGCATACCAAGCGCCCCAGCAGTATCGACGGGCGCACCACGCGGCATGCCGGCTACTCAGTCAGCCTGAAGCAGCGCAAGCGCATTGAGCAGATCTTCGGATGGCTGAAGACCACCGGCCTGATGCGCAAGCTACGGCACCGTGGTCGGCTCCTGGTTCAGTGGATGTTCACGCTGGCGCTCACGGCCTACAATCTGGTTCGCCTGAGGACCCTCACGGTTCAAGCCGCCTGAGCCAGGCGTGTAGTGTGCCCGGACGGTCCCAAAGGGGCCGAAAGGGCACACAGAGGGCACCGTCAGGGCCTGTCGAGGCATCCGAAACGGACTCCAAATCCACGCACCAGGGCGGGTCCCGGCGATGCACTTACTTTTTCAGCACC
>CAVRZY010000018.1:0-6348 GCA_963725415.1 uncultured Acidobacteriota bacterium | reverse complement strand
TCCCTATCGCTATTCCGATGCCACTCTAGTGATCCCGCCCGCCCTGCTGGAGTGTCTGCAATGTTTCGACGGGCAAGGCACGGAGCTGGACCTGCGCGAGTACCTGGTTCGCTTGACCGGGGATCTGCGCGTGAGCGAGCTCAGCCGGCACTTGATCGACTCACTGAGCGAGGCCGGCTTTCTCGATAACGAAGTGTTCGCACAGATGCAGGAGCAGCGGCACAAGCTGTTTGCGGAGGCGCCGCGCCGGGAAGCGGCCCATGCCGGGACGGCCTATCCCAACGAACCGGAGGCCCTGCACGCGAGGTTGCTGGGGTACCTGGACGGTGTTCCGCCCTCGCCCCCGGGGGAGCTGATCGGGCTGGCGGCGCCCCATGTCAGTCTGGAGGGCGGTAAGGAGTGCTACGGAGCCGCCTATCGAACCCTGGGCTCGCAGTACCAGGAGCGGATCTTCGTCATTCTAGGGACCTCCCATTTCGGCCCCCAGGAGCGCTTCGGCCTCACGCGCAAGCCCTATGTGACGCCATTGGGAGAAGCCCGGACCGAGCAGTCCCTGGTGGACTGGCTGGCCCAGGCGGCGGGGCCGTCAGTGACCATGGAGGATTACTGCCACTCCATCGAGCATTCCATCGAGTTTCAAATCCTGTTCCTGCAACACCTTTACGGGGCCGGGGTGCGAGTGGTTCCGATCCTGTGCGGGCCCTTCGCCACCAGCATCCAGCAGGGCGGTCTGCCGGAGCAAGATGAAGACGTGAAGCGGTTCCTGGAGGCGCTCGGCGAGCTGGCCGCGCGGGAAGGCAGCCGGCTGTTCTGGATCCTGGGGGTCGATATGGCGCATATGGGCCGTCGCTACGGCGATCCGTTCGCCGCCACGGCCCAGCAGGGGGGCATGCTGGAGGTGGCCGACGTGGACCGCAGACGCATCCACTGCATCACCGATGCCGATTCCGAAGGATTCTGGGAAGCGGTCCAGGACAACCATGACGCTCTGAAGTGGTGCGGCTCCTCGGCCTTCTACACCTTTCTGAAGGTGGTTCCGCAAGTTCGCGGCGAGTTGCTTTCCTACCAGCAGTGGAACATCGACGAGCACAGCGCCGTCAGCTTCGGCGCGCTCTCCTTCAGCCGCTGAACAGAATTGAACGGAATTGAGTCATTCAGCCATTGAGCCATTGAAACGGAGATCCCTGCGCACCGCCACAATCGCCCCATTAATGATTCAATTCTTCAATGATTCAATTCTTCAATTGAACTTGGCCGCCATCCAATAGCCGGGCCGCGTGCGCGCCTTCAAGTCGGAGCGGTTCACCACCACCTGGATCTCGTGGAATCCGCCCTCCTCCTTGTTGCTGGGGCTGTAGCTGAGGATGTACTGGGAGTGCAACTGGTCGCCGATTTGGGCGATGGCGTGTTCCAGACCCCTCTGCGTGGTGAAGGATTGCTCCTCCCCGCCGGTCCACTTGGTGAACAGCTCGACCGGGTTGTCCACAAAGATGGCCTTGACGGCCTTGAAGATCTCGATCCCCAGGGGGATGAAGTTAGCCGAATTGGTCGCGTTTCCGGTCATCTGCGCGGCAGCGGAGGGCGTAGGGGGAACGCCGGCGGGCAGCGGGCGCGCGGTGGCTGGAATGGGATCGGGCCGGGGCGCCTGCGGCTTGGCCAGCACAGTGCTGATCAGGCGGTTGATGTTCACCGAGTAAACCGCTACATTGGCGAACTGCGCGGCCTCCAGTGCATCGCGCGCGCGTCCCTCGCTGCCGCGGTCCCGGGTTTCGCTGATCAGCAGCAGGATGCGGCGGCGGTTCTCCGGCCGCCTACGCAGCATGCGCACCGACTCGACTACCGCGTCGATCATGCGGCTGCTGGAACCGCCGGGCGTGATTTTCTTCAGCGCCTCTTCGAGTTTGTCGGTGTCGGAAGTGAAGTCCTGTTTGACCTGGACGCGATGGTCGAAGGCCACGATGGCGACTTCTCCTTGCTCGCCCACCAGCAGCCCCTGGAGCAGCGAACCGATCTTTCGAATCTTCGGCAGCACGGGTTCGGCCGCTGGATTGGCCTGCACCGCCACGACCAGGGAAATCGGGATGAAACTCACGTCCACTTTGATGTTCTGGGGCTTGCCGTTGTCGAGGAGCTGGAAATCCGCCGGCTTGAGATCGTTGACGTAGTTGCCGTTGCGGTCCAGCACCACGGTAGGGGCCACCACCACGTTCACTGTTTCCCGGAAGGTGGGTTGCGGCGGCTGTTGCGGGAACGCCGTGACTGCCGCTGTCAGCCCGGCGAGTAACCATCGAAAAATCGGCATCAAAGTAGTGACGCGATCAGCTCGCGTCCCGTTTCGGCGGGTCGGGATGCTCGGCCTGGCCGCGCAACAACTCCAGCACATGGGGCACTACATCCACGATAGCATCCAGGGACTCCAGTGCGCCTTTGGGCGAGCCGGGCAGGTTTACCAGGAGCACTTTGCCGCGCGTGCCGGCCACGCCTCTGGAGAGCACGGCCAGGGGCGTCGAGTCCCGGCCCGGGCGCGCATCAGCTCGCCCAGGCCCGGAATCTCGCGGTCCATCACGGCCCGGGTAGCCTCGGGAGTCACGTCACGCGAGGCCACCCCGGTGCCTCCGGTGGTGAAGATGGCCGAGACCTGGTTCCCGTCCGCCAGCGTGGCCAGGCGCTTCGAGATCAGCTCGCCTTCGTCGGGCAGCACCTCCAATGCGGAAACCGACCAGCCCACCTGCTCGAGCCGTTCCCGCACCGCTGGACCGGACAAGTCGGTGCGCTTGCCGGAGTAAACCGAATCGCTGATCGTCAGTACCGCAGCCTGAATCATGGTCTTTTCCTGTCGGGCTTGCGCCGGAAGTCCCCGCTCTGGCCGCCCGTTTTTTCCAGCAGGCGCACGTGCTGAATCTCGATGGAGCGGTCCAGCGCCTTGGTCATGTCATAGACGGTAAGGGCAGCCACTGCGGCCGCGGTGAGGGCTTCCATCTCGACGCCGGTCGCTCCCAGGGTCGCCGCGGTGGAAACAATTCGCACTCCTTTTGTTTCCACGCGCGTCTCTACGTCCACGTGCGTGACCAGCAGCGGATGACACAGCGGAATCAGCTCAGCGGTCTTCTTGGCCGCCGCAATTCCCGCGATGCGCGCGATCTCCAGCGGATTCCCCTTGGGGTTCCGAGGGAGCTTTTCGAGCGCCGCCGGGCGGATCTTCACGAAGGCCTGGGCGCGCGCCGTTCGCAAGGTCGCAGGCTTGGCCGAAACATCCACCATGCGGGGCGCGCCAGCTTCGTCGAAGTGGGAGGCCTTCTTCATTTGAGCACCACGGGCATCAGCTCGCCCGCCTGCCAGCTCTCGCGGCCGGCCTCGGCCACCAGCCAGGCGTTGGCGCGCACCTGGGCGGGCACGTCGCTGGAGCCTTGCCAGGGGATGGGAGTGAGTCCGGCGCCATCCGGGCTCAGGCGCGCCGGAAGGAAGCGTGTCAGGCCCCTCTTGTGCCGGAAGTCCGTGGTCAGCCGCGCCAGCGGCATGGGCAGGGTCGCCTCGGCCTGCCCCTCCAGCAGCTCCAGGGCCGCGCGGGCGAACAGCTCGAAGGTCACCATGGTGGAGGCCGGGTTGCCCGGAAGGCCAAAGAAAAACACTCCTCGGAGGCGTCCGAAGACCAGCGGCTGTCCCGGCTGAATCAGGACCCGGTCGAAAAAAAACTCGGCGCCCAGCTCGCTGAGCACCTGCTCGACGACGTCGTATTTCCCCACCGAAACCCCGCCGGAGATGAGCAGCAGATCGTGCTCCAGGCCGCGCTGGAGAATCTCCCGAGTGGCGGCGTGGGAGTCCCTGGCCACCGGCAGGATGACGGGAAGCCCGCCGGCACGCCGCACCTGCGCCGCCAGCGAGCAGGTGTTCGAGTTTCGGATCTGATGATCGAGGGGCTGCTCGAAGGCTTCCACGATCTCATCGCCCGTAGCGACGATGGCAACGCTCGGCCGGTGATACACGCGCACTTTCGGCTTGCCCACCGTGGCCAGCAGCGCGATTTCAGAGTAGCCCAGCCGCGCGCCCGCCAACAGCAAGCGCTCGCCCCGCCGCGCCTCGGCGCCCCGGGGGTTGATGAACTGCCCGAGCTCGGCCTCCGGGGCATAGATATGGTCTCCATCGCGTTCGACGTGCTCGATCATGACGACTGCGTCGGCGCCCCCAGGCACTGGCGCGCCGGTCATGATCTCGAGCGCCTCACCGGGACCGAGCTCACCCGAAAACGTCTCGCCCGCTCGCACGTCCCCGACTACGCGCAGCCGGCCCGGCAGGTCAGCCGTCCGCACTGCGAAGCCATCGCGGATGGAACGAGACAGCGGGGGATAGTCGCGATCAGCCTCGACGTCTTCTGCTAGAACGCGGCCGGTGGCCGCCTCCAGCCCCACCTCTTCGGTTGCCGGCGCCACTCGTGCCGCCTTCAACTTCGCGATGACGCACTCTCGGGCCTCGCCAAAATGTAAAGTAGCCACCAGCCAATTCTATCTCGCAGGTCCTGTTCACCGCAGAGCCGCAAAGGGCGCAGAGGAAGCGCAAAGAAAGACCAGGAATGGGTTCCCTCTGCGCAGGCGTTGTGGCCTCTGCGTCTTTGCGGTGAATGAATGCCTGTTACCCCCGCCAGGGGGCGCTAGCGGTTGCGCGCTGCTGCCACCGCGTACCAGGCTGCCAGCCCGGAATTCACCCCGGCCAGCGTCCGGTCCATGTTCGGACGCCTCCTCAGAACCAGCCATTGGAAACCGCAGTTGGCCGCCACGATTGAGGACTTAATTCGAAGACCTTGTATGGCGAAGCGGCCATCCGGCCCCCGCAGCAACGCGTTCATCTCCGGCCTTCCCCAACTGGAGCGCACATCGAGCGCCGTGGCCGCTCCCAGCGCCGCCACGCTCGCCCACCACCAGGTCTTTCGGCGCGGCTTCGGTGCGGTTGCCTCCGCCCCGAATCCCAGGTGGCACAATAACAACAGCGAGACAATACACTTTCGCATCCCTGATTCCCTTGTTTTCTTGAGGTTTCGAGAACTGGTCCAGCGATCCTCCCGGGGGGCGGATGCTACCCCGGAGTCCGCTGTACTGCTCGATATTAGCCCAGTTTCCTCTTAGTGACGAGCTTCCCGTCGCCTTAGAACGTACGGTGTAAGGACGGTCCGTACTGGTACTTGGGTCTTGGTCTAAGATAGACAGGTATGCATCGCTTACTAATGCTGCTGCTCGGCGCCGCACTGGCGGCTTGGCCCGCCGAGGCGCCGCGCAAAGCGTTTCCTTTCCCCTACGACCAGCATGATTTCCCGAACGGCCTGCGATCGATCACCATCCCCACCGACTACCCCAACGTGGTGGCCCTGTTCATCGTGGTCCAGACGGGATCGCGCAACGAGGTCGAAGCCGGCAAGAGCGGTTTCGCGCACCTGTTCGAGCACATGATGTTTCGGGGCACCAAGCTGTTTCCCCCGGCCAAATACGAAGCTGTTCTGAAACGGGCCGGCGCGGCCTCCAACGCCTACACCACCGACGATCACACGGCCTATCACACCACCTTCTCCAAGGAAGACCTGGAAACCATATTGAGCATGGAAGCCGACCGCTTCCAGAATCTTGAGTACACGCCGGAGGTTTTCAAGACGGAGACACTGGCGGTGCTCGGGGAATACAACAAGAACAGCGCCGACCCGACCTCGAAGCTCTATGAGGTGCTGCGGGACACGGCCTTTGACAAGCACCCCTACAAGCACACGACCATGGGCTTCCTGAAGGACATCCAGGACATGCCCAATCAGTATGACTACAGCCGGCTGTTCTTCCAGCGCTACTACCGGCCGGAATACACCACCATCATCGTGGCCGGCGATGTCACTCCGGAACGGGTTCGCCCGCTGATCGAGAAGTACTGGGGTGGCTGGAAGCGGGGCAGCTATCACCCCGAGATTCCGGTCGAGCCGCCACAGCAAGCGCCGCGGACCAACCAGATTCGGTGGCCGACGCCGACGCTCCCGTGGGTGGTCGAGGCCTTCCACGGGCCGGCGTATTCGGACACGCAAAAGGACCTGGCGGCGCTGGACCTGATCTCCTACCTGGGCTTCTCGGAAAGCTCCGACCTCTATCAGAAACTGGTGATTCAGGAGCAAAAGGTCGATAGGCTCCAGGCCCAAAGTCCCGATCGTGTGGACCCCAACCTGTTTGTGGTCTTTGTGCGGGTGAAGAAGCCTGCCGACATCGAGTCGGTTCGCACCGGCGTCCTGGCGACGCTGGAGGGGTTCAAAGAGAAACCGGTGGCGGGGAAGCGCCTGGAGGAAGTGAAGCGGCATCTCCGGTACAGCTTTGCGCTGAGCCTCAA
>CAVRZY010000017.1:0-4220 GCA_963725415.1 uncultured Acidobacteriota bacterium | reverse complement strand
GAGCGGCTTGGCCACCGGCTCCAGCAAACCGTTGCAGCGCAGACAGCGCGTGAACGGAGCCAGGCGATCGAACAGATCGAAGCGCGCCAGGCTCTCCAGCAACTGCCGCCGGGGGTTGGTCTCCCGCACGCAGTAGCCGTGCTCGATGGCTCGTCGCTTGAGCAGATTGCGATCCCTGGTCAGCAGAATGCGCCCCTCGCTCCTCGAGATGCGCAGCAGCTCCTCGTCCTGGTAGTCGCTCTGGTACAAGGTGTCAAAACCCAACATTCGCAGATAACTCGCCAGACGGCCCAGGTGCGTGTCCAAGACAAAGCGGGGCTCGCGAAGCGGCTGCGGGCGCACCCGCACGATCGGCGCGATGTCAATGGATTCGAACACCGGGTAGACGCTGATGCGGTCACCGTCCCGGACCAGGTAGGAGAAGCCCACCGACTCGCCATTGGCCAGGATCAGATCGACTTCCGTGTGGGGCACGCCCAGGGATTCGATCATGTCCTTGACCGATCCGCTGACCTCGAAGGGATACGAGAAAGGAACCAGCCTTTTGGAGGGCGGCAGAAAATCGTTCAATTCCGCATAGAATCGAAACTCGGCATGATTCATTGCGGTTCCCCGCGGGTCTTCACTTGCCTGAAGGCTGAGGGCTGACGGCTGAGGGCTGTTTCTTCTTGCGCCACGACTTGACGCTCTCCAACACGATCGGGAGCAGCGAGACAAAGATGATCAGCAAGATCACCTTCTCGAAATGTTCCCGCACCAAGCGCACGCTTCCCAGCGTGTAGCCCAGCGTGGTCACCGAGAAAACCCAGCCGATCACGCCGCACACGCTGACGGTGAGGAAGCGGGGGTAATGCATCTGGGTCACCCCGGCCAGGAACGGAGCAAAGGTCCGGATGATGGGAATGAACTTGGCGTACACGATGGTCTTGCCGCCGTGCTTGTCGTAGAAGGCCTTGGACCGGGTCAGGTGCTCCCGCTTGAAGAGCCGCGAATTGGGCCGGTTGAAGATGACCGGCCCGGTCCGGCGTCCCAGAAAGTATCCGGTGCTGTCGCCGATGATGGCGGCCAACATCAGCAGGAGATTGACCAGCACTATGTTCAGCTTGCCGGCCCCCGCCACCACGCCGACCGTGAACAGGAAAGAATCGCCGGGCAGGAAGAATCCGGTCAGCAGCCCGGTCTCGGCGAACACCACGCCGAACAGCAGGGCATACCCCAGCCAGCCGGTCAGCACCGTGGTGAGCAGGTGGATCAGCCGGTCGGGATTGGTGAGAGTGCGAAGAAACTCCAGCAGAGCGTTCAGCATTGGGAGGCCTGGAAACGCGAGCCTAACCCTGGAAGCTGGCTATCAAGCGGCTGATTACTTCCTGGTGCTTCTTCACCTTGCCCTCGTTGAGCAGCGCGGCGAGCAGCCCGTCCTCGAAAAAGTCCTCGCGCGGCCGGGCTTTCTTACTCTTGATCGAGGCCACCAGGCTCTCGCGCCGCGCCGGCAACTGGCTCATATCGACGGCCGTCTTGCTTTCCAGTTTGCAGATGAAGCGCTGGTCGCCAATCACCACCGGCCCGAAAACCCCGCCCACCGGGAGGCGGAAAGCGTCGGGAAGCTGGCTGGCCGCGCCGACGCCGTCGGCCGCGCCGTCCTGCCCGAAATCCTGGGTGGTTTTCACCTCCAAGCCCATGGCCTGAGCCACCTTCTTCAAGTCGCCATTGAAGGTCTTGGCTTTCTCGGCCGCTTCACGGGCCCGCTGCTCGACCAACTGAGCGGCTTTCTCGCTCGCGAGCCGGTCTTTGATTTGGCTTTCGACCTCCGACAGCTCGGCCGGCCGCTCCGGGAAAATGTCGGTCAGGACCGCCACCACCAGCTTGTTCCCACGGCCCTGCATGACCTGCGTGACCTGCCCCTTTTGCAGCCCCGCCAGCGCTTCTTCAAACTCGCGGTTGACCCCGATTTCAGGCACGGGATCGCCGGGGCCGACCTTCTCCGCCTTGACGAACTGTAGACCCAGCCGGCGCGCAATCTGCTCGGCCTGCTGCGGCGACTTGGCCAGCTCCTCCTGCGCCTGCTCGGTGAGACTATGCATGGCCTCGACGACGAGCTGCTTCTTTCGCTCCTGCGCGAGCTGGCCTTTCACCTCCTCGAACGGCTTCAAGCGGGCCTCTTCCTTGGCCAGCACCTGGAGAATGTGGAAGCCCGACTCGGTCCTCACCACGTCGCTGATCTGGTTGGGCTTCATGGCGAAAACGGTGCTCTCGAAAGCCGCTTGCCCGCGGGCGATCCAGCCCATGTCGCCACCCTTGGAAGCCGACTCCTGGTGCTCGGAGAACTTGCGGGCCAGCGTGGCGAAGTCGGCCCCGGACTTAATCTGCTTCAGCAGCTCCTCGGCCTTGGCCTGGATCTTGGGAATTTCTTCCTTGGGCTTGTCGGTGGTATTCAGCAGGATTTGACGGACCTTGACCTGCTCGGGTGTCCGGAACTGCTCCTTGTTCGCTTCATAAGCGCGCCGCAGTTCGCTTTCCGGGACTGTGATCCTCTTCTCCACCTCGGCCTCGTCGGCCACCAGCAGCGCCAGGCTGCGCTTCGGCGGAATTCGATACAGGTCGCGGCTCTTTTCAAAGTAAGTCCGGATCTCCTCCGCGCTCACCGTGACCTGGGGGCGGTACTTGGCCGGGGAGATGGCGACGTACTGGAGTTTGACCTTCTCGTTCTCTCGCCGATACTCCAGCTCGATCTCCGCCGGAGTGACCACCACGCTCCCGGCCACCAGGTTCTGGAGCTTCACCAGCAGCATCTGCTTGCGCACGTTGGCTTCGAATTCCGGAATGGTGAGGTTCTGTTCGGCCAGGAAGCGGGCATAGATCTCCGTGCCGACGAACTTGCCGTCCTGGAAAAGCTGGGGCAGGATGGAACGGATGCCCACTTGCACCTCCTCGTCGGAGACCTGGAAGCCCAGGCGCTCGGCCTGGTAGGCCAGCGCCCGCTCGACGATCATGCGATCCACCAGTTGCGGCACGTAGACGTACTTCAGCTCGATGGGGAAGGCCTTGTTTCGGATGGCTCTCTGCACATTCAGATAGGCCTCGCGCCAGGTGATGACATCGCTGCCGATTTCAGCCACAATCTGGTCCCGCGAGCCGCCTCCGCTGCCGAAACCGGGGATCAGCGTCACCACCATGGACAGGGCTACCACCATGAGCACGGCGCCCAGCAGATAGCGCACCGCTTTCGCCCGGCTGCGAAACAGATCAAACATAGGGAAAGCTCCTTAGAATACGGAACCTATTAGTATAGCGGAGCCGGGCCCTTCTCCGCCCCCGGGCGCATGCGGCTCCTTGAAAGCCGCCTCAGCCGCGATAACTCGCCACCAGCCGCTCGATCACTTGCTGATGTCTCTTGACCTTGCCATCCCTGATCAGTGCCGTCAGCACCGAGTCTTCGAAGAGTTCCAACCGCTGGCGAGCCTTCTGGGCTTTGAGCGATGCGGAGATCGCCTCGCGCTGCGCCGCCAGCCCGCTCATGTCGGCCACCACCTTGCCGGCCACCCGGCAGACGAAACGCCGGCCGGCAACTGCGACCGGTTCAAAAACGGCGCCCACCGGCCGAGCGAAGCCCTCGCGAACCAGACTGGCCGGGCCGATCCCATCGGCCGCCCCATCATGCCCGAACTCCTGGGTGCTGCGCAGCTCGAGCCCCATGGACTGGGCCACTTTCTTGAGGTCGCCGTCCAGGGACTTCGCTTTTTCCAGAGCTTCGCGAGCCCGTTGATCGAGCACTTGCGCCAGCTTCTCACTTGCCAACCGCTCTCTGATCTGGCTCCGGACTTCCGGCAGTTCCGCCAGTTGCGCCGGGAATACGTCCCGCACCACGGCTACGACCAGCTTGCTGCTGCCGGCGTGCAGGACCGGCGTGACCTGGCCCCGCTGCAATCCCTCCACGGCCCCTTCAAGCTCCAGGTTCAGCCCGACTTGGGGAAGCGGATCACCCGCCCTGACCTTGTCCGCCTGGATCAACTCCAGACCCAGCCGGACGGCAATCTGCTCGGCCTGCTGCGGCGACTTGCTCAGCTCAGCCTGAGCCTGGCTGGCCAGAGCCTGCATGGTCTCCAGCACGAGCTGCCTCTTGCGCTCTTGCGTGAGCTGGTTCTTGACTTCCGCAAACGGCTGCACCCGCGCTTCCTCCCTGTCGAGCACCTGGAGGATGTGGAAGCCGTACTCGGTTCTGA
>CAVRZY010000016.1:0-12017 GCA_963725415.1 uncultured Acidobacteriota bacterium | reverse complement strand
TGAAGGAAAGCAAAGAATTCCTGCTGGAAATTTCAGATTCACTCTGACAAATGGATTTGAGCCGGGAGCCGGCATGTTCAACTCGGCTCCAGTCATATCTCGGAACTTGAGGAGCGGGGTGAAGTAGAAGTCACAGTCAACTTTGAAGATGGTCTGTCACCAACTACTATCCTCATAAAAGAGAGTTACATTGACAGTTACACGAGAAAAATGGATGAAAAAGGCGATTCGGTTTACACAGCACATTTGAAAGACAGGCGATTTTTATGGGAGAAATACGGCGAAATAACGCTCTTTGCCAACTTCGTCAGACCTGATGGAACATACGAAAAAGGCTCTGTGCCAGGGACGCTCATACACCTGGAGGGAGATTGTTCTTCTGTGCATTGCGGCGATGGGAGAAAACAGAGAATCTTCTCAGTGTCAGCGCTCTGCCTGAAAATCCGTATTTGCCGAACAAATATAGACTGGCACTCTGAGAACCCAGTCATCGCGGCTACCAACAAGCACCTGGAAGAGGAAATCGAACGGGGTAATTTTCGCGAGGACCTGTTTTACCGGTTGAACGTGATCCCCTTTTACGTGCCGCCGCTGCGCGACCGTCGCGAGGATATCCCGCTGCTGGCGGATTACTTCTTGAAGGAATACACCAGCGCCTACGGACGCAAGCCCAAGGAGCTGACCCCGGAGGCCTACCGTGTGCTTCGGGAGTACCACTGGCCGGGGAACGTCCGAGAGCTGCGCAACCTGATGGAGCGGATCGTGATCATGAACCCGCAGGTGCGAGTGGATGCGCGGCACATCCCGCTGGGTCCCACGCGCCGGGCCGTTGCCGAGCGGCCCATCAACCACTTTGCCAGTCTCCAGGAAGTCCGCCAGGCCGCCGAGCGCGAGTACATCCTCAAGAAACTGGAGGAGACCAACGGCAACGTGAGCCGCACCGCGGAACTGGTGGGCCTGGAGCGCAGCAACCTCTACCGCAAGATGAAGGCCCTAGGCATCGCGCCCAAAGAGTAGGACAGGTCCAGGGCCTGTCTCAGCCCTACCTTGGCGCGCCGATGAAGGCCACCGGTTGGTCTTTGCTGATGGGCGGCGTGCTGACCACATAGAGCACGATGCCCGCGAAGGGTGAGCGCACTTCGCCGATGGGGCGCCCAAAGAAATCGGTGATCGAGGCCAGCAGGGTTCCCTTGGCAACGTAGTGGCCTCGCTCGACGTGCGGGTAGAGGATCCCAGTGGCGGGGCTGGTGAGAATGCGCGCGGGGTCCAGGTAGATTGGGTTCTGAACCCGGTCCGGCGCTCCCTCGATCATCTTCAGGTGGCGCAGCAAGCTTAGCGAGCCGTGAACGATCCGGCGGATGGATTCCGGATCGGAAGCGCCCAGGTAGCCGTCCTCGACGATCATGGCGGGCTTGCCGCGCGTGATTGCGGTGGTCGAGCAATAGACGGAAGCGGCCGGGTCGGTGGGCCGTTCGCGCTCGATCACGATGTAGTCCAAGCCCCACGCCAGCACCATCTCCGAGACGGCGGCATCCAGCTTCCGATTGCCGCTGATGGGCTGGTAGACGTAGGGCCGCAGGGACTCGTTGCCGTCGCCACAGTGCAGGTCAACCAGGTAGTCGCATTTCTCGATCACCTGGGTGGTGATGGCGTAGGCGATGCGCTGGGAAGTGGTGCCGTCCGGCTTGCCGGGGAAGACGCGGTTCAGGTTTTTCCCGTCGATGGGGCTGTAGTAGACGGTGCGGCCCAGGAAGGAGGGCAGGTTAGCCACGTGCACCATGATGACGGTTCCGCTCAAGCGTTTCGGATCGAGCTCGGAGCGCAGCTTTTGAAGCGCCAGGATGGGGGGATACTCGTACCCGTGCACGCCGGCCACCAGCGCCAGCACGGGTCCGGGCCGCGTCCCGTGAATCACGGTGACCGGCAACTCGGTGCCGGCATCGGCCGCCGCGGGCACTTCAATGATCCCCGAGACCGCCTGGCCGGGCCGCGCCTGGATGGGGCCCAGGGTGAAAACACTCTCCTGCGCGCCTACAGCGCCCTCTGCCGCCAGCATGGCGACAGAAAGAATCAACAGCGTCGGAAATGGGCACATGAGGTGCCCATTCTACCGCGCGGCGCGGTTTCGCGTATGGTAGAGGAACGAGGAGGATTCATGCGTTTGGACGACAAAGTGGCGCTGATTACCGGCGGCGCCTCGGGAATCGGGCGGGGCATCGCGGAGCGGTTTGTGGAAGCCGGCGCGGCGGTGGCTATCTTCGACATTGACGGAGAGAGAGCGCGCGACGTGGCTGGCCGGTTGGGCGTGAGCGGGCGCGCCATTGCCATCGAGGGCGACGTCGCCGACGAGGAGCAGGTGAAAGCCGCCGTGGCGCGAACCGTGGGTGAATTCGGCTCGCTGGACGTGCTGGTCAACGATGCCGGCATCGAGATTGAGTGTCTGGCGGTGGAGTTAAGCTCCGAGCTGTGGGACCGCATTCTGGCGGTGAACCTGAAGGGCGTGTTCCTGTTCTCGAAGCACGCTATCCCGCACATGCGCGGGCGCGGCGGCGCCATCGTGAACATCTCTTCGGTGCACGCTTTGGTCTCCTATCCGCGCGACCCGGCCTACGACGCTTCCAAGGCCGGCATGATCGGATTGACGCGGGCCCTGGCCCTGGACCACGGGCGGGACGGCATTCGCGTAAACGTGATCTGTCCCGGCTACATCGAGACTCCCATGCACGAGCGCTGGCTGAAGAGCATGGCGGACCCGGAGGAGGCCGTGCGGCAGGTGCTGCGGTTCCATCCCCTGGGACGGTTCGGGACGCCGCGTGACGTCGCCGAGGCGGCGCTTTTCTTGGCCTCGGAGGCCGCCTCGTTCATCACCGGCGCCTCGCTGGTGGTGGACGGCGGCATGATCATCGAAGGACACTGAGGCACGCCCATGGTCTTCCTGCGACTGCTGGCTGCCGGCGCGATTCTCATCGGCGGCGTCCGAGCGGAGTTGCTGGACCTGGCGCCGTTCGCCCGCCCCTGCTGTTCTGAGGACCTGCATCGCCTGCAAACCACGTTCGATTACGCGCATCCGCGCGGGGTCGTCAAGGCCCGCGGCGGCCAGTGGATCTACGGTCTGGAATGGGCCGAGGAGCGCGACTTGTTCGAGGTGCTGGTGCATTTTCAGAACAGCTATGAGGCGACGCGCGTCGCTGTGCAGTATTGGTTTTTGAACTGGCCCCACAGCCCGCCGCAGATGCCCACCATCGAAGACCCGGTGGACGATCCCTGGCAGGGAGAGTGGATCACGGCGCGAACCGAGGTGGCTTGCGAGGGCCGGCGTTGCCGCTTCAGCTTTCTGCCCCTCGTCCGGGAGGAAAACAAGCGCGCGGCGTTCCTGCCGGGACTGAAATACCGGCGGACCATCCGATTTCGTCTGGTCTTTGGACCGGAGGCGCGTCCCGAAATCCAGTCGGTTGAGGTGTTCAGCGAATCGGTGGTGAGGGGCATGGAGTTGCGGGTGCTGCTGGAGAAGCCGGCCAGTCCCACCTTCACGGCCTATAACGGCTGGGTGCGGGAAGTGAAGCCAGTCATGGGCGGCGCGCTGCTGAGGGTCGCTGCCGCTGACCCCCGCCCCGCAGGATCGAACGACGTCACGGTCATCGAAGTGAAAAACGGGGCGGAGACATTCTCGTTCGCGCCTTCGGACCTTGATAAAGGTCCGATGTATATCCCGGACTACGGCGCTTACATCACGCTGGCGTCCGATGCGGGGCCGTTTTCGAAATCAATCGTTAAGCCTGGAGCGCGCATTCGCGAGCGGCTGGCCGTCGAGCCGGAGCAGAGCTACGAGCGGGCTTCGCGAGAGATCCCGGCGCTCGATCCGGTGGAACGCCAGGGCGGGCGGCTGTACCTGCCGCTGGCGGCGGAGGCAAGCTGGCAGAAATTCGCCCTGGAGTGGGGTGGCAACGTGTTCATCAGCAAGCGCGGAACCAAGGCCATGGGTCGCGAGCTGGAGCGGCTGGCCTGGCTGGGCGACCGGCTTTCTTGGCGCATCGGAACGGGGGACCCTGCCGGCTTCCGGCCACGCGCCGAGGAGTCGAGCCTTGCGCTGTTGGAGGATCATCTTCCCGTGGCGCTGGCGCGGTGGTCCTGGGGGGAGCTCGAGTATGAGCAGGAGTGCTTCGCCAGCCTGCTCTGGGGTCCGCTGTCGCCCGAGGATCCGGGCCGCAGCGAGCAGACGCCGGCGGTCCTTCTGATGAGGCTGCGCGCCCGTAATCGCGGCGCGACGCCGCACACGTCGCACCTGTGGGTCAGCATGAATCCGGTTGGACCCCTGGCCTTCGACGGCACGCTGCTCACCGCCGATCAAGGCCGGTCCGTGCGTGCAGCCCTGCGCCTGGCGCCCCGGGCCACGGTGCAGATCGACAGCTCGCTACACATAACATCGCAGCTCGCACCCAATCAGGAAGCTATCACCTACCTCGCGCTTCCGTTCATTCCGGGCCTTTCGGGGCAGGAACGGAGACAACTGGCGCAACTTGACTACACCGCGGAACGGAAGCGCGTGCTTGATTACTGGCGCGGCGCGCTGGCGCACGGCGTGCCGTTCGAAGTGCCGGAGCAACGCTTCAACACCTTCGCGCGCGGGCTGATTGCCAGGATCCGCATTTCGGCCACCAAGGATCCCAAGAGCGGCATCTATATGGTGCCTGCCGCAAGTTACAACTACAGGGTATATGCAAATGAGGCGGTGTTTCAGGCCCAGTTACTGGATGTGCTGGGGCATCATCAGCTCGCGCGAAAGTACTTACAGGCGCAAGTAGACCTGCAAGGGTCAGAGCCCTTCGATGGAAGCTACACGGGGGACCAGAAAGCGGTCTATCACGGCGCGCGGGTTGACGCCGAGTACGACTACACGGCGCAGCAATATAACCTCGACCACGGCGCGGTCCTGTGGAGCCTGGCGGAGCATTACTTCCAGACGCGCGACCGCGCCTGGCTGGCCAGCGTCGCGCCCAGCATGAAGCGCGCCGCCGAGTGGGTGATCGAGCAGCGCAAGCTCACCATGGTCATGGCGGACGGAACGCCGTGCTCGGAGTACGGCCTGCTGCCCGCCGGTCACCTGGAGGACAACCGCGACTGGGGCCACTGGTTCTCCGTGAACGCCTACGCCAGCCTGGGGATGACCGCGCTGGCGAAAGCGCTGGCGGATGCGGGCGACCCAGACGCGGGGCGCTACGAGAGGGAAGCCGAACTGTATCGGACGGACCTGCGCGCCGCGGTGCTGCGGGCCGCGGCGGCCGCGCCGGTGATTCGCCTGCGCGACAACACCTACGTACCCTACGTCCCCACGCGCGTACACCAGCGCATCCGTCTGTTCGGCCCTCTGCGCGTGGCGTATTACTCGCGCTATCCGCAGAAGGCGCTTCCGACTTACCGGCTGTCTGCGACTCGGGAGCTGCTCTACGGGCCGCTGATCTTGCTGGACACCGGGATCTTCGATCCGGGTGAGCCACTGGCCCGCTGGGTGCTGGACGATTGGGAGGACAACGCCACGATGTCGTCCACCCTGGGATTGCACGTACATGGTTGGGTGGATGAGGAGTACTGGTTCAGCCGCGGCGGCATGGTGTTTCAGCCCAATCTGCAAAATCCCATCCGCACTTACATCCGCCGCGGGGAGGCGCGCGCCGCCATTCGCAGTCTGTACAACGATTTCGTGTCCTGCTATTACCCCAGCGTCAACGTTTTCACCGAGGAATACCGGCAGTGGCGCTCGCCGAGCGGCCCGTTTTACAAGGTGCCTGACGAGGCCAAGTTCGTTCACCGCCTGAGGGACGTGTTGGTGACTGAATACAACGATGAGCTGCATTTGGCTGCCGCCACGCCCCAGCGGTGGCTGGCGCCGGGCCAGAAGTTCTCGGTTTCCGGCGCCCCGACGCATTTCGGTCCGGTGAGTTACTGGCTCGAGGCTTTCCCGAATGAGATTCGCGGCAGCGTCACGCTGCCTACCCGTAATCCCTACCGCAATGCGTGGCTCAATATGCGCCTGCCGGACGGCGAGAAGATCGTCTCGGTGGTGGTCGATGGAAAAGTCTGGCAGGATGTGGACAAGGGGACCGGGAGGGTCCGCCTCCCGCACAGCAAGAGGCCGATTCGGTTGCTCGTAGGAATCGGCCGTTAACCAGACCTGATCGTGTTTTTGGAGTCTCTTCAGGATGGCAGTCACCGCGATTCAACGCTGTTTGCCGCCAGTGACGTGGCTGCACTGCGCGCCAGCGCGCCCTGGCCGGCAAACGAGCCGCAGAGGGGACGAGCCGGAGGCCGCGCACGAGACTGCCAGTTTAGCGAACCCGGCAGCCACGCGCCAGCCGGGGCTGGGCAGGGGACTTCTGCGGAGTGCAACGGCGTTGTACGCTATGAGAAAGGGAGTCAAGATGCCAGTCCCAAGAGCCTTGATCGTTTCCGACCCCGCCATCATGATGGGGAAACCGGTGATCGCCGCCACCCGTATTACGGTTGAGTTGATCCTCGAGAAGCTTGCCGCCGGCGAGACGGTGGAGCAACTGTTGGCCGCGCATCCGCGTCTGACCGAGGAAGGGATCCGGGCGGCTCTGGCGTTCGCCGCCGAGGCTCTTCGCGCCGACGTGGTGTATCCAGTCGAGCAGGTAGCCCGGTGACCTTCCTCGCTGACGAGAGCGTTGACAAACAGATCGTGGATGAGCTTCGTGCTGCACGGCACGGGGTACTTTACATCGCGGAGATGGATCCCGGAATCCGCGACGAGGCAGTCCTCGAGCTCAGCCGTCAGGCAGGCACCGTGCTCCTGACTGCTGACAAGGACTTCGGCGAACTGATCATTCGGCAACGGCGCCTGGCGACGGGTGTGCTGCTCATCCGGCTATTCGGTTTGTCCCCGGAGACCAAGGCGTCCTTAGTGGCCGAGGCGATTTCCCGCCACGCAGAACAGCTCAGTGGAGCCTTCTCCGTGTTGTCGGCAGGTGCGTTCCGGATCCGGCGGATGTAGCGTGTGGAGAAGGAGGATGTCAGCGCTGTACGCCGGCCCCTTGGAGGCCTTTGTCTCGAGGGCGCGCCTGACCGCTCTCGGGACCTCCAGGTTCCAGTAGATCGTTGTGGGCTCCTCAATGACAGGGGCGTCCGGATGAGGTTTTCTGGGATCGTTGTCGCCCGTCGGGTTGAGGATGATGGCGTCGAACCAATGGGTCAGTAGTGGAAACGCAAGCGCGTCTGGGATCGTTAGATGCCTCAGCAGGCCCCATAGGTCGGAAGAAGTGTATCAAGGTGGTGGGAAAGGAGTTCCTTGAACTGTGGCACGAGTCCTCTTCCGTCTTGGCTGCCCACCCGAAATCCGCACCGCAATGCGTGGCTCAACATTCGCCTGCCGGACGGCAGCAGGTTGTCTGGGTGCGGGCTCGATGGGAAGGTCTGGCAGGATGTGGACAAGGGGACCGGGAGGGTCCGGCTCCCGCACAGCAAGAGGCCAATTAGGTTGCTGGTCAGGATCGGCCGTTAATCTGGTGGAGACGCTGCGCTCAGATTCTGCTCGCACGAGAAGGGCTGGAGGAGCGTGGGTCAGGGTTTGACCGCAAACGAACCTCAAGAAATTTGCCTTGATTTGTCCCTCTCAGTCCACATCCTGCCAGACCTTCCCATCGAGCCGACACCCAGACATCTTGCTGCCGTCCGGCAGGCGAATGTTGAGCCACGCATTGCGGTGCGGATTTCGGGTGGGCAGCCAAGACGGAAGAGGACTCGTGCCACAGTTCAAGGAACTCCTTTCCCACCACCTTGATACACTTCTTCCGACCTATGGGGCCTGCTGAGGCATCTAACAATCCCCAACGCGCTTGCGTTTCCACTACTGACCCATTGGTTCGACGCCATCATCCTCAACCCGACGGGCGACAACGATCCCAGAAAACCTCATCCGGACGCCCCTGTCATTGCCGAGCCCACAACGATCTACTGGAACCTGGAGGTCCCGAGAGCGGTAAGGCGCGCCCTCAAGAACAAAGGCCTCCAAGGGGCCGGCGTACAGCGCTGACATCCTCCTTCTCCACACGCTACATCCGCCGGGTCCGGAACGCACCTGCCGACAACACGGAGAAGGCTCCACTGAGCTGTTCTGCGTGGCGGGAAATCGCCTCGGCCACTAAGGACGCCTTGGTCTCCGGGGACAAACCGAATAGCCGGATGAGCAGCACACCCGTCGCCAGGCGCCGTTGCCGAATAATCAGTTCGCCGAAGTCCTTGTCAGCAGTCAGGAGCACGGTGCCTGCCTGACGGCTCGCTCGAGCGCTGCCTCGTCGCGGATTCCGGTACCTTTTCCGCGATGTAAAGTACCCCGTGCCGTGCAGCACGAAGCTCATCCACGATCTGTTTGTCAACGCTCTCGTCAGCGAGGAAGGTCACCGGGCTACCTGCTCGACTGGATACACCACGTCGGCACGAAGGCGGCGAACGCCAGAGCCGCCGGGACCCCTTCCTCGGTCAGACGCGGATGCGCGGCCAACAGTTGCTCCGCCCGTCTCGCCGAGCAGCGACACTCGAGGATCAACTTGGACCGGTAATACGGGTGGCGGCGATCACCGGTTTCCCCATCATGATGGCGGGGTCGGAAACGATCAAGGCTCTTGGGACTGGCATCTTGACTCCCTTTCTCATAGCGTACAACGCCGTTGCACTCCGCAGAAGTCCCCTGCCCAGCCCCGGCTGGCGCGTGGCTGCCGGTTCGCTAAACTGGCAGTCTCGTGCGCGGCCTCCGGCTCGTCCCCTCTGCGGTTGGTTTGCCGACCAGGGCGCGCTGGCGCGCAGTGCAGCCACGTCACTGGCGGCAAACAGCGTTGAATCGCGGTGACTGCCATCCTGAAGACTGCAAAAACACGATCAGGTCTGGTTAACGGCCGATTCCTACGAGCAACCGAATCGGCCTCTTGCTGTGCGGGAGGCGGACCCTCCCGGTCCCCTTGTCCACATCCTGCAGACCTTTCCATCGACCACCACGGAGGCGATCTTCTTGTCGTCCGGCAGGCGGATATTGAGCCACGCATTGCGGTAGGGATTACGGGTAGGCAGCGTGACGCTGCCGCGAATCTCATTCGGGAAAGCCTCGAGCGAGTAACTCACCGGACCGAAATGCGTCGGCGCGCCGGAAACCGAGAACTTCTGGCCCGGCGCCAGCCACCGCTGGGGCGTGGCGGCGGCCAAATGCAGCTCATCGTTGTATTCAGTCACCAACACGTCCCTCAGGCGGTGGACGAACTTGGCCTCGTCAGGCACCTTGTAAAACGGGCCGCTGGGCGAGCGCCACTGCCGGTATTCCTCGGTGAAAACGTTGACGCTGGGGTAATAGCAGGACACGAAATCGTTGTACAGACTGCGAATGGCGGCGCGCGCCTCCCCGCGGCGGATGTAAGTGCGGATGGGATTTTGCAGATTGGGCTGAAACACCATGCCGCCGCGGCTGAACCAGTACTCCTCGTCCACCCAGCCATGTACGTGCAATCCCAGGGTGGACGACATCGTGGCGTTGTCCTCCCAATCGTCCAGCACCCAGCGGGCCAGTGGCTCACCCGGATCGAAGATCCCGGTGTCCAGCAAGATCAGCGGCCCGTAGAGCAGTTCCCGAGTCGCAGACAGCCGGTAAGTCGGAAGCGCCTTCTGCGGATAGCGCGAGTAATACGCCACGCGCAGAGGGCCGAACAGACGGATGCGCTGGTGTACGCGCGTGGGGACGTAGGGTACGTAGGTGTTGTCGCGCAGGCGAATCACCGGCGCGGCGGCCGCGGCCCGCGGCACCGCGGCGCGCAGGTCCGCCCGATACAGTTCGGCTTCCCTCTCGTAGCGCCCCGCGTCGGGGTCGCCCGCATCCGCCAGCGCTTTCGCCAGCGCGGTCATCCCCAGGCTGGCGTAGGCGTTCACCGAGAACCAGTGGCCCCAGTCGCCGTTGTCCTCCAGGTGACCGGCGGGCAGCAGGCCGTACTCCGAGCACGGCGTTCCGTCCGCGATGACCATGGTGAGCTTGCGCTGCTCGATCACCCAGTCGGCGGCGCGCTTCATGCTGGGCGCGACGCTGGCCAGCCAGGCGCGGTCGCGCGTCTGGAAGTAATGCTCCGCCAGGCTCCACAGCACCGTGCCGTGGTCGAGGTTGTATTGCTGCGCGGTGTAGTCGTACTCGGCGTCAACCCGCGCGCCGTGATAGACCGCTTTCTGGTCCCCCGTGTAGCTTCCATCGAAGGGCTCTGAGCCTTGCAGGTCGACCTGCGCCTGTAAGTACTTTCGCGCGAGCTGATGATGCCCCAGCACATCCAGTAACTGGGCCTGAAACACCGCCTCATTTGCATATACCCTGTAGTTGTAACTGGCGGCAGGCACCATATAGATGCCGCTCTTGGGGTCCTTGGTGGCCGAAATGCGGATCCTGGCAATCAGCCCGCGCGCGAAGGTGTTGAAGCGTTGCTCCGGCACTTCGAACGGCACGCCGTGCGCCAGCGCGCCGCGCCAGTAATCGAGCACGCGCTTGCGTTCGGCGGTGTAGTCAAGTTGCGCCAGTTGTCTCCGTTCCTGGCCCGAAAGGCCCGGAATGAACGGAAGCGCGAGGTAGGTGATAGATTCCTGATTGGGGGCGAGCTGCGACGTTATGTGTAGCGAGCTGTCGATCTGCACCGTGGCCCGGGGCGCCAGGCGCAGGGCTGCACGCACGGACCGGCCTTGATCGGCGGTGAGCAGCGTGCCGTCGAAGGCCAGGGATCCAGCCGGATCCATGCCGACCCACAGGTGCGACGTGTGCGGCGACGCGCCGCGGTTACGGGCGCGGATGCTCATCAGAAGCACCGCGGGCGTCTGCTCGCTGCGGCCCGGTCCTCGGGCGACAGCGGACCCCGAGCAGGCTGGCGAAGGACTCCTGCTCGTACTCGATTCCCCCAGGACCACCGCGCCAGCGCCACGGGAAGATATCCTCCAACAGCGCAAGGCTGGAATCCTCGGCGCGTGGCCGGAAGGTGGGCGTCCCCGGTACCGATCCGCCAGGAGATCCGGTCGCCGGGCCAGGTGAGGCGCTCGAGTTCGCGGCCCATGGCCTTGGTCCCGCGCTTGCTGATGACCACGTTGCCGCCCCATTCGAGGGCGAACTTCTGCCAGCTCGAATCGGCGGCCAGCGGCAGGTACAGGCGCCCGCCCTGGCGCTCGACCGGGTCGAGGGGTGGGATTTCCTTCGAGGCCCGCTCGTAGGTCTGCTCGGGCTCCAGCGCGAGGCGCTCCCGGATGCGCGCGCCGGGCCGCACCAGGGCCGTCGAAAAGGGTGCGGTTTCGGAAGCCAGCGAGATGTAGGCGTGGTAGTCGGGGATGTACATCGGAGCCTTTTCGACCTCCGCGGGCGCGAAGGCGAAGGATTCCTTGCCGTGCTTCACTTCGACGACGGTGACGTCGTTCGAGCCGGCGGGGCGCGGGTCCGCGGCATCTACGGTTAGAAGCACGCCGCGCTGGCTGGGTCGCACTTCGCGCACCCAGCCGTTGTAGGCGGTGAAACGGGCCTGGCCGGCCTTGCAGAACCACACGCAGCTCGATGCGCCGAACTGCGGACTCGCTGAAGACCTGAACGGACTCGACTTCGGGACGCGGCCCGGGCGGGAAGACCAGCCGGAAGCGCAGGGTCCGGCGGTAGCGGAGGCCGGGCAGGTTTGGCGCGCGCTTGTTCTCATCCTGAGCCAGCGGCAGGAAGGTGAACCGGCACTGGCGGTCCTCGCAAGTGACTTGGGTTTTCGCGGTGAGCCACTGGCCCTGCCAGGGATCGTCCACCGGGTCTTCGATGGTGGGCATGCTGGGCGGGGTATGGGGCCAGTTCAGAAACCAGTACTGGACCACGATGCGCGCCGTGTCACAGGCGGTGCGGAAACGCAGCTGCACCTCGAACAGGTCGCGCTCTTCGGCCCACTGGAGGCCGTAGATCCAGCGCCCGTCGCGGGCCTGGGTCACCCCGCGCGGGTGCGCATAATCGAAGGTGGTTTGGAGACGGTGCA
>CAVRZY010000015.1:0-9234 GCA_963725415.1 uncultured Acidobacteriota bacterium | reverse complement strand
GTTGCTGAGTGAATAAGTTAATCGGTTATTGAGTGAATGAGTTGCGTCCGCCACGAACTTCCGAAACTCTTGTAGCCTTGCCTCCAAGGCTCCTAAGTGGTACGGGGGACGGCGGGGGATCGCAGACACGGTCGTGCTCGAAGTGCTTGATCCCACACGGCAGTTGGCAGGGTCCACGCCTGGCCGGCCTGGCGCCCCGCACAGGGTGACAAATGCGGCTGGCTCTCCAAAACCACGAGCCCTCAAGCTGTCCGAGCTACCTCATGAAATGGCTCGACGGCCGCCCCGGCGGACCGGGCCCGCCAGCGGCTAGAAACCGCCACTACCACATCAGCTTCACCCCGAACTGAACCTGACGCGGCGCGTTGGACTGGCTGCTGACAACGCCAAAGGAACCCGAGGTCACACTGGTGTTCGGACCGCTGAACCGAGGATGGTTCCAGGCGTTGAGGGCGTCGGCGCGGACCTGCACGCGCAGTTTCTCGATGGGATGGAAATCCTTCGAGAGGCTGAGGTCCCAGGTGGCGACCTTGTCGTTGCGCAGGTCGGAAGACCGCGGGCCCATGCTGCCGATGGTGAACGCATCCGGCTGGCTGAAGGCGCCGGTGTCGAACCAGCGCGCCAGCCGGTCCTCGGCGCGACCTTCGAGCTTGCCGCTATAGCCCTTCGAATTGGCGTACGACCCGGTATTGAAGCAGCGGCAAACATTGGTAGCTGAGATGCCGAACGCGCCGCCGCTCTGGTAGTTGGTGATGCCGTCGATCATCCACCCGCCCACCAGCGCATCCATCAGGCGCGGCATGGAGCCGCCGAAGCGTTTGCCCCGCCCGAACGGCAGCTCGTAGACCAAATTGAGGATGAAGCGGTGAGGAACGTCCAGATCGGTGATGGAGCGGTTCAACTTGATTTTGTAGTTGTCCTGGAAGCCTCCCTCGCCGTTGTCGATGCTTTTCGACCAGGTGTAGGAACCCTCGAACTGCAGACCCCTACTCGGACGCTTCTTGATGGTCGTCTGTAACGCGTGATATGTCGAGGATGATCCGCTCGAAGAAGAGCGGGTTCACGTTAGTGAATTGCGGGTACGGCCGCAGAAGCTGGTTTCGGGCCACGGTCTTATTGGCAAAGAAACCCGGGCCGTTGGGCACGTAGAAGGGGTTGTCCACCGTGTCCAAAAGCCGGTTGCCCAGTGACAAGAGATCCAGGGTGAGTTGGTCAATCATGAAGGCGTCCTCGCCGCCTCGGGACAGTTGCAGGCCGCGCGTGCCCACGTAGGCCACTTCCAGCAGGAGGCGCGCCGGGAACTCTTGCTGAATGGTGAAGTTCCACTGCATCGACCACGGCGTGACGGTGTCCTGGATGGGCGCCTGGATGGGGCCGCCCACGGCGGTCAGCAGGCCGTTGGCCGCGCCCGGCGGAGGACTGAAGCCGCTCGGATAGGGATTACGCAGCAGGTTCAGCGGCGTCAGCCCGCCGTCCGCGGTTGTCTGCCAAGTGTTCTCCACCCGGAAGCCGTAAGGACCGACCGTGCCCATCGCCTCCTGCGGCGACAGCCCGAACATGTGGCCGTAGCCCATGCGCAGCACGGTCTTCGACGATAACTCAAAGGCCAGGCCCAGCCGCGGTCCGAGGTTGTTCCTGTCGGGAGTGAACTGGTGCCGGCTGTGGCCATCGACCCCCACGAATTGCAACCCGCCCTTCAGCCCGGGGAACTTCGAGGCCAGCGGAGAGGCTACGAAGGGGTCGAACCAGTTGAAGCGGTTGAAGCGCTCGGTGCGTGGCTCATCATAGTCGTAGCGCAGGCCAAGATTCAGGGTCAGCCTCCGGCTGACACGCCAGTCGTCCTGGAAGTAGCCCGCGTAGTAGACGCTCTGCGCGGCCACGTTTTTCCAGGCCTGGTAGAGGTTTCCGCTAGAGCCTGCGCCCAGCAGCAGCGAGGCGATCGAGTTGCCGGCCGTGGAACTGGCCGTGGTGGGGTTGGGCCCCTGGGTGAAGGACTGGCTGAAGCTGAAGCTGGCCGAGTCGCGCGCTTCCCACACGTTGGTGCGGATCAGCCGGCCCTCGAAACCGTACTTGATAGTGTGCGGCCCCTTGGTCTGGCCGAGACTGGTCAGAATGGTCCCCGTGTTAAAGCCGCTGCGGCGATGGTCGTTGCCGCCCAAGCCCTGGTAGCCCGAGGGGCGGATGGCCGGAAACATCAGCCGGTCGGCGGCCTGATCGATGGATGCGGGCAGGCCCAGTTGGGAAGGCCGGAATCCGAGACCCTGGTTGTTGTACACGAACAGGGTGCGGGCAAAGCCAGCGCGCACGTTGAAGATGGTGGTGGGACCCACGCTCTGGGTGAAGTCCGCCACGGCGTTATGCATGTGGTTCTCGGTGATCACGCGCCCCTCGGAAATCGCCAGGTCCTGAGGGAAGAATACCGGAGGCGCGTCCTTGTTGGTCCGGTGGGAGTACCGGGCGAAGCTGCGCCGGCTGGGGCTGAAGTTGTGGTCTCCGCGTATGTCGAACTGATCCACATTCAGCGCGCGAGCGCCGGTCTTGTAGTAGTTGCTCTGATTGGTGATCGGGTTGCCCGGGGTATTGGACGCCGGGTAATACTTCATTACGTTCACCGCCACCGGGTCGAGCATGGAGACGGGAATCTTGTTGCCGCCGAAGGCATCGCGCACGTAGGCCGACCCGCTGGCCCGGGTGGAAAACGGGTCGGAGATGACGATCTGCCGGCCATTGGCGGCAAAGGTCTGGGAGAAATCGCCGGTCCGTTCCAGCGCCGTCGGCACGGTGAAGGTGGACGAGGAGGCGCTGCGTTCGCGTAGGCCCGCGTAGTCGAACAAGAAGAAAGTCTTGTCCCGGCGGATGGGTCCGGCGAGGTCGGCTCCGAACTGGTTGCGCTTGAAGCTGGCCAGCGGGACGTTGTTCTTGTTGGAGAAAAAGCTGTTGGCGTCGAATTCGGAGTTGCGAACGAATTCGATGGCGCTCCCATGCCACTCATTGGAGCCCGAGCGGTAGACCACGTTCAGAATCGAGCCCTGGCTGCGGCCAAACTCGGCCGGCGGGTTGGCCCCCATCACCTTGAATTCGGCGATCGACTCGACCGACGGAAACACTGCTACGCCCCCCGCGCCATTGACCGTGGGATGCGACGCGGCCACCCCATCCACCATGGTGTCCAGCATCCGCACCCGCGCTCCGTTCACCGAGTAGCGCATGTCGTCGTAGTTGATGCTGACCGTGCCCGAAACTCCGGGAGTCAAAAACACGAGCTGGTAAGGATTACGGGTGTTGAGCGGCAGGTTGACGATCTCGCGGTTCTCCACCACCTTGCCCACCGACGAGGTGCTGGACTCCAAGAGCGGCGCTTCGGCCGTGACCGTCACCGAATCACTGACCGCGCCGACTTCGAGCGCCACGTTGATGGCGATGTCCTGATTCACCTGGAGGTCCAGGGCTTCCCGGGTGTACTTCTTAAATCCACGCGCTTCGACGGTCAGGACATACTTTCCCGGCGGGAGATTCGTGAGCACGTAGCGGCCCGCCGCATCGGTCGTCGTCGTCTGCTGAATGTTGCGTTGCGTCTCCGTCGCTACCACCTGTGCGCCCATCACAGAGGCTTGCGTTGCATCCGTGACCGCGCCCCGGATCGAAGCGGTGTAGGACTGTCCGAAGGCCATTCCGATCCCCGCCAACACCAAAACAACTGCTGCGCATTCCAATCGCCGTAACATAATTCACCCCGTGAGCCAGAGTATCAGAGAATCAACGCCTCTGCAAAGCGCCCGGCTGAAGAACTCGCGGCCTGCGCGAAACTCCAAAAGGGGCTAGCCACAGGGGCGGGATGCGCGCCCACTCCGCTCCAGCCAGTCCCGGAACATCCGGGTGAAATCGCGGGCCAGGGGAGAGGAACGCAGCTCCTCCAAAGTGAATTTCATCTTGCGCTGCCAATTGGGGTATTGCCAGGTGCTGGCAGGGAGGTTCTGCTGTTCGGTTTCCTTGAACAGGTCCTCCTGGGTGAGGGCCAGGAGCCTGGAGGGCGTCGCGGCCAGAAAGCCCACCAGGGCATTGTGGAGTTCGCCGGTCAGCTCCGGCACGTGGTTGGCCGAGCGGGGGGCACATTCCGGCAACAGCCCCAGGCGGAACAACAAGTCCAGCAGTCTTTGCTTGTCCCGCGCGCGCTCCGCCAGTTGCCTGTGGTAGCTGCCTTCCGGCAGCAGGCCGGCGTCGCGGCGGGCTTCGATGTCCCTGGCCAGCCAGAAGCCGGCCAGGGTGGGCAGGTCGTGCGTGCTGGAAGAAACCAGCACTTCGGCGGGATACTCCTGGGGTGGCCGGTACTCCTCCTGGTGGTCCTTCTCAAAGTAGGGGACCCTGTAGCCGAAGATCCCAAAGCGGTTCAGGGCCCTGCGAATCTCGGGCGTGACGGTTCCCAGATCCTCGCCGATGATGACAACTTTCTGACGGACACTCTCCAGGGCCAGAATGTGGAGCAGGTCCTCGTAGGAATCCTGGACGTAGGCGCCCTCGGTCGGCGGCTTACTCGAAGGAATCCAATACAGGCGGCAGAAGCGCATGACGTGATCGATGCGAAGAGCGCCCCCTTGCCGGCAGTTATGTCGGACGATTTCAGCGAACAACTGGTAGCCGGTCTGGCGGTGGCGCTCAGAATTGGGTGGAGGGAAAGACCAGTCCTGCCCTCTGGGAGCAAAACCGTCGGGGGGGGCGCCTACCCGGCAGCCCGAGACGTAGAAGGAGCGGTAAGCCCAGGAGTCCGCCCCGCATCGATCGGTGGCCAGCGCCAGGTCGTGGTACAGGCCGATCTCTAGCCCCTTGCGCAGGGCATGCTGCTGGACGGCGGCAAGCTGAAGATCCAACTGCCATTGCACGTACTGGTAGAACGTCACCAGCCGCCAATGCCGCTGGGCAAACCGGCGAACGGCTTCCGAATCGGGATCGCGAAACTCCTCCGGCCAGTCCGGCCAGACCCAGATCTGCGGCCACCGCGCGTGGATCCATTCGGCCAGCGCGCAATGGACCGCGTAGCGCTCCAGCAGCGCCCCTTCGCGCTCCATGAATTCCTGAAACTGGCGGGCGCGGTCGCCACCCTTTCGAAGCTCCGGTAAGAAAGCCAGAAAGGCCAGCTTCAACGCACGCAACTTCAAGGCATGCACGCGTTCGTACTGGATTTGCTCGGACCGCCGCAGCGCCTCCAACTCGGACTGCGTTTCGGGTAGGGAAAGCATCCGCTGGAGACCGGACGCCTTCTGAAAATCCTCCAGGCGCTCAACGTCCAAGTAGATGCAATTCCTATATAAGGCCGAAGACGGCAGATAGGGGCTGATGTTGAAGGGGTAGCGATTGGGGATGTCGTGCAGCGGGTTAAGTCCCACGAAGCTGACCTCAAGCTCATCCGCCAACCAGTCAATCAAGGTTTCCAGATCGGTAAGGTCCCCGCAACCCCAGTTCCTGTCGGAGCGCAGTCCATAGAGGCTGATCGCCAAGCCGGCCGTTCGGCGTCCTTCGCGGATGACCGGAGGGGCATAGGCGCGATCCGGGCACAGAATCAAGCGCATGGTGGCGCCTCCGGCTCTCCCGTCCGAACAGAGAATCGATGCGGTCACGTCGTGGTACCCCAGCGGGATATCCTCCGGAACCGGCACTTGCTTGCGGAGGTAGTGGGTGCCGCGCAGCTCTGCCTGTCCCGAACTGGGCAGTTGCGCCAGCGAAAACTCCCGGCGCTCGGTGCTCCCGTCTTCCAGGCGGAATTCGATCCCTACAGTGCACCCAGCCAGCGAAGCGGGGACGTGCAGCGGGAATTCGCGCCTCTCGGCGCCTTCTCCCACAACCACCACCGGCGGCAACAGGCTGTTCCAGTGGCCCCAGAGGCGCTCCTCGACTGCGCGGTCAAGCTCTTCCTTGCTGCCCGCCGGAACCCCCAGGGCCTGCAGAATGGCCTTTTGAACTTCCAGCGAGGTGACGTGCGGCTTCCCCCAGGTGTCGGAATACTCCGGTTCGACGCCCCAGATGCCGGCGGCCCGGCTGAGAGCCTGCTCGTAACTTTCCGCCGGTTCAAAGGAAAAGAACGGTATTGACATGAAAAAGTCTTTCGCGCAAAGACGCAAAGTATGGCCAGGAACGCCAAACTGAAGACATCTTTCTTGATTTTACCCTCTCGTGGGAGAATGAAGGCATGGGGACGAACGGGCCGGGCGCCGACCGGCTCGCCCAGGGCAACTTGGGCGGGGTAGATCCGGGTTTCTTCTCCCGTATCGAGGAGGATAACTACCGCTACCTGGGCGATGCCGTGCTCACCACCACGCTGGACAAAGCCGTCAACTGGGCCCGCAAGAACTCCATCTGGCCCATGTCCTTCGGCTTGGCCTGCTGCGCTATCGAGATGATGTCGATGAGCGCGTCGCGTTTCGACATCGCCCGGTTCGGCGCAGAGGTCTTTCGCGGTTCGCCCCGCCAGTCGGATCTGATGATCATCGCCGGCCGCGTCTCCGCCAAGATGGCGCCAGTCGTTCGCCAGCTTTATCAGCAGATGCCGGAACCGAAATGGGCCATCTCGATGGGCGCCTGCGCCACTTCCACGGGCGTTTACAGCAACTACGCGCTCATCCCGGTCAACCAAGTCATCCCCATAGATGTCTACGTTCCGGGCTGTCCGCCGCGGCCCGAGCAGCTCATCTACGCGCTCATGCTGCTTCAAAAGAAGATCGAGCGGGAGGGCGGGACGTTCAAGAAGGTTCTGAACCTGGGATAGGGACCGGCGCCGGGTTCCAGAGACGGGTGCAAAGGCCCGTGTTTTCAAGCTGTTGAAGATCCCCAAAAATCCTCTTCAGGTGACCTGTTCCAGCCGATAAGGGCATTGAAGGCGAGTAACTCTCGCCCTGAGGAGGCGGTATGAATGTCGACGCGGTGCAGTACATGGTCGGCCAGCCCCTCGCCGCAGTGTCCACAGTGGTGCCTACGGAGGGGCTTTCCCAGCAGCGGGAACTGATTCAGGCGGTCAGAGCCCTCAACGCGGCGGAATTGTTCGGACAGAACAGCGAACTGACGTTTGTCCTGGATCGAGAGACCCATCGTGCCCTGGTGCGTCTGATCGATCGAAAAACCAATGAGGTGATCCGGCAAATCCCACCCGAGTACCTCCTGAGAATGGCCAAAGACTTGAAGGCACTGGACGAGTAAGGATTAGAACCGAGGCCGCTGGAGGTTCCGGGGTGGTCGATGCAGGTTCAAGGGGGGACGATGCCGAGTAATGCTTTCGCCGCCTATCTGGAGAGCGAGATAATGTCGGCGGACCCAGTCGAGCTGATACAGATTCTTTACAAGGCCGGCCTGGAGGCAGTAGGCCAGGCGCGCCACCACTTGCAGCACGCGGATATCGCCTCGCGCTCAAGGGAGATTACCCGAGCCAGCGCCATTTTGACTGAACTTTCACTGGCCGTGGACCGGGAATCCGGAGGGCCGTTGAGTCGCAACTTGATCGAACTCTACGACTACATGCAACGGTTGCTGATTGAAGCCAACGTGGAGCAATCCGAGCCGCCCCTGGCCGAGGTGGGGCGCCTGCTGGCAACGCTGCTGGAGGCCTGGATGAATTGCAGACAGCACCAAGAAGCTCCTCGACCCGAACCTTGGCAGGAGACGCCCGAGATCCCGCCCGCCGAACTCACCGCCCAGTACGCCCGTCAGAGCTGGAGCTTCTGAGCAAGCCTTCGGCCATCCGCCTTCAGCCGCGCAATCCTTGAGACCAGCAACGTTGCGCTCGGGCTGGCCTCACATGCTGCTCGATACCCGTCGGCGGCGGCAGGCTGATTGCTGAGACGGTGTGAGAATATGCCAGGGCAGGTCGGGGACCTGCCCCACAAAACTGGCAAGTTGTTGATGTGGCGCAGGCCCCCGGCCTGCGTTTTTCACACCTTCCGAGGGCTGAAAGCTGAGGGCTTATTCCTCGAGATGGAAATCGACG
Source organism: uncultured Acidobacteriota bacterium (assembly GCA_963725415.1). Classification (GTDB taxonomy): domain Bacteria; phylum Acidobacteriota; class Terriglobia; order Bryobacterales; family Bryobacteraceae; genus CAVRZY01. Next base: position 1,265 of record CAVRZY010000015.1, on the reverse strand, counting down.
ATCTTGCGGCTGACCTCTGAGGCAGGCGCCTGGTAGGACCCGGCTTCGACTTCCAGCCGCAACTGCTCGATGCGCGCGGTCTGGTCGCTGTTCTGGGTCAGCACCTGAGACAGGCGGGAGAGTCCCACGTCATCTTTTTCATTCACGACCTGGGCAGCCCCGGCCCCGTCCTCCGCAGTCTTCTCGACTGGTTGGCTGGCCGGAGCCGATCGCACTGGCGACGAATCGAAGCCTTCTACCCGCATCTTCTTACTTCTACCATCTTATCGTACTGACGGGGCCCATCTTTAACCCGTCACCGTTCCGGAAGGCTGGCAGCGGCGCAAGGCTGACGGGATAGGCCCTCGACGATCAGACTGGCCAGTCCCAGTCCACCCTGGGAGGCCAGCACTTGCGACAGGTGCTCTTGCGCCACCTCCAGCATGAGGCCCCCGGTCTGGTCGTCCCCGGTGCCTAGCCAGCCTTCAGAATCAGCCTGCTGCGCACACTTCAGCATTTGAGCCAGCATCAAGGCTTCGAACTGGCTGGCGGCGTCTCGCAGCTTGACGGGATCTTCGCCTAGACACCCTTCCTGGCGGTCGCGGCTCGGAGGGACATTGTGAACCGCGACCGTCAGGGAGCGGACGGATAGCCCGTCGATCCTCTCCATCAGATCACCTCCAGCTCTGCTTCCAGAGCGCCTGCGGCCCGCAGGTTTTGGAGAATCACAATGATGTCCCGGGGCGTGGAGCCGATCGCCATCAAGGCCCGCACCAGCTCCTCTACGGTCGCCCCCTGCTTCAGCACCACGTTGCGCGCCTTTTCCTCCTTAATTCCCACGCCTACCTGGGGCACCACCCGGGTGGTTCCCGAAGAAAGCGGCGGGGGCTGCGACACGGCAAAGCTGGTCTGGATCTCGACGGTCAGATTGCCGTGCATGATGGCGACTGGGGAGATGCTGACTTCCTTGCCCATGACGATGGTGCCGGTGCGTTCGTTGACGACAACCTTCGCCGGACGGTCCGCCTCGACGGTCAGGCTCTCCAGTTCGGCTATGAATTCAGTGGCGCGGGCCTCGTAGATCGGCGGCCGGTCGATCACCACCAGGCTGGCGTTTTCCGGCCGAGCGACCGGCGCTCCCGCGGAACCGAACTTCTTGTTGATGGTGTCGGCAACACGAGCAGCGGTGGTGAAATCAGCCTGGCGAAGCTGTAGTCTCAGGCGGGTACCGAGTGGAGGAGTCGGGGAGGGGCGCTCGATGATGGCTCCATTGGGTACCCGGCCCA
>CAVRZY010000014.1:0-4142 GCA_963725415.1 uncultured Acidobacteriota bacterium | reverse complement strand
TCCCGATCCACGAGTCGGTGAGGTTGCAGTTCCGTGGTGAACTGATCAACGCCCTCAATCACCCGTGGCGTCCGAGCGCCAGCAGTCCGGGTGGGGGAGGAGCAGGGGCGACCGTGGGCAACGGGCTGGACTTCACCAATCCCAGCTTCGGCATGCTTCAGGTGGTGCAGAGCAACCTGCCGCGCTGGTTCAAGCTGTGCCTGTACCTCCACTGGTAGCACTTTGTACTACTATCGCCTCATTTCTCTGCGGCCCGCAAAGATTGCGCGCGTCGAGCGCTGTCGGTGTGGCCGACCAATTGACGATTGGCTCATTGACGATTGACGATTTCAGTGTCCCGCGGCGCCAGACACAGCAATCCTCAATCCCGCAATCGTCAATTCCCCCGGCCCAGCCGCTGTGCCCGCATGTGCCGCTTGCTCCGTTGTTTGGTTGCGGCCCTGCCGCTCTGTGGGTCCGGGTGTACCCGACGGCCTAACCCCGACCCAGGGGTTGCCCCGGTTTTGCGGCATTAGTTGCTGAGAACTGTCATCGCCGGCCGGCGGGCGACTGGGCCGACAAGGTGCTTTGACGGCCTCCAGGCTGTCATCGAATTCGATCGGCTCGATGGCGATGCGGCCAATCCCGCGACGGCTACTTCTTGACCGGATAACCCACCGACTGGGCGTAGAGGACACGCTGCTCGGGCCGCAAGTTCATGGCTTTGGCCAGGCTCTCCCGGTCGGTGGTGCGGAACCAAGCCATCAAACCTTCCGAGGCGCAGAACAAGTAGACGTTCTGGCCGATGAAACCCACGTCGGCATTGGTAAAGGCTATCTGGAGCTCGGGCTGCTTCACCTTTTCGATCTTGGCGTAGTCCGCGACGTAGATGAGAGTGACAGCAGCTTGAGCCGCGGCAGGCCCCCTGCCAGTTTTCGCGCGGATATCCCCGGCGACAACGGGCTTCAGACGGTGAGGACCGGCCTCATACAGGTAAACTGCGTCGGAGGTGGCGAGGTAAAGGTCGATTTCCTGCGCGTTCATAGCCGATGGGGCTGTCCTTCCCGGCCTTCCCATGGGTCCCTGTGATCGGTTCACACCAAAGGCTGCCCAGAGAAGATTAGAGAGCATTTGCGGAGATAACCTCTCCCCACTGAACTCGCGGGTAGTTCTTCTTTCCTTCAGCGCCTGCATCAGGGGCCTGCCGCCCTCCGTCTGAGGCGTGGGAAGCGTGATAGGTTGCGGCTCTTGGGCGGGGCAGGGTGCCAGGCCGGCCAGCACGGCGAATGCCAGCAAAGTGGCACCGCGACCAGCAAAGAGGGTAGTGGATTTGCGCATGTCAGGAACCCATCCTATTGTCCAGGCTTTGCATTTTGTCGCCTGGATGCCGACAGTATACACCGAAACCGTTCCGTCGAGCCGGCCTTTTATCGTCAATTCGTAATACCTCAGAACGTGTGAAAAAATGCCAGGGCAGGTCGGGGACCTGCCCCACGAGCGCGGCAAGTTGTTGAAGTGGCGCAGGCCCCCGGCCTGCGTTGCTGACAGCCGAACTGAAGTGGGCATTTTTTCACACGTTCTGAGGCATTACGTCAATTCGTTGGCGACACCGAGAGTCGCAAACCGGCGGAGTCTTTGCGACCGTGGACGAATCCCGGCACTGGTGGCGCAGGCTATTCCGCCAGAAACCAGACCCTCGAAGTCTGGTCGCGCTTTAGAAAGTCGAGAAGCAGTTCGGCAACTTTGTCGCAGCCCTGCCGCGACGGGTGCATCCCGTCGTCGGCCAGATCCTCGCGCAGCCACACCAGGCCATCTCGTCTGCCTTTGACGCCGTCGGCCCAGAGGTACGGTCCCCAGGCAATCCACGGGGACCGGACCTGCCCCTTGGCGGGATCGCAGTTCAGTTCCGGTTTTCCGGCGATCTGCTCCGAGACGGCCCACTTGACGGAGAACCCGGTCTCATAGGCAAAAGGCTCGGGATTGGCGCCGCGCAGCGAGTAGCCTGCGTAAATGCGGCTCGACAGATAGGCGATCTTGAGATTGGGAAAACGGTCCTGCGAGGTGTGCAGAATCTCCACCAGAAGTCCCTTAAGCTTCTCGGCCTCCGCCGGGAACACAGTGGGAGGTTGGAGCGGATAGGTTTCCTTGATCCACAACACCTGCACTTGCTTCGGCGTCACGCCGGCGGTCTTGAGTCGTTGATCGACGACCTTCCAGTAGTTCGATTGAGGGTTTGCCGCCTGGTCGGCCGCCTGTCCGCCCTGCGCGCCATCCACAATCACGACACCCGGGCTGATGTCTTTGTCCGCCCTGGCCAGGCGCAGGAACGCTTGAGATTCCATGGTGGTGTTCGACACGCCCACCGTCAGCAAGACGATTTTGCCGGACGAGGATCTGCGCCCTTGGCCGTCGAGTGGCGCAACGTGGGCGGCCGCTCTCAAGCCCGCCTCGAGGTGCGGTTGGGGAGGGGCGTTCCGGCCGGCCGGGTAGAGGCCGCCCTGTTCGCCCTGATAGACGCCGTCTCCGAGATCGCACAAGGGAACCAACCCAACGGAATCGCGCGGCGGATGGTTTTTCACCCACTCTTGATCCACTCGCGGAGCACTCTTCTGCCGCGCCATCATGGCCTGCACGAACTGTCGCTCCTCCGGCGTGAGTTCCTCACCGCGGTCGCGTTTCGCTCGGATTTCCCGGATCCGTTGCATGTCCGTGGCCCCGGCGCCTTGCGCCAGAAACCAGGACCGCGAAGTGGGCTCGGCGTGTGGTTCCTGATTCGACGGGCTGGCTGCGTAGCCGCCGTAGGTGCGGCTCGACAGGTAAGCCATCTTCAGATTCGGGAACCTGTCGTGAAGGTTATGCAGAATCCGGACCTGGTCCGTCTCCTTCGGGCCGCTCTGGGCGGCAGGTGTCTGCCCCTTCGCGGGGGTTACGGGCGGTAGCGTTCCGGAGCCCAGTAACCAAGCGGCCAGGATCAGGCAGAACGTTGCGGGAAGCTGTCGGTGTCTCATCTATGCGCTCTCGCGATCCAGTTGGGATTCTAACCCACGGGCGCCTCCGCCGCCGGTCCTTGCGCTACTGCCGCTCCACAACGATGAGCTCGACACCGGGCGCCGGAAGCCTGCCGGTCAGTTCCAGGCGGCTTCCTGCGGCTGGCTGGTCCGATATCAGGGCGAGGTCTTCGCTTTCGCTGATCCGGTAGCGTTTCACCGAGAACTGGCCGTCATTCCACGGCAGGTGGTCCAGCGACAGCACGTAATCGCTGCGGCCAGCGTCGCCGGCTGCCGGCGGCGGCACGAAATGCGCGAGCAGGACCTGCACCTTCCGATTGTCGGCGGAGCGGCCGGCCAAGACCGCGAATCCGCGGGTGTCCGAACCGGTCACAGGCAGTCGCTGCGGGGTGTCAAGCATTGCGCCCGCGGCCTTGAAAGCATAGGCCTTCTTGCGATACGCGCCGCGCACGTCGAAGATGCCCATCGTGCCCGCATCGCCCCGGTAATAGAATGCGCGATCCAGCGCGGAATCCTGCAAATAGATCAGGGCCGCAGCCGTGAACGCGGCGTTGTTCATGGACGTTTGTCCCCATAGGCCCAGGCTGTTCATCCGCAGATTCATGTTCCACTCGCTCACATGGTTCTCCGCCTCACTGAAACCAGCGGAATCCAGGATCTTCCGGATCCAGCCGCCGATGCGGACCATTTCGTGCGGGTCCAGCGACTGGTCGTGGTAGCGGTGCCAGGAGTAAAAGTCCAGCGGAACCTTCCGCGCGGCGCAGTACCGGATCAACCCTTCACGGTAAGGACCCGGCAAGCCCGGGACGGCCTTCCCGCACGTCCCGATCTTCACCCTGGGGTCGCAGGTTTTCAGGGCGCGGGCGACCTTCTCAGACAGCTCATAGAACTGCTCCGGCGTTCCGGTCCAAAACGGTCGGATGAAGCTGGGGTTCCAGGACGGATCGAGGTCCGGTTCGTTCCAGAACTCCCAATAACGGATGTTGTAGCGATGCCCCCGTGCCCAGCCGCTGTTGTAGTGCATGAGGATGTGCTTGCAGATGTTGGCAAACTTGTCGGGATCGCGCGGTGGCTTCGGGTCGGCGGCCCAGCTTCTTCCCAGGCGGTAGTACACTTGAGCGCCGCTGTCCACAATGGCTTGGATCACTCTGTCGC
>CAVRZY010000013.1:0-9743 GCA_963725415.1 uncultured Acidobacteriota bacterium | reverse complement strand
CGCTGAGCGACACCAGCGCCGCCAGACCCAGGTGATCCTCGATGCTGCGTTTCTCCAGTTCGTGGGCCTCGCGTTCAGCCAGCGGCGGCGTCCAGTGTGCTCTGGAGTAGTCCACAGGCCTGCCGTACTTGGCCTGATAGCCCCGCGCTAGCCGCTCCAGCTCCCTGGCCAGCAAGGGAACATAACTGGCGTAGACGGGAATGGAGCTCAGGCTTTCCCGGGAGTGCATGGTGTGACTGTGCAGGGAAACACCCGTTCGGAAATCCCGGCAGACAGTGCGGTCTCGCCACAACAAATGCACCTGAGTGTGCTTCATGAACCTCCCCTGCCCAGCCTCGTGCGCCGCACAGCCGGGTACATCATCGCGCTGGCGGCGCCCGTTAGGAGGCTCACGGCTGCGGCCGCCAGCCCGTCCACCGCGTAATGGTATCTGCCGTACACAGTCACGACCGCCACGGCGAGCGCCACGATGGCGATCGTCCAGCCTACCCGTTTTCTCTCCGGCAAGGCGAGCAGCATGGCGAACGCTGCCGAGAATCCGACCGTAACGTGACCGCTGGGAAACACACTGGCCTTAATATCGCACTGCTCGAGCAGCCATAAGTTCAGTTGACGGAACGCCGTGGTGAAGGTGGGCAGATCCTCTCCCGGGAACGCGATTCGCGGAGACCGGGAGGGGAACATCGGCAGCAGCGCGTAAGTAGTCAACGCTCCCAGCAACAAGGTGAACAGAAACCTGTCCACCCGGGCCCTCCTCCGGTACAGATACAGAATGCCGATCGACACGGGCGGTATCGCGTACAGCAGGGAATAGCAGAGCTCCACGAGGAACGGCACCGTCCATCCGAAATACTCGATGGCGGCTTTGCCACCCCAGTCGTTGAGAAGTATCTTGTCGAGATGAAGCCAGGCCCGCTCGAGCCGATCGTCGTAGGAAAACGTCGGTGGCCAATCCACCGCCCAGTAGGCCACCAGAAGCAGAGGCGCCGGCAGCCAGTCGCGCACGATGCTCCAAAACCGGGATCCGGAGCGGTACTCCGCGCGGGCCAGCAGCAACAGCAAGATCCATCCCGCCAGCGTCAGACCGCACCACCATCTGGAGGCCTCCGGCGGCCCACCTGCGCTCACGCCGCGCAACGCCACGTATGAGAAGTAAAGCGCCAGCAGCCACTCGCTGGGACGCAGCAAGCGCAAGACCATGGGCCACCTTTTGCGGTCCACCAGATCCTGGCGACCGGTGGGCGCCGGGCGACCGGTGTCAGCGCTGACCGGTGTTCTTTCCATTGGTAAATTGGGCGCGCCAGTCGTCTCCGGGAGATCCCACGCCGTCCAGGGTCACTGTCTCCTGCCCATTGGCGCCCTTCTTTCCTGGATCCGCCTCGTTTATCCGGTAAAGGGAATACTCAATGCCCACTTCGGTTCGGCCGAACAGGAATGCGTCTGTGGTGGACCGGTTGGCGACGGGCAACCAGAACGAGCCGAATTTCTGGTACTCGTGAACGAACGAGGTCTTTCTTATCCAGAAAGACGGATTCAGCGCCGGCACGCCTTGGATCCGCACAATGGCGAAGTCTTCGGAGTCCACCCAAATGCGGCCCCGGAAGAGAAACTTGTTGGGGACTTTGGGAACCGCCTCCAGCACATAACAGCGACGCGTTCCGCGCATCTCGGTGGCTAGAAGCTGGAAGGTGTAGTTCCTGGGGGTGATCTGGGTACTGGCCTGAATCTCCGGCCGAGCGGCCTCCAGCTCAGCCTTGATCATTCTCTTGAGAACTCTGTCCCTGATGATCCGTGAACCCTTCTCCGAAACCACCAGTAATGCCTTGGTCCCGGGGTGTCGATAGTGCATCTCGACATCCAACTGGGCAGAGGTCCCAAACCTGTGGTTCTGGAGCGTGTAACGCCGCGCCGACCAGTAGTGTTTCAAGGCGGCGACCCTGGCCTCATCCTGGGTAGCCATGCGCGCCAGTACGTCCTCAAGGCTCAGTTGTGTGTTTTCCGGCGAACCCGCATTCTGAGCCCAAAGGCTGGAGGCGAGGACCAGAGCCGCGAGGGCCACGCGCCGCCAAGTTCGGTTCAGTCCTCTGGCGCCCCCATCGGGGCGCGCGGAGAGTCTCATCTGCATGCTCTGGCCGGGATTCTCATTCTAGCCGGTCAGCGAGTCGAAGTATAGACCAGCTTGCCACCCTCCAGCGCATTTTTTTCGGGTGCATGCGGGCGGGATTCTGGTGCGGCTCCGGGAGCGGGAGACTTGCGCCCGCCGCAACGCTTTTTACTCCGCCGCCATGCGGCAGCTTGTGGCCGAGGAATCCGGCGCCGGCTACGGCATGGCCTCGCGGCCGCCCCGCCCGTAGCGGTTCAGGACTGAGGCGCAGGTTTGCAGTATGCCGGCCAGCACCATCCACACCTGCCAGTGCGAGAACAGTCCCCCGGAAATCACGAATTCTCCGGTCAGGTTCAGATCCGAAGCCAGCCGCCAGCAGCCCAAGACCAGCGCCATCAGCGCCGCCGGCGTCAGCAGAGCGCCGGTGGCCAAGGCCAGCTCGCGAAGCCTTGCGAGCCTCCTGCTCACCGCCTCTCCCAACCTCAGGTGTACTCTTACCACCATGGGATCAGATTCCTGCCCCCTGATTTCAATCTACCAGCATTTGCGCTACCCTGTGTGTTGACAGCGATCACACTGGTACGCCAAGTCATTACATCGTACGGAAAGGAAGAAAACTTGACCCTATGCGCAAGATAAAAACGGCAGTCATCGGCACGGGCTTCATGGGGCGGGTCCACACCGAGGCCATCCGCCGGCTGGGCAACGTCGAAGTGGCCGCCATCGCCGACGCCACCGAAGATCTGGCCCGCAACTTCGCCCAGCAAGTGGGGGTCGATCGCAGCACGGGGGATTACCGCACCCTGCTCGTGGATCCGGAGATCGAAGCGGTCCACGTCTGCACCCCCAATGCCCTCCACCATCCCATCTCCAGGGACTTCATGGTGGCAGGCAAGCACGTGCTTTGCGAAAAACCCCTTACCGTCTCCGCCGCGGAAGCCCGCGACCTGGTGGACGTGGCCAAAGCCACCGGCGTGGCCAATTGCCTCAATCACAACCTGCGCTGCTACCCCGTTGTCCAGCACATCCGCCGCCTGCGCGAGAACGGCGATCTGGGCGAAATCCTGGTGGTCCAGGGCACCTACTCCCAGGACTGGCTGCTCTACGACACCGACTGGAACTGGAGGATCGTGGCCAAGGAAAACGGGCCCCTGCGCGTGATGGGCGACATCGGCTCCCACTGGATGGACATGCTCCAGCACCTCACCGGGCTGCGCATCACCTCGCTGTGCGCCGATCTCCAGATCTTCCACAAGACCCGCAAGCGCCCCAAGGTCACCGTCGAAACCTTCGCCGGCAAAACGCTTCGTCCCGAGGATTACGAAGAAGTTCCCATCGACACCGAGGACTTCGGAGCGGTGCTGGTTCGCCTGGGCGACCGGGCGCGCGGCGCCTTCACCGCCAGCCAGGTCTCCACAGGTTGCAAGAACCGGCTCCAGATGGAGATCTACGGCACCAAGGCCGGCGTCATCTGGAACCAGGAGCGCCCCGACGAGCTCTGGATTGGCCAGCGCAATGCGAACAACCAGATCCTCCTGAAGGACCCCTCCCTGCTGGCCGAGAAGGCCCGCAGCTACGCCGACCTGCCGGGCGGGCACGGCGAGGGCTACGACGACGCTCACAAGCAGGTCTTCCGGCGCTTCTATGAGAAAGTGGCCGATCCCTCGGCGCCCATCGAGTATCCGACCTTCGCTGACGGCCTGCAAATGATGCAACTGCTCGATAAGGTGCTGGAGAGCTCCCAGAAGCGCGCCTGGGTGGACGTGTAGTGGAGCAGTGGGGCCGTCGTAGGCGGGTCAGCGCGCCCGGATCAGGCGCCGGGCGCCGAGAAGCGCTATGCCGGCGAGCACCAGGCACCACGTGCCGGGCTCCGGGATGGCGCTCTCGTAAGAAGAGATGCGGAACGCACCCGTCGTGTCGTCGTCGGTTCCCCAAGAGCCCGCGCCCACCCGCGACGCATGAGGCCCGGTGTGGCCGATCGAGTTAAAGTTCCACGCGGCCCACGTCTGGTCAGTCGGCGTGCCCGCTATCAGCCAGTACTGCGTCCCGCCGCTGAGAAGCGGGTGGAGCGCGGAATTGCCGACCAGGGGTGGGTTGTAATTGCCGAAAACGCCCATAGCGCCCGAGAAGGACCAGCTTTCAATCACGGATCCGGGCGTACCGGAGGAATCGCTCATCAGCCAGACGAGCAGGTCGTTAGGTCCGCTCACAAGGCCGACCGCCAGCTCGACCTTGCCCAACGTAGCCGTCGAAACCGGGGTAAACGCGTCGCCCTGGGAAAACCCCGTACCCGGGTAGCCCAGCGTCCAGCCCGTGCCGGTTTGATACGCGTCTCCTGGACCGAACGTGTTGAAAATCACCCCGGCGTGAACAGGGGCAGCCGCCATGGCGACCAGCAGCACGAGAAATCGACGTAAGCGCATTTAACACTCCGATTGCCCGATTCTAACCCAAAGTGGAGCTGGGCGCAACATCAAAATCAAAGTCCCGGTCCTAGTACTGGTTCTATGGGCCGGAACAGCCGGCAGGGATGCTCATCCCGGTTGACTCTCGCGCGCCTCCTCCTGCGCCTGCACCAGCTCCCAGCGGCCCCGGCCGCACTTGTTCTTGCAGTGCGGGAAGTCCTGGTCTTTGGCAAAGCTGGCGGGGAACTTGCACACGCTGCACCAATAGATCCCGGCAACCGGGACCTTGCTTCCTGGCGGGTAGGTCATCATTTCGCTGCTCCTTTGCGGCTCCCGGCAGCGCAGGCCGGGGGCCTGCGCCACCTCAACAACTTGTCAGTGCGGTGGGGCAGGTCCCCGACCTGCCCGTTCCGCAATGACCGTCTGGGCCAACTCCTCCAGCCCATCCACGGTCAGGTCGGGCGGATCCTCCTCGAATGTCTCCGGCTGGAAGCCATAGGTGACCCCGCAAACCTTGATGGCCGCGTGCCTGGCGGTCCGAATATCCACCGCGCTGTCGCCCACCATCATGGTTCGCTCGCGCCCCACTCCCAGCTCCGAAAGCAGAGTCTCGACGCCGGCCGGATCAGGTTTCTTCTGCTCGAAGCTGTTGCCCCCGTAAATCCGGGCGAAGTATTTTCCCAGCCCCAGGCCTTCCAGAATGGCGCGGCTGACCTTGACCGGTTTGTTGGTCAGCACCGCCATTTGCACGCCCGCGCCGGAAAGCTGCTCGAGAGCTTCCGGCACGCCCGGATACGGCCGCGTGTAGTCGAGCTTGTGCTCCCCGTAGTACTGGAGAAAAAACTCGAGCGCTTTCTGAACCTCCGCCTCGCTGGCCTCCGGTCCCAGCACCCGGCGCATCAGCACGGGAGCGCCGTCGCCCACGTAGGAATAGACGCGGTCGTTGTCGATCGGCGCCAGCCCCATGTGCGCGCGCGCAGCGTTGACGGCGTGCGCCAGGTCCAGCTTCGAATCGACCAGCGTGCCATCCAGGTCGAAGATCAGAAGGTCCATCGAAACCGTCAGAGTTCCCGGCTGGGCAGCTTGCGGAGGCCCTTCTCTATGGTATCAGCCCAGATCTCCATCACTTTTTCGTAGCTCTTCCAGAACCCCTCCTTCAGCTCTTGCGGCGCGGCGGCCGCCATTAAGCGCGCCACATCCACCACGTAGGGCGCCAGCCTCGATTCCACCACCGAGCGCGGCGGAGGCTTCGGCGCGAACGCCATCAGGATCAGAATGATCACCGTCGAGATCAGCACCCCGCGCAACAGCCCGAAGGCGCCGCCCAGCAGCCGGTTCAGCCACGACAGGTGGATCAGCTTCATGATCTTCTCGACCAGCCGCCCCACCAGCGCCCCCAGCAGCAAGATCATGCCGAAGACGATGAAGAACCCGATGCCGTTCGCCAGTTTGTCGGAGCTGACGAACGGCCGTACTAAGGAACCCGCCACGCCGTAGAACCACAGGCCACACAGCAGCCCCAGAATCAGCGCAGCCAGTGCCATCACCTCGCGCGCCAGACCTTTCTTCAGTCCGGCGAGCAGCGACAGGCCAATGATGATCACCAGCACCACGTCCAGCCAGTTCATAGCGTTCTTCCCGTTAGTGCGCGGTAGGCGTCCCGGTATTTCTCGGCTGTTCGCGCGCCCACTTCAAGCGGCAGCGCCGGCGCCGGCGGCTGCTTGTTCCAGTGAATCGACTCCAGGTAATCGCGGACGTACTGCTTATCGTAAGACGGCTGCGCGCCCCCGGGCTGGTAGGTTTCACGCGGCCAGAACCGCGACGAGTCGGGCGTGAGCACTTCGTCGGCCAGCACCAGTTCCCCATCCACAAAACCGAATTCGAATTTCGTGTCCGCGATCAGGATACCCCGCTTTTCGGCATACTCGGCCGCGCGCTGGTAAACCTCGAGCGTCAGGTCGCGCAAGCGTCCCGCCAGCTCCCCGCCAATCAGGCCGATGACCGTCTCAAAGTTAATGTTCTCATCGTGCCCCGTCTGCGCCTTGGTGGCCGGCGTGAAGATAGGCTCAGGAAGACGGTCGCTCTCCTTTAACCCGGCCGGCAGCCGGATCCCGCACACGCTCCCGCTTTTCTGATATTCCTTCCAGCCCGACCCCGACAGGTACCCGCGCGCTACGCATTCCACGTCGATCATCCTGGCGCGCTTGACCAGCATCGACCGCCCCTCCAGTTGCTCGCGATAGCGCGGCAGCGGTTCCGGACACTCATCCACGTTGGCCGTCAGAAAGTGAGTAGGCGTGATCTCGCGCAGGAAATCGAACCAGAATACCGAAAGCTGCGTCAGCACCCTCCCCTTGTCCGGGATACCCGTGGCCAGCACATAGTCAAACGCCGAAATCCGATCCGTCGCCACGATCAGCAGGCGGTCACCCAGCGCGTACACATCCCGCACCTTGCCCCGCGCCAGCAGCTCCACGCCGGGCAAATCGGTTTGAAGGATGATCGGCTTCATAGATCTCCTCCCTCGCCAGCAGCTAGCGGCTTCCCCCTCACATTCTCGACACCTTCTCCCAGGTCATCTCGACGCCGCGCACGATGGCTTCCAGGGCCATCACCGCGGTCAGCGTGCTCTCGGCTGCCGAGAACGCCGTGTTCTCGAGCTTGCCCGTGCGGCAGCCCTCGATAAACTCGTTGACGTTGTCTTCGGTGATGTCGTACTTGGTCACGGCGGTCTCCGGCGCCTGCTTGTCCCGATAGATGGTGTAGCCCCTGCGGGAGACGTTCACCGCGCCCTTCTCGCACACGAAGGTCTCCGAGACATCCTGGAATCCCGGTGTGCGAAACTGGTTGGCGCTGTAACTGAAGATCATGCCGTCGGCGAACTGGAAGGTGACCGCCAGGTTGTCGTAAATGTCTCCGTAGTGGCGCAACTGCCGGCTCCCATACCCGCAGGCCCGCACCGGGTGCGACCCGGTGAACCAGTTCACCACGTCGATGTTGTGACAGTCCTGCTCGATCAGGATGTCGCCGGATAGCTCGCGGTAGAAGAACCAATTGCGGATCTTCTCCTCGTTGGGCGGATGGCCGGTTTTTAGCGGCGGCCCGTTGCCCAGCCAGGAAGCGCGCACCATCTTGATCCCGCCCAGTTCCCCGGACTTCACCACTGCGTACGCCTTGCGGTACTCCTTGCCGTAGCGCTGCTGATAGTCCACCGTAATCCGCTTGCTGGGATCGGCCTTCTTCGCCGCCTCGATCACCCGCCGGCATCCGGCCGCGTTCACCCCGGCAGGTTTCTCCATGAAGATGTGCTTGCGGGCCGCCACCGCGGCTTCGAAATGCTCCGGGTGCAGATACGCCGGAGTGGCGATCAGCACCGCATCCACGTCGCTGCGCAGCAGCTCCTTGTAGTCCTTGAAGACCTTGGCCCCCGAGTATTTCTTGGTCGCCTGCTGAATCTGGTCTTCGTAGATGTCGCAGATGGCGGTGACCTTCGCAAACTCGTTCTTAGCGAAGATGCCGCTGACGTACATGCCGCGGTTTCCGCAGCCAATCAGGCCCACCGATAGCGCCGAGCTGGCCTCGGAGCCGCGCACCGCTTCCGGCTTCACCATCAACAGCCCCAGGCCGCTGCCTTTCAGAAAATCGCGCCGACTTCCGCCGTTGTTCATAGGGCTACTCCCGCGGTAGGACAAGCTGGAGCATGTCCCACAAGGAATCCTTATTATACTGCTGCGATTCAGACACTGATACGGCAATGGGTAAAAACCGGGGACTGACCCCGCATTTCCGATTTGACCACTTACTGATAACCTCTTGAGGCCTTTCATCGCCTTTATCCATAGGGGTTTGAAGGTGATGAAGACACCCCGGAGGCCCACACCCAATGAGTGACAAACAAGACCAGCCCTTTCAGCTTTCTTTCAACGCTTCTCTGAAGATCGATTTCCAGGGATCCCGAGTCACCTCCTACGGCCGCCTGATTCTGGTTCGCGAGTTGGACGAGCGTCTGGGCTTCGGCGATCTGATCCGACAGCACCTGACGGATCCGCGCCGCGGTAAGAACACCCAGTTGCCCCTGGCTGATCTGCTGCGGCAATCGGTCTAGGGCCGCCTGGCTGGATACGAAGACGTGAACGACGCCGAGCGGCTGTCCCAGGACCCCACCTTCCGGCTGATCGGTTCGGAGAAGATCTGGGACCCTGGCGCGGCGCTGACCTCCCGGTTACAATCGTTCGAAACCGAGATGCTGGCCGCAGAGAAAACTTCGCCGGGTTGGCGCGCATCAACCGCGAACTGATCGGCAGAGCAGAAACCGTGGATTCCCCCCAACGAGAGCCCGGAACGGGACATTGGGGAGTTGCTGACGCGGCCCGTGGGGCGACCGAGCCACAAGCCGGTGGTCCGGTACAAGAGCTTCCTGTACCAGGCGGCCAGTTGGGCCAAGGCGCGGCGGGTGGTCGCGAAGGTGGAGTTCCACGCCGGGGAGCTGTTTCCTCGGGTGGGATTCATCGTGACCAACCTGGAAACGGACAGCCGGGCGGTGGTGCGGTTCTACAACAAGCGAGGGACGGCGGAGCAATGGATCAAGGATTGACGTCAAGAGATTTTCCACTGAAAAATTTTCTGACTGAATCTTTATCGCATATATCTTCGTTCTTCATGAGAAGGACTTAAAATTCCAGGAAAATATCCTGATTTTAATATAGCAGTTCCAAGGTTTCCAGAACCTCCTGTCAGAAGAATGTTTTTATATTTCATTTAAAGCATTAAATCTATTTAATTGCTCAATGGCTTTTAGGATTTCATGTTCATGATGATAAGCGATTCCTGAAGGTAAATTATTTATCGAAAACCATTTATATCCTTTATATTCTTCTCCTTCTTCTTTTATTTGGCCAGAAATTATTTTCACGGATAAATCATACTACACGGATGTTTTGTCTTATCTTGATTGGGATCATCATGAATCCATGCTGGAAAACCAGGCTCAAAAGGAGGAATAACCTCAACATTTATGCCTAAATCTCTTGCTTGCCTATCAATTAATTCTTTTGCCCTTTCTCTCTTCCACTGCCTTCCTCCAATAATACACCACTTACCTGCTCCATAACCAGTTTTTCTAATTAGCAAAAGAACCTCTAATTCTCCTTTATTATTTTTTCTTAAAATAACGAGATCTAAACAAGGAACTACTGACTTTCCTGTAACAATTCCATATTCTTCTTCGCTCATCC
>CAVRZY010000012.1:0-27320 GCA_963725415.1 uncultured Acidobacteriota bacterium | reverse complement strand
AATTTCGGGTTTCATCCAGGCTCAGGGTGGTCTGGGTGATGTAGCAGATGCGTTGCGGATCGGGGGGATCGAGCCGGTCCACGTCTTCGACGGAGGTGACTACAGTGGTGCAGTGAGGCGCCTCACCCAGAGTTCCGATCACCTCATCGTGGTCTTTGTGCCCGATCAGCACGATAGTGAAACCCTGGCGCGCAAACCTGCCCGCTTCCAGGTGCACCTTGGTGACCAGGGGACAGGTGGCGTCAATGACCTCCAGCCGGCGGCGCCGAGCCTCCTCACGGACCGCCGGCGAGACTCCGTGGGCGCTGAAGATGACGCGGGCGCCCTCGGGCACCTCGTCTAATTCCTCGACGAAAATCGCGCCTGCATGCCGCAGTTCCTCGACCACATGTCGGTTATGCACGATCTCCTTGCGCACGTAGATCGGGGAGCCGTACAGATCGAGGGCGATCTTGACGACATCGATGGCACGGACCACGCCTGCGCAGAAACCGCGCGGCCTCAGCAAAATCACGCTTTTCGCTTGGGCAGGCCCACAAGCCAACTCGTCGGGCATGAAGAACCTTACATTATACCAAGCGGGGCAGGCGCGTTCGGCTGATGTGGCGCTACACTGTTGCCATGCCATGTTTCGGATTCTTGCGGCCCCACCCGGAGTTTGCCATCCATGTTGCCGTCTCAGACCAGGGGATCATTCGGATTGGCTTCGGCGACGATAAGCCGGATCCCGGTTGGACCCAGGATGACAATCACCCCTTGGTCCGGGAAGCGCGCCGCCAGCTCAAGAAGTACTTCGCCGGAAGACTGCGCCAGTTCGACTTGCCGCTGGACCTGGAAGGCACGGCCTTCCAGAGACGTGTGTGGAACGGTCTGCTGGCAATCCCCTACGGGGAAACGCGCAGTTATTCTCAACTGGCGGAGGAGATCGGCGCACCGCGCGCCGCCCGGGCGGTGGGGAGCGCGAACCACGCCAACCCGGTAGCCATCGTGGTTCCTTGCCACCGTGTAATCGCTGCTGACGGCAGCTTGGGCGGCTACGGGGGCGGTCTCTATCGCAAGAGGTTTCTGCTGGAGCTGGAGGGTGGGATACGGCGTCAGAAGCCGGCGGACAGCACCCGCCCGCTATAATGAAATTGTCGCCAAATGCAGGAAAATCAAGTTGATTTGAAGAAGACGGTCAACTTGCCGCGGACCGAATTCTCGATGAAGGCCAACCTGCCGGAGAACGAGCCGAAGATGCTGGCCCGGTGGGAGGAGGAAAAGGTCTACCAGAGAATCCGGGAGGCGCGTGCGGGGCGGCCCATGTTCGTGCTGCACGACGGGCCGCCGTATGCCAACGGCAACATTCACGCCGGGACCGCCTTCAACAAGATCTTGAAGGACTTCATCGTCAAGTCCAAGAGCATGGCGGGCTTTGATGCGCCGTTCGTTCCGGGCTGGGACTGCCACGGGCTGCCCATCGAGATCAAAGTCGATAGCGAGTTGGGGGCCCGTAAGGCTCGGATGAGCGTGTCGGAGGTCCGCGGGGAGTGCCGCCGGTACGCGCAGAAATGGGTGGACATCCAGCGCTGCGACTTCAAGCGCCTGGGAGTGTTCGGGCGCTGGGACAGGCCGTATCTGACGATGAGCGCCGACTATGAGGCGGCGATCGCTCGCGCGTTCGTGGAATTCCTGGACCGGGGCTACGTGTACAAGGGACTCAAGCCGGTGCATTGGTGCATCCGCTGCCGCACGGCGCTGGCGGAGGCGGAAGTCGAATACGAGAACCACAAGAGCCCTTCGATCTGGGTGCGCTTCGCGCTGGTCTCAGACCCGGCCAAGATCGACCCGGGGCTGGCGGGCCGCCGCATTTGGGGACTGATCTGGACCACGACGCCCTGGACGATTCCAGCGAACATGGC
This sequence comes from uncultured Acidobacteriota bacterium, assembly GCA_963725415.1. Taxonomy (GTDB): domain Bacteria; phylum Acidobacteriota; class Terriglobia; order Bryobacterales; family Bryobacteraceae; genus CAVRZY01. Next base: position 25,419 of record CAVRZY010000012.1, on the reverse strand, counting down.
CATCGCGTTTCACCCCAATTTGGAATATGCGGCGGTGCAGGCCGGGGAGGAAGTGTATCTGGTGGCGGCGGACCTGCGAGGAGCGGCGAGCGACACCTGCGGCTGGGGCGAGCCGAAGCTGCTGGTGCAAGTGCCGGGGAGTCGCTTGGAAGGCGCGGTTTTCCGGCACCCGTTCGTGGAGCGCGATTCGGTGGGTGTGCTGGCCGACTACGTCACCCTCGAGCAGGGGACCGGGGCGGTGCACACCGCCCCGGGGCATGGTCATGAAGACTACCTGACCTGCCAGCAGTATGGGATCGCGACCTACTGCCCGGTGGACGCTGGGGGCCGCTTCTTTCATGCGGAAGGCGCGGCGGGGCGGTTGCCGGAGGAACTGACCGGCAGGACGGTCTGGGAGGCCAACCCGGTGGTGGTGGAGTTGCTGCGGGCCCGGGGCGCCTTGTTGGCCCAGGGAGAACTCGAGCACAGTTATCCGCACTGCTGGCGCTGCCACCATCCCACGATTTTCCGCGCTACGGAGCAGTGGTTCATTGGGATGGAACGAAACGAGCTGCGGACTCGCGCGCTGGAGGCGATACCGCAGGTGCGCTGGCTGCCGGCCTGGGGCGAGGAGCGCATCGCGAACATGATCGCCAACCGCCCGGACTGGTGCATCTCGCGGCAGCGGGTGTGGGGCGTGCCGATCACGGTGTTCTATTGCGAGAAGTGCGGCACGCCGCTGACCGACCGGAAGGTTCTGGACCGGGTGGTGGAGCTTTTCGCGGAACATACAGCGGATGCGTGGTACGACCTTCCGGTGGCCGAGCTCACGGGTCCCGAGGTGCGCTGCGGCAAATGCTCGGGATCCGAGTTCCGCAAGGAGACCGACATCCTGGACGTGTGGTTCGACTCGGGCGCAAGCCATCTGGCGACGCTGACGGAGGCCAACGGCTTGCCCTGGCCATCGGACCTCTACATCGAAGGCGGCGATCAATACCGGGGCTGGTTCCACAGCTCTCTGCTGGTCGGGGTCGGGCTGCGAGGCCGCTCGCCCTATCGCCAGTGCGCTACACATGGCTGGACGCTGGACAGCGAGGGCCGCGCCATGTCGAAGTCGCTGGGCAACTACATCGAGCCGGACAAGATCGTCAGACAGTACGGCGCCGAGGTGGTGCGGCTGTGGGTGGCATCGGTGGAATTCACCGATGACGCGCGCATTTCCGAAACCATTCTGGCGCGCCTTTCGGAGGCTTACCGCAAGTTGCGGAATACCTTCCGGTACGCGCTGGGAAACCTTTGGGACTTCGATCCCGAAGCAGACGCAGTAGAGAGCGGCGAGTTACTCGAGTTAGATCGGTGGATCCTGACGCGCGCCGAGCAACTCGTGCGCGAGTGCCGGAGCTGGTACGAGGAGTACGCGTTCCATCGGGTCTATCACGCGGTTTACGATTTCGCGACCGCGACGTTGAGCGCTTTGTACTTCGATGTGCTGAAGGATCGGTTGTACACGGCAGCCACGCGCTCGCGGAGCCGGCGGAGCGCACAGACTGCGCTGTACCGGCTGACGCTGGCGCTGGTTCGGCTGCTGGCGCCGCTGATGAGTTTTACCACCGACGAGGTGTGGGGGCATCTGAAGAGACCCGCCGGCGCACCGGAAAGCGTGCACCTGGCGTTGTTCCCGGAAGCGGAGGAGCTTACTGCCGGCCTATCCGAGGAGCAGCGCCAGCGCGCCGCCAACTGGGAACGGCTGGTGGAGGTGCGCGAGAACGTGCTGAAGAGCCTGGAGGTCGCGCGACAGGATAAAATGATCGGCGCGCCGCTGGAAGCCGGTGTGCGGCTGCGCGCCAATGGGAATTTATATCCGCTGCTGGAAGAGTACGCAGCGGAGTTGCCCGGGCTGTTCATCGTCTCTCAGGTGTCGCTGGAGCGCCAGGCGGAGGGCCCGCTATCGGTGGAAATCGACCGAGCGGCCGGATCGAAGTGCGAGCGGTGCTGGAAGTACTCGGCCGAAGTGGGGACCCATCCGCAGTGGCCTGGTATTTGCCCGTCCTGCGTCGCGGCGGTCACGGAGATCCTGAATGGTCGATAGGGTTTCGCGCAAAGACGCAAAGGTTTGGCAAAGCACGCAAAGAGCTTTTGTCCCGGCGGCGGCCGTGTTTGTCTTGGACCGGATCACGAAATATTGGGTGGAGAGCTGCGTCTCGACCTCGGATACGTACAGGGTGATCCCAGGTTTCTTCAGCATCATTCACACCGATAATCGGGGCGCCGCATTCAGCTTGTTTTCTGGCACTCAACCGGAGTGGCGCACCTTGTTCTTGGTGGGTTTGTCCGTCTCCGCCATGGTCCTGATCACCAGCCTGTTGTGGCGCCCGTCTGGGGGGCGGCTGGCGAGCAGCCGAAGGTTGAGAGTGGGGCTGTCACTGGTTCTAGGCGGGGCGCTGGGCAACCTCTACGACCGCCTGGCCCACGGAGCGGTGACGGATTTCCTGGAACTTTACGTGGGCGATTTTCACTGGCCGACCTTCAACGTGGCGGACAGCGCGATCACCATCGGGGCGGCCCTGGTTGTGCTGGACATGCTGTGTTCCAAGCAGGCTGCGCAGAGGAAATAAATGTTCCCGGAAGCCTTTCGCATCGGCAGTTTTTTTCAGTCCACCTATGGGGTGTTGGTCACGCTGGGGTTCTTGGCCGGAGTCTGGATGGCGGCACGGCTGGGGCGAAAAGCCGGCCTGGAGACCGACACGGTGCTGAACCTGGGCATCTACGTGGCCTTGGCGGCGCTGCTGGGGGCCAAGCTGTTCATGGTCGTTTTGGACCTGGGCTACTACGGCCGAAACCCGCGCGAGATCTTCACCTTGGAGACCTTGCGGGCGGGCGGTATCTTCTATGGCGGGCTGATCTTCGCCCTGATCGCGGCTTTTCTGTACATGCGCCGGAAGGGTCTGCCGGGGCTGGCCACCGCAGATGTGTTTGCGCCTGGCATCGCGCTGGGCCACGCGATTGGGCGGGTGGGCTGTTTCGCGGCCGGTTGCTGCTGGGGGGTGGAAACTCACCTGCCTTGGGCGGTGACCTTCACCAACCCGGTGGCCAACCGGCTGTTCGGAACGCCGCTGGATATCCCCCTGCACCCAACCCAGCTCTACCTGGCTTTAGCTGAAGCGATCATTTTTGTCATCCTCTATCGCCGCTTCCACCGGCCGCACCGCCCCGGCGCCGTGATTGGGCTGTACCTGGTGCTGTCTTGCACGGCGCGCTTTGCAGTCGAGTTCGTCCGGGCGCACGATGCAGCCAACCCGTTCTTGGGTCCTCTGGTGACCCAACAATGGATCGCGCTGGCGCTGGTCGGGATAGGAGTGTGGCTGCTGAGTAGGCGGCTGCCGGAATCCAAACCGGCGCGATAGCGGCTTTATTCGCCCTGCGAGCCGCGCAGACGACTTTTTGCGCAGCCTGTTAAGGCAGTTCGGACGGGAGGCTGACGAGGATAGCCCGGCCTTGAAAGACCCCCGCAATCAGGGGCGAGAAGAAACGATAGGGGTAGTTGGTCACGGAGACCACAACGCGGTCGTCGTTGGTGCCGGCGCCGGCGCGAGTGACGGTGACCATATCCGCAGTAAGGCCGAAGATCCCCGAGGTCCGGCCAGTGGGAACGGTGGGCTGGTTGTAAAGGACCATGTTCTTGAAGGCGGTGGCGTCATAGGTATTCACTACGGCGTAGCGGGCCGCGTTGCGGACCCTTTCGACAAAAGTCTGGTGGATGAAGAAGATCTGCCCCAGGTCAAAAATTCCTATGAGGGTCACCAGGAATACCAAGGCCACCAGCGCGGATTCCACGAGCGTCTGGCCCCGCCGGTTCCCGCAAATGGTGACAGAGTTCAGCATAGCCAACTCCTTAGGGCGCCCACCTGCCCACGTAAAGGAAGGTCGCTTTGGGCTTCCCGTTCAGGCTCATGGAAGTAAACACCGCATCGATCGTGTAGCTGGTGATGGCCACGGCCACCCGGCGCGGTACGCTTCGCTCGAAGCTCATCGTGACGGTGACCTTGGCCGGGGCAAGGCCGCGCGCGATGGGCTGGGCACCCCCATTGGGATCACCATAGACGACCATGTTGCGGACCGCATCCAGGTATGCGGCTGAGGGCGTTGCCGTAGACGAGTCGTAGGTGCGCAAAGAAGCGTACCTGGCGCCGCCCCGGACTGCGCTTTCCAGGGCGTTGTATTGGTAGAAGGCGTAGCCAAACTGGAAGACCCCGGTGAAGACCGAGAAGAGGACGGCAAAAGAGAGAGCGAATTCGATGGCGGCGCTGCCTCGAAGGGGGTTGGAAGCGGAAGCTGTGCCTGAGGATGGGCTCATTACTGCACCAGCCTGACGACGTAGGCACCCGGGGCGCCGGCGCCCTTGTGGCTGCTCCCCTGGACGTAGGGCCCGACGTATTCGGCGCAAAATGGCTTGTTGCCCCCGGCGTCGTATTCTGAGGGCGCCAGCAGGAAGAACAGCCCAAAGCCAAGCACGATGTTGTCCGGATGACCGGTGTTGATGGCCACCGCTACCAGGCGCCGTCCGTTGCCTGCGGCGGCGCTCTCGTATTGAGCGTAGGTGGTCGAGGTGGGGTCGGTGTCCTGATTGACGCGGTTAATCAGACTGTCGCGCTGGGTCTGCTTATTGCCGCCGGTCATGTTGACCACGTCGCCGACCGCCAGGGGCCGGGTCTGGTAGTCTTCTTCAATCGCTGCCCGAATGATAGCCGAGCTGGTTTCTTCGATGTAACCGCGCTCGGAGGAGGTGCCGGCTTTGGCTTGATCGACCCACGGCTGGGCATCATCGCCCGGGCAAACGTTCACCCCGACACGAGGGTTGGATCCCCACCGTAACGTGTAGTTGATCCCGGGGGTGAATCCGAAATCGGGTGGCGCGTGATTGTGGGAGAACGGTGAGAACGGCAGCAAGCCTTCTCGGAAATCCGGTTTGACCACCTGTCCCGCGACGGCCTTCGCCGCGACGTTGGCCGAGCTGGGACCGGCTACCGCGGGAACGAAATACAGAGACACAGTACCGCTGGCCCGGACTCTGACGACGATGTAGTCGGTAGCCGGGATGGGGTTGGTGACCCAAGGACCGGAAGCCGCCGTTGCGAAGTCGGTCTGAGTGCCCGTGAAGTTGGCCGTCCCCAGGTTCCAGCGGTTCGCATCACTGGAAACGGCACTGAGGGCGCGCGAAATGCCGGCCTGGGTGCCATCCAGTTCCAGCGCGGCTGCTAGGGAGGCCGCGTCGGCGTATGCCTGCATCTCATTCTTCACCACGTAGATCCGGCCAAGATCGACCGCTAGGGCCAGCATCCCCAGCATGGCCATCGAGCACACCCCGGTAGTGACCAGAGTGAAACCCCGGTTCCTGGCGCGAGTCAAGGTGCTGGTAGTCATTGGCTCTCCTGTCTCCAGTCTAAGATCAGAGGCGCAAAGATACAGCCTGGAGAAGCGCTGAAGAAAGCCGAAAAGTTCTCCGAATTCACTTAAGGTAAAGCACTTATTCGGGGCTATAGTTGATGGCTGGCCACACGAGCCGGCGTGGGGCAGGTCCCCGACCTGCCCAGTGTGGGTTTCTGAGTCTGTTATCCTGGGGAGTCTCCCCAGATGGCCAAAGTCTTCCCGTTCCAACCCTATCGGTATAGCCACCAGGCAGGTCCTCTGGAGAACCTGGTCACTCAACCGTACGACAAGATCTCCGCGGAGATGCAGGCGCGCTATCTCTCGCTGAGCCCCTGGAATCTGGTGCGCATCATTCTGGGCCCGCGACTCCCGTCGGATTCGGAAGCCGACAACGTCTACACGCGGGCTCGCAAGTATCTCAACGACTGGATTGCCGCGGGCATCCTGGTGCGCGAGACGGGGCCGAGCCTGTTCGCGTACTTCCAGGAGTTCGTGGTCCCGGACAGCGGAGAGAGACTGCTTCGGAAGGGGTTCATCGGGCTGGGCGCGGTTGAAGATTACTCGGAAGGCGTTGTCCATCGGCACGAGCAGACGCTCTCCGGGCCGAAAAAGGACCGTCTGGAACTGCTGCGGCACACCGGTGCCCACTGCGGGCACATTTTCATGCTCTACCCGGACGCAAGCGGGGAAACCGAAGCGGTGTTGGAGGAAGTTTCTCACGGGGAACCTCTGGCGTCCGTGGTGGACGAATATCAGGCCAGGCACTCTTTGTGGCGGATTTCCGAGGGCGCCCGCATCGCTCGAATCCAGGGGCAGATGTCCGATAAGAAGCTGCTGATCGCCGACGGGCACCACCGCTACGAGACGGCCCTGGCGTTTCGCGACGAGCATCCCGAGCTGGCAGACGCGCGGAAGGTCATGATGACCTTCGTGAACATGTACTCGCCAGGGCTGAAGATTCTGGCCACTCATCGCCTGGTTCAGGGACTGGCAGGCTTTCAGGCGGAGAAGTTTCTGCGCCAGGCGGCGGAGGCATCGTTCCGGGTGGGTGCCATTGGCTCAGTCGAGGCGCTCCAAAAGGCCTGGGCGGAGGATCACCCGAAGCAGATCCGCATCGGCGCTTTTCTGGCCGGCTCATCGGCGATTTATTTGCTCGAAACCGAACGAGGGAACGGGGAACTCGACCTGGAGGCACTGCATAAGAAACTGCTTGGAGGCGCGCTGGGTATCGGTGAAGAAGCGGTTCGGGAGGAGAAGCATCTTCGCTATATTCGCGGCATCGGGCCGGCTCTGGAGGCGGTCCGGCGCGGCAGCGCCCAAATCGCGTTTCTGGTAGAGGCGACTTCGATCGAGCAGGTGGCCCGGATCGCTTTTTCGGGCGGCGTGATGCCGCAGAAATCCACGGACTTCTATCCCAAGCTGCTGTCCGGCTTGACGATCTACAAACTCGAGCGCTAGCGCGGCAAGGGCAACCGAACTGGGCGGCCGGTCTTGATTGACTGCTTGGCGGCCTCGATGATCTCGACCACATCCACGTTGATCGGAAGCGCCACCAGGCCTTCAACGGGCTTTTTGGCGCGGAGGCAGCTCACGATGTAGGCGATCGGCTCGGAGCGCTCCGGGGGCAGCGGAGGGAGGGCCAGATCCTGGGTCTGCTTTCCTTTGCGCAGCTCGACCTTGCCCTGCCCCAGGTACAGGCTGCCCTGGCAGCCCGAACACTTCCAGGTCCTGGAAGCTCCGTGGCAGGTCCCAACTGCCTTCGAAGACCCCGGCGCCATTCTTGTAGTGGAGAATCAGGGTGGCGTTGTCTTCGACTTTGGGGAAGGTCTCCGGCCGCAAATGGTTGACCTGAGCGTAGACCGTTTCGGGGCGGCCCATGTACCACAGAGACCACAGGGCGTTGTAACAGCCGAAATCCATAAGCGCGCCGGCGCCGTTCTTCACCGGATCGGTCAGCCACTGAAAGAAGTACTTGTTTCTGGCGCCGCTGGAGCCCGGACCGCCGTGGCCGACGATGCCGCGGAGCCGCCATACCTTGCCGATCGCGCCCTCATCGGCCTGGGCCTTCATGGCGTAGTTGGCAGGCCACCAGGCCATCTGATAGTTGGTCAGCACCTGGATGTCGTGCTTGCGGGCCAGGCGCTGGATTGCCAGCGCTTCCTTGTAGGTGGCGGCCAGGGGCTTTTCGAACATCACGTGGATCTTGCGCGGGGCGCAGGCTTCGACAATTTCGAGGTGCCGGTTGTTTTCGACGAAGGCCCACACGATGTCGGGCTTGGCCTCGGCCAGCATCTTCCTGTAGTCGTCGAAGAAAGGCACAGCGGCCCCAACCAGTTTTTTCGCCTCGGCGACCAATTCGGGGTTGGGTTCCGCGATCCCGACCAGCTTGGCCACATCGCCTTTGGCCATCCGGCCCAAATGCCCCCAGACGTGCGAGTGCACCAGCCCGACCACGGCGATTTTGTAGTCTTGGGCCGCCAGGGGCAGAGCCATCGAGAAGAGAAGAGCTACCAAGGGTTTCATACCTGAGCAGTTTACCACTCGGTCATGCCTCAGAAGGTGTGAAAAAATCGGCGGACAGGCGAAACCGCCTGTCCCACGGTGGTCTAAGTGCGTTGATCGCAGCGTGGGGCAGGCCGTTTGGCCTGCCACCCGCGCCGCCGGAGCGTTTTTTTCACGCCTTCTGAGGCATTACACCACCGGGTGGTTCTTGATTGAGGGGCGGCCGGAATCTGGTATACTCCAAGTGGATGATATATCCGCTTCCGCGCTCGCGGATTGTTGTGCCTCTTTATCCCGCCGAGATGTGCCGTGCCAGCCGCTCATCTTCCGCACTGATTGTTTTCGACCACTGCGAACCATGGAGGTAAAAAAGCGCAAGCGCGAATGAAAGTCTCAGTGCAGATCAGCCGCGGGATTGAATCCTTGTTCGGAACCCGCGACGAGAACATCCGGCTTCTTGAAACCAGTCTGAACGTCAGCACTCGCCTTCTGAACGATTCCCTGGAGATCGAAGGGGAACCGAGCAACGTGGCCCGCGCGGAGAGCATTCTGGAGGATTACGTTTGCCTGGTGAAAGAGGGTCACGTTTTCGGCAACGGCGATCTGAACAGCTACCTGCGGGTGGTAACCGAGGATCCGCAAGTGACTCTGCGGAACCTGGTGCTGAGCGGCCGGCAGCGCAACTTCGGCAAGAAAACCGTCCTGCCCAAGACCATCAACCAGCGGCGCTACCTGGAAGCGATCGAGCGCAACGATCTGGTGTTCGGGATCGGGCCTGCGGGGACCGGTAAGACCTACCTGGCGGTGGCCATGGGCGTTTCGGCTCTGGTCAGCAAGAAGGTGAGCCGGATCATCCTGACGCGCCCGGCCGTGGAAGCCGGAGAGAAGCTGGGCTTTTTGCCGGGGACCTTGCAGCAAAAGGTGGACCCGTTTCTTCGCCCGCTCTACGACGCGCTCTACGACATGCTGGAGCTGGAGAAGGTGGAGAAGCTGCTGGAGCGCAGCATCATCGAGGTGGCGCCGATCGCATTCATGCGGGGCCGGACGCTGAACGACAGCTTCATCATCGTGGATGAGGCCCAGAACAGCACAGCCGAGCAGATGAAGATGCTCTTGACGCGGCAGGGCTTCAACTCGAAAATGGTGGTCAACGGCGACATCACGCAGATCGACTTGCCGATGGGAAAGCGGAGCGGGCTGTTGCACGCGGTGGATGTGCTGCGCGGGGTAGAGGGCATCAGCTTCCTGTATTTCGACGAGCGCGACGTGGTGCGTCATCCCCTGGTGCAGCGGATTGTCAGGGCCTACGAACGGTACCAGGAAACCAACGGAGGCGGGCCCCAGTTGAATTTGAGACTGGGTGAGTCGGGCGGCGAGCGGGCCCCGGAAGGCGAGGGGGCGCGTGAGGCTGCGCCCCAGCCGGCCGGCATCTAGAGCCCACTTGATGTCTGAAGCTTCGACCACGGTCTTATTCCGCGACGTCTGTCGGCGGTTGCCTCGCGGCAGATTGCGGGAATTGGCCTCACGTCTCGGGCAAGCGGTGGTAGGCGGCCGTGCATTCACCTGCCTTCTCACCGACGACCGGGAGCTTCGGCGGCTGAACCGGCAGTTCCTGAATCAGAACTACGCCACGGACGTACTGTCGTTTCCCGCCCCTGGCCCGGATGCGTTTCTGGGGGAGATGGCAATTTCGGTTGACAGGGCGACGGAACAGGCGTGCCGGTACGGTCACCGAGTGGAGGAGGAAATCGGCATTCTAATGCTGCACGGATTGCTGCACCTGCTGAGGATGGACCATGAGACCGACCGGGGGCAGATGGCGCGCGCTGAAACCCGGTGGCGGAAGAAGCTGGGGCTTCCAACAAGCCTGACTGAACGAGGAAGGCCGTGACCGCTGCGATGATACTACTGGCGGTCTTTATCGGCCTGCTGCTGGTCCTGGTAACGCTGGTCCAACTGATGTATTTGGAGTCGTTGCGGCTGCGCGCTCGCGAGCGGCTGGCGCTGGAGTTTTTCAAATCAACGCTCGAAAAGCGCCTTGGGCTTGAACCCGAAAGAGGCGTGCTGACCTTCGCCCTGATCAAGCACACCCTGCTGGTTCTGCTGGGCGTGATCTTTCTGGCGGTTGCGTTTCACGAGGGAGCTTTCTGGCCGCGGCTGATCCTGGAAGCCTGGCTGGGTGCGTGGCTCACCATGGTGGCAGCCACCTACGCCGTTCCCCACGTTCTCTACCGAAGGACCAGTGGCCGGTGGCTGCTGCCGCTCTACCCGCTGCTGCGGGTTGTGGCGCTTCTGGTGAGACCCCTGGTGTGGACCTTCGAGTTCCTGCAATCGCTGGCCGAGCTGGGGGAGGGAAAAGAAGCCGAGAAGGAGCCGCCCACTCCTGCCGAAAACATCGAAGCGCTCATCTCGGCAGGAACCGAAGAAGGCCTGATCGAGGAGAGCGACCGCGAGCTGATCCAGTCGGTGGTGGCCTTCGGCGACAAGACCGTGCGGGAGGTCATGACACCGCGCCCCAACATCGTGGCTATCGCGGCAAACGAATCGCTGGAAGCCCTGCGCGAGCTGGTCATCCACGAGCAATACTCCAGGGTGCCAGTGTTCGAGGACTCGATCGATCACACCATCGGCTTTGTCCATGTGCGGGACATGTTCGAGCTGGATGAAGAAGAGCGAAAGCGCCGGAGGGTGCGAGAACTGGTACGCCCGGTGCGCTTCGTTCCGGAAACCAAGTGGGTCAACGACCTGCTCAAGGAGATGCAGCAGGATCGGGCGCACATGGCGATGGCCGTGGACGAGTACGGCAACACGGCCGGGCTGGTCACGCTGGAGGATCTGGTCGAGGAGGTCTTCGGGGAGATCCGCGACGAACACGAGCCCGGCCTGGACGTGACGCAGGACGCCGAGGGCGGCTACATTGTCTCGGGCAACTTCGGGGTGGACCGGCTGGAAGAGCTGGTCCAGTTCCGGCCCCCGGAGGAGACGGAATCGACCACGGTGGGCGGGCTGCTGATGGAATGGCTGGGCCGGGTTCCCCAGCCCGGCGAGACCGTCCAGCGGGCGGGCATCCGCATGGAAGTGCTGGCGGGCGACGAGCTGCGTGTCAAACAGGTGCGGATCTCGCAGGCGGAGAATGCCCATCATGCTTGAGACAAAGAAGCCCGGCTTTGTCTCCGGTTTCGTGTCCCTGTTGGGCCGCCCCAACACCGGCAAGTCGACTCTGCTGAACGCGCTGGTAGGCAGCAAGCTGGCTATCGTGGCCGAGAAGCCGCAAACCACGCGCACCTTGATTCAGGGAGTGCTGACCCTGCCGGAGGCGCAGATCATCTTCGTGGACACGCCGGGTATCCACAAGCCGGATTCGCGATTCAACCAGCGCATGATGGAGACCTTGCGCTCGGCTTTGGAAGAAAGGGACCTGCTGGTCTACCTGGTTGACGCCACGCTGCCGGTCCGGGAGGCCGACCGGCAGGCTGTGGAGGTGCTTGGAAACTCGAAGACTTCGGTGCTGCTGGCCCTGAACAAGATCGACCGGCTCAAGGACAAGAGTCTGCTGCTGCCTACGATCGAAATGTACAAATCGCTTTACGATTTCGCAGACTACATTCCCATTTCGGCCCTGAGGGGAACGGGGCTGGAGACGCTCCGCGGCGCCATCCTGGCCCGGCTGCCGGAGGGGCCGGCGTACTTTCCGGAGGACCACATCACCGATCAGCCGGAGCGGTTTCTGGCCGGCGAACTGATCCGCGAAAAGACGATTCGGTTAACCCGGGAAGAGGTGCCGCACGCTGTTGCCGTCCTGGTGGACGAGTGGGACGAGACCCCGAAGCTGACCCGCATCTGCGCCACGATCTACGTGGAAAAGCAGGGGCAGAAGGCCATCCTCATCGGAGCCAAGGGCGCGACTCTCAAGCGGATCGGGACGCAGGCGCGCCTGGAGATGGAGGCCTTGTTCGGATGCAAGATCTTCTTGGAGCTGTTCGTCAAGGTGCGCCCCCACTGGCGCGACAGCCCGCAGTTTCTGGTGGCGCTTGACTGGCGTTCCATGGCCGGAGAAGAATCGGATCATTGAGTCATTGAAAAGAAGCGGGGAGGATGTAGGATTGGCTGGGTGACGAGCAATGTGGAATGATGTCATGCGCGCGCTTTTGGTTGCTTTGATGGTGAGCGTTGTTTTGGCGGGCGGCTGGCCGGCGGCGGCTGCTCAAAGCCCTTCCGACGATCAGATTTATGACCAGGTCCGGCTGCGGCTGGCCAACGACCGGGATGTGAAGGGCGGAGGGATCGAGGTCAGCGTTCAGCAGGGGGTGGTGACCCTACGCGGCAAGGTTCACGAGGAAAAACAGAAGACCAAAGCGGAACGGATTACTCGGAAGGTCAAGGGCGTCAAGAAGGTGATCAACGAGCTGAAGGTGGAACTGGGCTCGGCCTCGCGGTCGGCGCCTTGAACAGGATTGGCCCGCTGGCGGCCCCGGCTTTCGACTGAGAGCTGTTGGTTCAAATGCAGGCGACCCAACCGTCTTCCTGAGCCGATGGACAACCAGATCCGGAGCTAGTAGAATCTTGTTTTGTCCGCCGATTGCAGGTCCGCTTGGAGGGGCTTCCGTGCTTGGCTTCAGCCGTCTGGCCGCTGAGAGGACGTGGTGACGTTTCGCGGCCCGGTTTTCGTGCTTGTGGCAGCAAGCGGTTTGCTCGCGGCGCAGCCGCCACGAGTGGAAATCAACGCTGCCATCAATCGCGCTCTCAATCGCCTTTACAATTTCGACTTTGCGGGCGCGCATGCGATTCTGAACGAACACGCCCGCCAGGATCCGGCCGACCCGCTGACCTATTCCGCCCAGGCGGCGGCGCACCTGTTCTCGGAGTTGGACCGTCTCAAAATCCTGGAAACCGATTTCTTCATGGACGACGACAAGCTGGTTGACAGGAGAAAGCTGCAACCTGATGCGAAGATCCGGGAGGAGCTGTTCAAGGCGGTGGAGGAAGCCAAGCGGCGGGGTAGCGCGCGGCTGTCTGCCAAACCGGACGATCGGGACGCGCTGTTCGCCATGTGCATGGCGACTGGCGTGGTGACGGACTGGGCCGCCCTGGTCGAAAGACGGCGGTTCGGCAGTTTTGCGCTGTCCCGGCAGACGCAGTTCTACGCCCGCAAGCTGCTGGACCTGAAGCCGCCCTTCTGTGACGCCTACCTGACCATGGGCTCGGTGGAGTACGTGGTGGGCAGTATCCCCTGGTACTTCCGGTGGCTCATCCATTTCGAGCGCATTCAGGGCAGCAAACAGAAGGGCATAGAGAACATGCGCCTGGTGGCGCAACACGGCGTCTACTACAGGCCGTTCGCCAAGATTCTGCTGTCGGTCATGTATCTGCGTGAGAAGCAGCCGGAGCAGGCGCAAAAGCTGCTGGCGGAGATGGCCAGCGAATTCCCGGAGAACCCCCTCATTCGGAAGGAACTCAACCAGGTGACCGAGCGGTTGCGCCGCAGCCGGGCCGAGGGTGCGAAGCCACGCTGAGAGCGCCTCGCTTTGTGATATGGTATCCGTTTAGTACGCCCTTCGAGCGGCGACAGAACCATTTATGAATGCGAATCTCAAGTCCTGGCAGCGCAGCGCCATTCGAAACACGATGGCCAACTACCGCCGCGCACAAGAGAACTACTACATACAAGGCAAGCCTCTCCAGGAACTCGAAAACGGTTATAAGGCCTTCTCTTTGCTGACTCCTCCGTTGGGGTCTCCCGCGGCGCGGCGGCGGGTCCGGCTGATCATGGAAGACACGCTGCGATCGACTGCGCCCGCCGGGGGCGATTCCAGGTTTTCGATCCCAGGCCGGACTCCGCATGTAATCACGATTGCGGTCACCTACCAATGCCAATGCAATTGTCTGCACTGTTCGGCGGCTCTCTATCAGGAAGAGGTGAGGCGAAACGGCAACTCCTTGACTTTTGCCGAACTGAAGAGCGCCGTGGACCAGGCCGTCGATCTGGGGACCACCTGCGTGGTGCTGACGGGCGGAGAGCCGTTGCTTTTCAGCCCGATCTACGACCTCATCGAGGCCGTGGATAAGTCCCGGAGCGTTTGCACCATCTTCACCAACGGCGAGCTCCTGATGGAGCGAAGCGTGGACAAGCTGAACAGGGCCGGCGTGTTTGGGGTGTTCGTCAGCTTCGACCATGCGGATGTCGCGCGTCACGATCATAACCGCCAGCGTCCGGGGCTTTTCGAAAAAGCCGTTCAGGGACTGGCGTTGTGCCAGCAGGCCGGCATTCCGACTGGGATTTCGACTTATGCCACCAAGGAGAAAATCCGCAACGGCGAGCTGGATGAGATGATGGACCTGGCCAGAGAGCTGAAGGTTCTGGAGGTCTTTCTGTTTGATGTCGTGCCAACGGGCCGGCTCAGCGACCATCACGAATGCATTCTGGACGACGACGAAGCCGAGCAGATCCGGGAGTTTCGGGCGAAGTACAACGAAAGAGCTGACTACCCTCGAATCATTCATCAGACGATGTTTTCCAGCATGGCTTATCCCTGCGTGGCGGAGGGCTGCCCGGCCGGCATGGTGCAGGTGCACCTGAGGGCGAACGGCGACGTCTGCCCCTGCGACTTCACGCCCTACGCGTTCGGGAACATCCGGCGCCAGCCGCTGCGGGAGATCTGGGGCGCGATGACCCAGAGCGGGCTATACCAGCAGCCGTCCTCGCGTTGCCGCCTTTCTCAGCCGGATTTCTGGGTCAAGCTGGCAGAACTCAACGCGGCCCAATGACGCCAGAGCGCATTGTCATCAGCGGCGCCACCGGGTTTTTGGGGCGACGCCTGGTGCAGACTCTGCTGGAAAGCCGGAGGGAAGCGCGTCTGGTGCTGCTGGCGCGGGAAAGCAAGGGACAGAGTGCCGCGCAACGGGTGGAATCCATCGTCCGGGAGGTTTGCGCGCCCGATCAGCAGCGGGCGGCCCTGGCGCGCACGGAGATTTTTTCCGCCGACGTTAGCCGGGAACGATGTGGGCTTACCGAAAGCGAGCACCTCTCGGTTGCGAGTGGCGCGACGCGGGTGATTCACGCGGCGGCGACGGTTCGCTTCGACCACCCCATCCAGGAGGCGCGCCGCATCAATGTTGGAGGGACGCGCAACATGCTGGCCCTGGCCGAAGAGGCTCACCGGCGCGGGTCGCTCAAGAGCTTTACCTACATCGGCACGGCCTTTGTTGCCGGCCTGCGCAGCGGCTTGGTGCGCGAGAATGAGCTGGAGGCCCGCCAGCGCTTCCGCAACACCTACGAGCAGTCCAAGTGCGAGGCGGAGAAGCTGGTCCGTTCGCGCATGCCTGGGCTGCCCGCCGTGATTGTCCGGCCGAGCATCATCGTGGGCGATTCCCAGACGGGAATGACGACCAGCTTCAAGGCTCTCTACTGGCCACTCAAGGTCTACGCTCGGGGATGGTGGCGCACTGTCCCGGGCTTTCCGGAGGCCGTGCTAGACATCGTTCCGGTGGACTTCGTGGCCGAGGCGGTGGCGCACCTGGCGTTTGAGGATCGGGCTATCGGGAGCTCGTTCCATTTGTGCGCCGGCCCGGGTGGCAGCGCCACAATCGGCGAGATCGCGGATTTCGCCGCCGCGTTCTTCGGCCTGCCCCCGCCGCGCTTCGTCAATCCCAGGCTGTTCTTTGCCGTGCTGCGGCCAATACTACTGGCCACGCTGTGGGGCCCGCGCCGGCGCATCCTCCGGGCAGGCCGTCTGTACCGCTCCCACTTCCGCATACGTTCGGTTTTTGATACCACTCAGGCGGACGAATTGCTCGGTCCCGCCGGCATCCGGCCACCCGGGGTGATGCACTATTTGGAACGGCTCTTCCGCTATTGTGTGGAGTCAGACTGGGGCAGCCGTCCCGCCGCCCCGGACACCGCCGCATGATCAGTCAGCTCCGCCTGACCCGCAACAGAAACCTCACCCTGGCTACGCTGCTCGACGAGCTGCTGGAGGCACGCGCGGGGCAAGAGGTGAGCTACGAGGAGGACTTTCGTGGGCTGGACCACAGACCGCAACCGGTGCAGCGCTTCGAGGACCTCTATCGGGAGGTAAACGCGCTGAGCCGGTTTCTGGTGGAGGAAACCGGGCTCCGCCGCGGCGAACTGGTGGCCATCTCGAAGACCAACGACGTGCGGTGCTTTCGGTGGTTCCTGGCGGTGATCCGGGCCGGAGGCATCGCGGTGCCGCTGAACCCGCTCCTGTCGTTGGCGGAACTGGAGACAATCCTGGCGCAATGCAGAGCCTCCGTCCTGGTCACGGACCAAGCCGTCTTTGAGAGCACGATCCGGGCCAGGCAGGCTCTGCCGGTCACACACTGGATCCAAGGCGACAGCGAAGCCGCCACGCTAGAGGGCTTCCGCCGCGTCTCTCCCGCCTACCTGGAGGCCCCGCCACTGCCGCCGATGCGGCTCGATCCGGACGACCCGGTGGCCATCTTCTACACCTCTGGCACGGAGGGCTTTCCCAAGGGGGTGGCGCTGTCAAGCCGCGCGTTGCTGGGGAGCCGGGTTATGGCGATACTGATCGCGCTGTTGCTCGGCAAGAGTGACCTGGCCCTGTTGGCCCTGCCGTGGGCGCACATCCTGGCCGTGAGCACCGTGCTGTACGGTCTGATCGCCGGCGCGCGGGCCTGCTTCCTGCCGCGCTTCGAGGTCCAGCAGGCCATTGCCGCGATCGAGCGGTATCGAGTCACCGCGTTCGTGGGCGTGCCAGCCATGCTGGTCAAGCTGGTCGAAGCCGCCCCGCCCAGAGAGAAGCTGGCCAGCCTTCGGCTGTGGGTCTCGGCCAGCGACTTCCTGCCGCCGGCCTGCCGTCACCGCCTGCTCCAGTACGGGGCTGTGGCCCGCGTGTTCGGGCGTCGCGTGGTGCGGCCGCTGTTGATCAACGTGTACGGGATGGCCGAGCTTGGGGGAAGCGCGATGCTGGGCCTGGACGTCCCGGGCCTTCCCGGGCGAGGCGAGCTGTGCGTTCCCGTTCCGCCCTACCGAGTGCGGATCGCGGATCAAGATGGGCGTGCGGTGCGCCGGGGACAGGTGGGCGAGTGCCTGATTAAAGGGCCGGGCCTCCCCAGCGGCTACTGGAACGATCCTCAGGGCAGCAGCACGCTGCTGACCCCGGACGGATGGCTGCGCACCGGCGACCTGGCGGTCAAGAACCACTGGGGCCTGGTGCGCCTAGTAGGCCGCGCCAAAGAGGTGATCAAGTGCGGGGGCTACTCGGTGCACGCCCGCGAAGTTGAGCACGTCATCGCAACACACCCGTCCGTCGCCAGCGCCGCCGTAGTGGGCGTCCCGCATCCACAGAAAGGCGAAGCGCCGATCGGCGTGGTGGAGCTGCGTGAGGGATTCGCGCCCAGTGAAGAGGAACTGCTGGCCTGGTGCCGATGCCGTCTGGCCTCCTACAAGCTCCCGCGCCGCATCCACATCCTGGGAAAGGGCGCCCTGCCGCAAGGCGCCACGGAAAAGATCCTCAAGCGCGTGCTGCGCGAGCGGTATGCAAGGGATTTCGGGTCAACAGAAAGCACATTTCGGGCCGACATTCCTTGATTTCCACGGCTATTGACGGATAGAATAGCCGCAAAGGGGAGGACGACATGGGAAACTCTGACCAGCCTCCGGAGCAGGTTCAAGACGTCTCGTGGCGTTATCGCCTCAACCTGGCGCTGTTCGTTAGCGTAGCGATCCTGGTGACGCTGTGGTTCTACAAGCACGTTCATCTCTACGTCACCGAGAGCATGCTGATCGGCGGAACCTTGACGCTGTGGGGCGTGTGGAAGATAGTGCAGACGTGGGTCAAATGGGGACTTGCCAGTGCCGGCGTTCCACCCGCCCAGAAGCTGCTGGGACGCGCCGGAGCTACCGAGTACCTGATGTTCGGATTGGTCATCCTGGGCGTTCTGTACCTGACCACATCTTCGGTTTACCTGGTCTACGAGGGAGCGACCAAAGGGGAGGCCGAGTTTACGGTTGAAGTAACCAGCACCGGCAACCCTTATCTCAAACCCATGACCGTCACCTCCTACCAGCGTCTGGCCGGACGGCCGTTCTTTCTCCGCCTGAGCGGTCATGATCTGACGTTCCACATCACAAGCGCCCACGGCTACGAACCCGTGGTGAGGCCCTTCCATCCCTGGACAAACATCTACCTGCGAGTTCCAGCCGACTTCAAGCGCAAGGAGTTTCATCTCGTCCGCCTGATACCCGGGCTGAAACTCTTCAACGTTCTTCCCAAGCCCAACGATCAACCCCAGGTCAGGTACATCATGCGAATAACGTGCAGCGGTAAGACCTACTCGGTGGCG
Organism: uncultured Acidobacteriota bacterium; assembly: GCA_963725415.1. Lineage (GTDB taxonomy): Bacteria > Acidobacteriota > Terriglobia > Bryobacterales > Bryobacteraceae > CAVRZY01. Next base: position 7,188 of record CAVRZY010000012.1, on the reverse strand, counting down.
GACTTGCGGAGCCAGACCATCTACGCCGGGGCCGACGTTGCAGACATCCGGGCTCTCATTGACAAGCAGGACCTGGAGAGGCTGCGCGCGCCGCTCCGGAGATACCTCAACGAGCGTAACGTGCCCCAGGCAGCCTGGAGCCGTCTTCTTGAAGGGTGGGAATCTCAGCCATGGTTCGTTTCCACCGCCGAGTTCCGAGCCGGAGACCAGGTTGCGCTGCGCATTGATCTGGAAGGCGCCGAGCAGCCAGTTTTTGCCAAGACCTTTACGATCTCGAAGGATGAACTGTCTCAGACAATCATCTTGGAGGCGACCAATGAACCGCATTGAACAGTGCCTCAGGAGAGCGATTTGGATTGCGCCCGGGCTCCTGACGGTCTTTCTGATCAGCTCGAGCTGCCTGGGGGGAGAAGGCGAGTCTGCTCTGGTGGGCACATCGTTCGCCATTGACGCTCCTGCTTTCGCGAACATCAGCGGCGACCGGCGCGCCCAGTTGATGGAGGATGTGGCCAAGCACCTGGCCGGTCTCTGCCAGGCACACTTCAGTTTTCTGCGCTGGGCACCCGCTTCCGGCGTTTCAGAACCCGCCCAGATGGCAGCCAGGTTGACGGTGCGGCTGGTGGAAAAGGCCGGCATGGACGGATCATCGATCCTGCTGGAGTACGCAGCCGAGGTTCAGGGCAAACCTCTCCAGCTTCCCGAGCTCCCCAAGGAGGAGATCTATCTGTTCTGGCAGACGCAGCCTACACATAACCCGGCCCAACTGACGAACGATGTCCGCAACCGGCTGGATCAGCAGTTCAGCTCGGACGCGTTTCGGGGGCTCTTTTCCCAGAGTTTTCTCAAGGCAGTCCCGCTGACCAAGCAGGTCCGCGTGCGTCCAAGGGATAAGAGGCTGGTCCTCCCGGTTCGATGGGAAGCTTTGAAAGCGGCATCGGATTCGGTGCTGAACGTGGAGTTCGAGTCCAGCACAACAAGAGAGCCATTCAAGCCCGGCAACATGAAGTTAAGCCCAGACGGAAGGATTCCGCAGTCTCCGGACGAAGGACTGGTGCAGTGTAGAATTCAGTTTTACAGTTTTCCTCCCATCGTTGCATCCGACTGGCACAACGACATCCCGAAGGTTCTGGAAGCAACCCACGTCCGGAACCTAGCCGTGTACATGGAGAAATATGTGAGGGATCTGCACCCTGACACACGCGGGACCACAGTTACGGAGCCACAGTGAGGCGAGCCATGAAGAAAGTGCTTAGCATGTTGTGCCGGCCGTGCATTCCGCGGAGGGCAGTTTTGATGTGCTGTGCAGTGTTTTTTTCCGCTGTCGCACTGCCTCAGGATCAAGCGCTGGACCGGCTAGCGAGATCCGGCAAGCAGGCGCTGGCGGCCAAAGCGTACGACCAGGCGTTCCAGGCTTTCGACGAAGGGCGCGTGGCCGCCCAAGCGGCCGGGGACCGTAAATGGGAAGCCGATTTTCTGTTCTACCTGGGCCTGGTTCGACAACAGCAAAGCGCGGAGCCGGGCGGAGCGCCGGACCGAGTACGGCCCACCAAGCAAGAGGCTGCCAGTTGGTATCAAGGAATGCTCAAACTGCGCCCGGATTCGGGCGCCGCACTGAACAATCTGGCGCAGGTGTATTCGGAGCTGGGACAGAAGGAAGAAGCCGCGAAGCTGCTGGGAAAGGCCGTGGATCTGCGAGATTCCAGGCAGGCTTTTTACACTCTCAATCTAGCCGATCTGCTGTCCAGCACCGGAGACCCGAAAAGAGCCATCGATTATTACAAGCGGGTTGTCAAGGAGAATCCGGAGGATACTCGCGCGCATCTGAGCCTGGTGAAAGCCTATGTGGCGTTGAACACGCCTGATCTGCTGCCTTACTTATGGGAGCTCGTCGAGAAGGGTCTGGTGGTGCGTGCCCAGGAGAGCGCTCTCAGCGCGCTGCCCACGGTGAAATGGCCTGCCCGGGAGAAGGAAGAACTGCTGACCATCGTGGCCGTCAGTCTGGGCAGACAGTTCTATGATCCCTCGCAGTTCCAAAAGACCGAGGCGGCAAGCAGCCTGGCCAAGCTGGCGCAAGATGAGGCGGTGGGTGGGGGAGCGGCCGAGATCCTGAATCTTCACCAACTGCGGGGACCGGATCCGTCCGCGTTTCCGTGGTGGGCCAGGCGCGGCGACCCCTACCAGGAACCGCCACGCGGCGTCTGGCCCCGAGACGGGTTCCAAGTGCTGATTCGCTCGCTGGGAGCATGGCACCAGCAAGCCGGGAATCCCCGGCAGGCCGAAGTCTACTATTTTCTAGCCGCGGGCCTGGATCCGCAGCAGCCCGACCCGGAGGCGGTGTTGCAGCTCGCGGATCTTTACAGCGCCGCTAGGGACCTTCGCCGATTGGAGGCGATGACTGAACAATACGCTGGAGCGCTGTTTCTCGGGAAAAAGCTGGCGTACCGGGGTTCGCACCTGGAGAAGATCTACAAATACCACTGCGCGCTGGGAGTGGTTTACGCTCACCTGGGGCGCTGGGGCAATAGCGCGACCCCAACCTCGGCCATTTTTCAACTGGAACATGCCCGGTCCATCGCTGAACAGTTCAACCAGCAGGCGGCGCGGCAAGGTCAAACGCAGCTCTTGAGCGTTGAACCCCGGATGCTGAACTTTCTGGCGAACGGCTACGATGCCAACAAGATGTCCCGGGCAGCGTCCAGAACGAGGCTGGAATTGGCGGAAAGATACGAGCAGGAAGGGGACACGCAAGCGGCCAGAGCGGCCGTGAAAATCATTGAAGAGAAGGGCTCGGTACAGGGCTTCAGCACATACGACAAGCAGCGATACTCCGATCTGGTGCGCCGGCTCCCGCGTTAGTGCGGCGCAACGGCGGCAGACGGTCTAGCGAAAGCTGCCAGCAGGATGGCCCCCAGCACGCCCGCCAGGGTGGCGAGCGCACCCGCATAGACGCTGGCAGGCCGATATTTCATCTCGACCCGGTGAGCGCCTTTCTCGACCACCACGCCGCGTAAGGCGCCATAAACCTCGTAGATCCGCGCGCTCTTCCCGTCAACCGAGGCGCGCCATCCCGGAAAGTAGTTCTCACTCAGAACAACCAGGCCCCGGCACTGCATCTCGACTTCCAGCACCACGGAGTTGATGCCCCGGTGCAAGTGGCGTATCCGGTCGGGTCCCTCACAAGTGTCGAGGGCTGGAGGCGTCCCATAGACGAAGGATTTGCGGCGGAGATCGAAGTTAGGGTCCTGCAAGTGGGCTCGGACCTCTGGCACGCTGCGGACCTCGAAGAGGTCATGGATCGTCCAGGCACGGGGAAAGGCCTCCGGGTTGCGATACACGTTGAGACCGCTTTGGCCGCGGAACACTTCCTGCTGCCCCTCCCGATTGGGCTTGCGAGCCACGGCGAAGTTGATGCCGTACAACATTCGGGTCCGGGCCGTATAGATGTCCGTGCTGAGCAGGTTGGCGGGCATGCTGGCCAAATAGCCCGAGAAGACATCCATCTGGTGCCAGTCGCCCCAGTTGAAGCCCACGTCTTCAAATTCGACCTCGACGCGAACCGGGCCGGATTGCCGTTTCAGGTACTCGGCCACATCGAGGTTCTCACCGAACCGTTTCAGGTGAACGCTGCGGTCCTTGTCGTCTTTGTGGAGTAGCCGCGCAACGTACACATTACCCAATTCGAGAATGAACAAGGCGAGCATCAAACCGGCGAGCGCCTTTCTGCCGGTGTCGTTCTTGATCCAGCGATACAGCAGCCCGCCCAGGGCCAGGGCTGCCAAAGCGGACATGATCGCGCCGTCGCCGTCCGGAACGCTCAGGTTGCGGGCCAGCGTAATGCCGAACAGCAACAGGAAACAGAACAGGCCGAACCCTAACAGCGCCATGCTCAGCCGGCGCAACACCGGCGCCGCTGACGGGCCGCTCATGGCGTCCACACCGTAGGCAATCAGGACCGCCACGGCGAGATGAAAGAGAGAGATCGCCGAGGCGGGGTGTCTGGTCTTGTCCAGCAGCGGCAGCGCACTGTACAGAATGCCGTGGAAGACGGTGTTAGCGCCTAGTGCCAACAGCACCCCCAGGAGGCCGAGCCCGGAGATAATCCGAAGGGCGCGATTCCGCCAACAACAGACCAGGGCCAGGGAGGCGAGGGAGAGGCCAACGACACCGACGAAGATGTTGGAGTGGGCCTCGATCCCCGGAAGCAGGACGCCCAGCAAGTGAATGGGCCTCATCGAGTATTGTTGATGGATCAGGTAGGGCACGGCCTGATTCCAGCCAATTGGCTCCTGCAAGCCCACCCACCGCACGGCCAGCCGTCCGTACTCGTAAGCCGGCAGGATCTGAAGCGCGCCAGTCAGCAGAGCGAAAACCGCGAACAATGGCAAGATCCGAGCGGCGCGCCAGGCGAACCGAGCTGCCACCACAGAGTACAGCCACACGAACAAGACCGCCAGTGCGATGTAAGTTGGAATCTGGTGATGCCCGCTCAGCCAACTGAGGCCGTGGAACATGCCGGCCAGCGCGGCGGCCCCAATCGGATAGGGAGGACGGATGGCTCGCAGAAGGAATAGCAGCACCAGCGGCGCCCAAACCGCGGAGTTCAGCATCTGCGGCCAGTCGATGCTCCCTACGTAGCCTCCCAAGCCGAAGGAAACACCCGCAAACACGGAGGCCAGCTTCGAACAGCGCAAGTCGCGGCACAGAAAGTAACAGAACAGCGCCGCCATGAAATGAATCAGCACGAAATACCAGTTCAGAATGGCGGGGCTGATGTGGCCGTCTTCGAGGGGCAGCAGGAACAGAATCCAGTTCAGAGGATAAGCCAGACCGGGCTGCGCCTGTCCGATTAGCGACTGCCCGCCGAACAGAAACGGATCCCACAGGGGTACGCGGCCCTGATGGAATTGATGGGCTTGATACTGGAACCACGGCAGGACCTGAGAGGCCAAATCGGGAGACTCCAGCCAGGCGTACTGGTTGGTGAGGGTCAGCTTCCAAAAGAAAGCTATCACCAGCAGCAGAAGGCAGGCCGGCCCCACCAACCCGCTGGCCACGCGCCGCAACAGGGTCATCAGGCCGTCATAATAGCTCAATTCGCGACTCGCCGCCCCAGTTTCAGGGGATGGGGCGCAATGCCTCAGAAGCTGTGAAAAAATGCCAGGGCAGGCCGGGGACCTGCCCCACCACTCTGCCAAGTTGCTGAGGTGGCGCAGGCCGGCAACCCCGAGTTTTTCGCAGTATCCACCTAACAGAACCAGCAGAAGGGCAGTCTAAGGAGCAGATGGAAGAAAGCGAGCGAGCCGCCATCGAGCAGGCCCGCGCCGGCGATGGGGAGGCGTTTCGTGTGCTGGTGAAGCAACACAGCCGTGCTGTCTTTCGTCTGGCGTATCGCATGACCGGGAATGAACAGGACGCCGAAGACATGGTGCAGGAGACGTTCCTGCGAGCCTACCGGCAGATAGGCCGGTTCGATTCACGTTCCAAGTTCAGCACCTGGCTCTGCCGAATCGCGACGAATTGCTCGCTGGATCTGTTACGGACGCGGCAGCGGCGGCGGGAATTGGACAGCTCGGCGGCACCCTCGCCAGTGGCGGACGAGCCGGGGCCGGACCGACTGGTGCTCAGCCAGCAGGTGCAACAAAAGGTAGCCGCGGCGCTGGCGGGCTGAGTCCGGCCGAAAGAGCAGCGTTTGTGCTACGCCACTTCGAAGGGGTGTCGATCGGGGAGATCTCGCAGGTACTAGGGCGTCCCAATGGGGCCACCCGGCATAGCGTCTTCCGGGCGGTGCAGAAGCTGCGGCGGGCGCTGGAGTGCGTACGATGAAGCATCTCACAGAAGAGCAACTGGTTCTGTACTACTACCGAGAGGGCGAGGAACTGGCGGACGTTGAGGAACACATTGCCTGCTGCGATGCTTGCCGGGCCGCCTATCAGGACCTGGAGAGTGCGCTCAGGCAAGTAGAAGCGCCGGTGCCGGAGCGCGGGGAGGACTACGGCAGCCAGGTTTGGCAGCGGCTTCGTCCACGCCTGGAACAGCGCCGGTTCTGGACGTGGCCCAGGTGGGTCCTGGCGGGAGGGATGGCAGCGCTGGTGGTGGGAGCCTTCCTAGCGGGCCGCTTCTGGCCCCGGCCCGTGGTGCAGCCGCCTCAGCCGATCGCCCAGCCGGTGCGGGAGCGCATCTTGCTGGTGGCGGTCGGCGACCATCTGGAGCGCTCCCAGATGGTCCTGCTGGAACTGGTCAACGCCAAAGGGAACGGCAAGGTGGACATCTCCGAGGAGCAGCAAAGGGCGCAGGATCTGATCGCGGCCAACCGGCTTTATCGGCAGACCGCGGCCCGATCAGGCGAGCCGGGCATGGCCAGCGTGCTGGAGGAACTCGAGCGCTTCCTGCTGGAGATCGCGCATGGTCCCTCAGAGTTCTCCACGAACAGGCTTCGAGGAAATCCGCCGTCGCATCGAGGCGGAAGGAATTCTTTTCAAAGTGCGGATCATTGATTCGCGAATTCGCGAGCGGGAGAAAAGCAATGCGCAGAGTTAACAGATTGGTTCTGATTTCTGCGCTGTCGCTGGTGGCGGTCGCGGCCCCGGCGGTGGCGCAGTCCAGGGAAGAGGCGCAGGCGGACCGCGCTTACCAGCGTGGCACCGGAGCGCTGGACGAGCGGCAATTCGAGAAGGCGATTGCCGCCTTCGGCGAAGTGCCGAAAAGCTCGCCGCGCGCCGATGGAGCGCTGTACTGGAAGGCGTACGCGAAAAGCAAGCTGGGCCAGCGGACCGAAGCGCTCGCTGACATCGCCGAGCTACAGAAGTCGTTTCCCAACAGTCGCTGGATCAACGATGCCAAAGCGCTGGAAGTGGAGATTCGCCAAGCCGCGGGCCAGCCGGTCTCCCCGGAGAGCGAAACGGACGAAGATCTGAAGCTGATGGCCATCAACAGCCTGCTGGCATCCGACCCGGAACGCGCCGTGCCGCTGCTGGAAAAGGTCTTCGCCAGCAGCGCCTCTCCCAAGGTTAAGGAGCGCGCGCTGTTCGTGCTGAGCCAGAGCGGCTCGTCGCGCGCCAGAGAGATTGTGGCCGAAATCGCCCGCGGCAAGTCCAATCCGGACTTGCAGCTCAAGGCATTGAAGTACCTGGGGCTGTTCGGGGGAAATGCCAGTCGCCAGGCGCTGGCGGACATCTACGGCTCGTCCAC
>CAVRZY010000011.1:0-11155 GCA_963725415.1 uncultured Acidobacteriota bacterium | reverse complement strand
TCTCCGGGGGTGTGTCAAGGGCCAGAACGGACCAAAACGGACGAGAGTACTCCACCCGAGAACACCCTCGGGATAGCGCCTTAGAGTCTAAGGATGACCATTGAGCGGCGTAGTGCAATCCTCAATGTTTCCCGGCCCGGAATCGCGCGCCCTCTGCGCACCCTGACTCATTCCGCTTGAAATTGTGCGCTCCGTCCATAGCCGGGGCCACCGATGACAGCCCACCTGATGTCGATTAGCTGGTTCGTGCCGGATGACGGCGGACTCGGAAGTAATCCTGCCAATTCCTGCGCAGTAGGGTGCCACTTGGCCGTATCAGGCGCTTCACGGAGACTGACCCACTGCCACATCCACATCCTATGCCCGGAGCGGCAGTGTCGTCACTCCCAGAGTCCCGGAGCATTGAGACTTTGCTGCCTTGGGCTGCGTTCGCATCCCTGGCAAATCAGAACGCAAAGCGGCAGGCGCGGGCGTCCCGCCGATCGTCACCCGTGCCCGTCAGCACTCCGTACCACCATTAGAGAAAGGTCCCGACGGTACGGCCTGATCCGCAACGAGATCCCCAGCGAGGGCCGCTGGATCAGTGCCGAAGACTTCCTGGAGCGGCGGCGGGTGGTGTTTTTGGGCGGCTCGCTCCGCAAGCAGCTCTTCAGCGGGCGGCCGGCGGTAGGCGAAACGGTGCTGATCCGGGGCGTGCGGTTCACAGTCATCGGCACCATGGACCGCAAGCTCAACATGAGCGCCTACTTCACCAGCGACGACGAGTCCTGCTGGATTCCCTACTCCACCGCCGCCGACCTGTGGGATTCCCGCTACGCCAGCGTGCTGGTGTTCTCCTCGCTGGCGCCGCAGTTCGAGCGCAAGGCCATGAGCCAGGTGCGCGCCGCCATCGGAAAGCGCCAGCGCTTCTCCCCCACCGACAAGCGCGCCATCCAGATGTTCGGGCGGGAGGAGTTCCGCCCCATCATCGACGGCATCACCATCGGCTTGCAGGTGCTGCTGGTGTTCATCGGCGCGCTGACGCTGGGCATCGGCGGAGTCGGGGTGATGAACATCATGCTGGTTTCCGTCGATGAGCGGGTCCGGGAAATCGGCCTGCGGCGCGCCCTGGGCGCGCGCCGCCTGCACATCCGGGCGCAATTCCTCTCCGAGGCTCTGGTGCTCACTGTGGCCGGCGGGCTGCTCGGCATCGGAATGGCCTACCTGGTGGCCGGCGGGGTGGGGACACTGCCTCTGCTGGGCCCGGCTTTCAAAGACACCTCCGGCAAAGGAGACATCCACCTGAGCATCTCCCTGGCCACGGTCGCGGTCTCGACCGGCATCCTGATGCTGGTGGGCGTGCTGAGCGGCCTGGCCCCGGCCTGGCGCGCCTCCCGCCTGGATCCGGCCGCAGCGCTGCGCTACGAGTGAGCCCTTGCGGCCGGAATGAACTCCGGCGACAGGCGTTATTCGCTAGCACCCAGGGACGGCTTACAGTTCGGGTGAGTCCTGTGCCCCTGACTAACAGGTTGACCGGGTGCTCATGATATACTAAGGCGCGTCCAGGAAGATCAGGGGCATAAGGACGTCCAGACCACGATGGCCACGCGCACGTATGGAATCCTGGCAGTCGAGGGACTCCGCCGCCCCCTCAACCGTCTGCGGAAGCCCATGTCAATCGAGGGCGCCGGGATTGTGCGCACTGACCGGTTTTATCCAGGTCAGCCTAAACAGGAGTTGGGCTGGCCTGACACGGTCTCTGGAGGGACCGAACACATGCCTTCGAAGGGGCAACAGACTGGTATGCGAGCCGTATACCTTGTGGCGGCCGAACTGGTCGGGCGCGGCTTGATTGTGTCGCCGACCTCACGCAATGCGTTCGGAGCCGACCTGCTGGTGACCAACGAGTCTTGCACCCGGGCGTATTCCGTTCAGGTCAAGGCAAACAGCGGGCCGAGATCGTTCTGGCTGTTAGGAGAGAAGGCGAAGCGGCTCGCTTCCCCGACACACATCTATGTGTTCGTGAACTTCGGGGCAAGCGGTGGCGACCACGAGTACTACGTTGTGCCGAGTGGTGTGGTCAAGCGACGCATGGCCGAACAGACCCGCAAAACCGGAACCACTTGGTACTCCTTCTCCAGGGCCGATGGGAAGAAGTACAAGGACGCTTGGAAACTCCTTGGGAGAGTGCGCAGGCAGGCACCCTAACCCGGCGCTGCAAGCCGACGCCCGCCAAGAAGGCGGGCGCGGCTGAGCTTGGCCGTTAGGCCGACCCGCTACGGATCATTGGGGTTTGGTATGCTGTGGTCTGCTGGGCAGATGAAGGGAGCGACGCTTTTGAATGCCGCGAGTCAAGGGTCTTCCTGGGCCGTATCGGTTCTTCTTCACGAGCTTCGACTGCAATGAGCCACCGCACGTGCACGTGGAGCGTCAGGACAAGACCTGCAAGTTCTGGATCGAGCCGGTTGGCCTTGCTCGCAGTCACGGCTTCGCCGCGCGAGAGCTGAATGTGATTGGCAGGAGCATCCGGACCCATCTCACTGCTATCCTGGAGGCATGGTATGAACACTGCGGCTAGCAGCCATCCCCGTATTCAGAAGGTCCGCGTCACCAAAGACGAGATTATCGTCGATCTGGTGGACGGGCGGGTCGTGCGCGTCCCACTGGCCTGGTCCTGGCGATTGTCCGAAGCCACGCCCGCGCAGCGAGCAAACTTTCGTCTCATCGGGGCCGGCCACGGGGTGCACTGGCCGGAAGTTGACGAGGACATCAGTGTAGAGGGCTTGCTACATGGGACCCCGGCGCCTCGGCCAAGACCCAGCGCGGCAACCGCCAGAGTGCGCACTCAGGCGCCGCCTGACAGACGCGTGCAGCCGACGCGCTAAACACCGGCGCGCGGCTGATGCGCCGGTCGTTAGACGGGCCAGCGCGCCATCCAGATGTTCGGCCGGGAGGAGTTCCGCCCCGTCATCGACGGCATCACCATCGGGTTGCAGGTGCTGCTGGTGTTCATCGGCTCGCTGACGCTGGGCATCGGCGGAGTGGGGGTGATGAACATCATGCTGGTGTCGGTGGATGAACGGGTCCGGGAAATCGGCCTGCGGCGTGCTCTGGGCGCGCGCCGTTTGCACATCCGGGCGCAATTCCTCTCCGAGGCTCTGGTGCTTACTGTGGCCGGCGGACTGCTCGGCATCGGAATGGCCTACCTGGTGGCCGGCGGGGTGGGGACACTGCCTCTGATGGGCCCGGCTTTTAAAGACACCTCCGGCAAAGGCGACATCCACCTTTCCATCTCTCTGGCCACGGTCGCGGTCTCGACCGGCATCCTGGTGCTGGTGGGCGTGCTGAGCGGCCTGGCCCCGGCCTGGCGCGCTTCCCGCCTGGACCCGGCCGCCGCGCTGCGCTACGAGTGAGCCCTTCCGGCCAGCGCACTTCCTGCCACGAGGACAAATGCGGTTAGTGGGTCGGATTCCGGTTTACGACTTTGCGGCCATGTGGCTGAAGGCTGTAGCTGAGGGGCCGCGGACGATAGCCTCCGAGTGGCCGACGATCCGGCAGTTGCCCGCCGGCCAGGAAAGACCTGTGGCGGTAGACGAGGTTCTGTGCCCTTGACTTCGAGGGTGTCGCGAAGGAGTTCCGGGTGTTCAGACTTGTGATACGCTATCTTCTCGGCTGTATTACGCGGGCAGAGTGTCATGAGCATTCATAACAACTCCGCCGCGGGGCGTCGTTCACCACTGGGGCTATTCTCTGGTCGGCCGGCATTGAGGCGGTTGGGCCTTCACCCGAAACGACGAGGGCTGGGAGTTTAAGCCGAACATTTATGGAGTTGGAACAATCTCAAGGCGCTGTACGCTGCTAGGTGAATCGCGCCCTTGGAGCCCCGCCATGTTCACGAAAGCTCGAAACGTCTTCTTCGTGCTCCTCGGCGTGACTGGGCTTGTACTCAAGCGACGTTACTCGGGTCCATACCAGGAGGCTGTTCGCAGCTATGGTGGCAACATCTCCGCCTCGTTCGCGGTCTACTTCGTGGTCACGCAACTGCCTTTCCACTCGAAATTCAAGAAGCTATTAGCTGCAGGTCTCGCGCTAGCGGTGGTGGAACTGTTCGAGGCGTTGAATGGTTTCGGTCTGATGACGAACGTGTACGATCAAACCGACTTTGCGGCGAACGCGGTGGGAATTGCGCTGGCCTTGGCGGTCGATACCCTGGCGAGTGGGATCGGTAGCCGCAGATCGAACCAGGCTGGACAATCCGCTACAGATATCGGAGGGCGGCCGACAGTCTAACACGGTGATTCCAGTAGAGTGACGGCGCACTCTTCCATAACGGGCTGAGCGCGCCCCCAACGGGAGCCGAGCACCGGTTATGGAGGAGTGGCCAACGATCCACCCACTAGCTATGCCTGCGCGCGCCCCTTTGCGTTGGGGGCCAGTTGCAGGCGGGCCTCCCACGATTTCAGCAACCGGCGATGGTCTTCCAGCATGCGCGCGTACTTGGCATCCGCGGCCACGTTGCGGGTTTCGCCGGGGTCGCCTGTCCAGTCGAACAACTGCTCCACTGGATCGTTGGGGTAGACGATGTACTTGGCCTCTTTGGTGCGCACCATGCGTCCGCCGCGCGCCACCTCCGCCGCCACCATCTCGCGCCATTCCACGTTGCGGCCCTCCACGATGGGGCGCAGGCTGCGGCCCACCACGCCGGAAGGGGCGGGCACGCCGGCGTAGTCGCAGATGGTGGGGGTGATGTCGATGCCGGAGACCAGGTGCGCGGTGTCCTGCCGTCCGGCGGGCGTCTGGCCCGGCCACGACACGAACAGCGGCACCTTGGCGGCTTCGTCGTACAGATAGTTCTTGAGCACCATGTGGTGGTGGCCGCTGCCTTCGCCGTGATCCGCGGTGAAGATGACGACGGTGTCTTTGGCGCGGCCGGAGTCTTCCAGCGCGTCGAGGATGCGGCCGATTTCGGCGTCCACCATTTCCACGTGCCGGTAGTAGCTCCAGAGGTAGTAGCGCCACTGCGCGTCGGACCACTGCGGCCGGCGCCCGCTGCGCATGGCGGAGGGCTCCTTGCGGTCCCACTCGAAGTTGGCCGGCAGCGGAGGCAGGGGTTCGGAGATGCGCGCCATCTTTTCCCATTCGGCGCCGCGCGTGTGCGAACTCACCCACGTGCAGATGTCGTGGGGTTGCAGCAGCGAGGCGACCAGCAGAAACGGGGATGCCCCCGAGCGGTTGTGGAGCCACGCCTGGCAGGCGCGAGACACGGCGGCGTCGCCCATATTGCCCTGCCCGCCAATGCCGCCCGGCAGAACGGCGAACCCGGGAATGTTGGTGGTGTAGCTCGCCGGCACGTGCCACTTTCCGGCGTACACCGTTTCATAGCCGCGCGCACCCAGCCACTGGCCCAGGTTGGGGATCTCCTCGCGGATGGGCAGATTGTTGTTGATGACGCCGGTCTCCGAAGGCATGCGCCCGGTGAACATGCTGCTGCGCGCAGGCGAGCACAGCGGATAAGCGGTGTAGGACTCGCGAAAGGAGACGCCGGCGCCGGCCACGCGGTCGAGGTTAGGCGTGCGCACGAAACGGTTGCCGTGGGCCGCCATGGCGTCCATAGACAACTGATCGGCCATGATGAAAAGAAAGTTGGGGCGCGGCGAGGCGGCTCCGCGGAGCGCCAGGGCGGGAACGCCGAGCGCACCGCCACGAAGGAAATCGCGACGCTTCATGTCCGCTTCCTCCTTCTGCGGCCAGCGGCATTCTGGCGCGCCTCGGGGTCGTAAAGAAACGCCCTCTGCCCTGCCACGGCGAACAGCAGGCGGCCTTGCGCGTCCATCCAGTAATGCGTGGGCAGCACGCCGTAGCCGGTCTGCTCCCAGCAGTCGAGCGCCAGCCCGGCGCCGCCCGCCACCTGGATCGAAGTCTTACCCGCGTATGTCAGCCGCTGCGCGGGTTTGAGCAGGTCGCCATCGTCGAGCAGCGTGAATTCGAGCGCCTTGGGCTGGTCCGGCGAGAGCCTCTGGAGGGCGTCGAAAAGCCCCCAACTCGCCACCACCGGAGGTGCCGCGCGAGCGGTGCGCTTGCGTGCCCCGCGCGCGAACTCCACAGCGCTGCCGCGCACCTGCACGCGGGCGGATGTCTTGGTGGCCGGCAAGGGCTGGCCCTCGAGCGTGCCGGAGACGCTCTCCAGTTCGAGCCAGCGGAGGGAACTCAACGTGTCCGCCGCGCATTCGAGCGCGGCGTTCTGCTCCTGGTAACCGTTGAAATGCGCAATGCGTGTGGCAACCTTCATAGCCGCCCCGTCCGCCGCCGGCTGCCGCTCGATTTCGAGGAACCCCACCGCCCCCGGGTCCCCCGCAAAGAGCCAGACGCCGTAGGAAAGCTTCCAGGCACCGCGCGGGTCAAAGCCGCCCGCCGGCGGAGTGAACTTTTCGAGGAACTCGGGGAAGGCTTCGAGCGAGCCGTAGGTCTTATCCCGGCGATCGTTCTTGGCCGTCCGCGGGATGGCTTGGCGCTGCATTGGGAGGTATGCCTCCCAATTAGTGTATAACGCGCGGGGCTTGAGCGCGGGCCGCGGACATCCCCGCATGAGCCCGAGGGTGCATGCGTAACAGAGTATCGACATTCGGTGGTTGCACCCAGCTTGCATCGCCGAACTGTGGACCCGAATACCGGTTCTGCTGGTATGACGGCCGACTCGGAAGTAATCCTGCCAATTCCTGCGCAGCGAGGTGCCACTTGGCCGCATCAGGCGCTTCACGGAGACTGACCGACTGCCAAATCTGTATCCTATGCTCGGAGCGGCAGTATCTTCACCCCCAGACTCCCGGAGCATTGAAACTTTGCCGCCTTGGGCTGCGTTCGCATCCCTGGGAAATCACAACGCAAAGCGGCAGGCGCGGGCATCCCGCCGGTCGTTACCCGTGCCCGTCAGGACTCCGTACCACCACTCGAGAAAGGTCCCGAGGTTGCGGCCTGATCCACAAGGAGATCCCCAGCGAGGGCCGCTGGATCAGCTCCGAGGACTTACTGGAGCGGCGGCGGGTGGTGTTTCTGGGCGGCTCGCTCCGCAAGCAGCTCTTCAGCGGGCGGTCGGCGGTGGGCGAAACGGTGCTGATCCGGGGTGTGCGGTTCACCGTCATCGGCGCTATGGACCGCAAGCTCAACATGAGTGCCTGCTTCACCAGCGACGACGAGTCCTGCTGGATTCCCTACTCGACCGCCGCCGACCTGTGGGATTCCCGCTACGCCAGCGTGCTGGTATTCTCCTCGCTGGCGCCCCAGTTCGAGTCCAAGGCCCAGAGCCAGGTGCGCGCCGCCATCGGAAAGCGCCAGCGCTTCTCCCCCACCGACAAGCGCGCCATCCAGATGTTCGGCCGCGAGGAGTTCCGCCCCATCATCGACGGCATCACGATCGGGTTGCAGGTCCTGCTGGTGTTCATCGGCTCGCTGACGCTGGGCATCGGCGGAGTCGGGGTGACGAACACCATGCTGGTTTCGGTGGATAAACGGGTCCGGGAAATCGGGCTGCGGTGCGCCCTGGGCGCCCGCCGCCTGCACATCCGGGCGCAATTCCTCTCCGAAGCTTTGGTGCTTACTGTGGCCGGCGGGCTGCTTGGGATCGGGGTGTGCTGAGCGGCCTGGCCCCGGCCTGGCGCGCCTCCCGCCTGGACCCCGCTGCGGCCCTGCGCTACGAGTGAGCCCCTTCCGGCCAGGGCGCTTCCTGCCACGAGGACAAATCTGGTTGGTGGGTCGGATTCCGGTTCGCCGACAATACGGCCAGATGGCCTTCGTTACAGGCGCAGGTGGCGCGCGGATCCGCCCCCAAGGAACTATAATGAAGGGCAGAGATCGATGGAGACAGTCATCGTAGAATCGATTCCAATCGTCCTGGGACGAGAGGAGGACGGTCGTTGGTGGGCCGACATCGAGTGCATGCCGGGAGTCATGGCGTATGGCGCGACTCGCGAGTCAGCGATTGCCGCAGTGTCCGCACTGGCCTTGCGCGTTGCCGCTGACTGCATCGATCACGGAGAGGAAGTTCCCGCGCCGTTCGCGAAGGTCTTCTCGGTGGCATGAGCCGCTGGCGGTCGGTCAAGGCAAGGCAACTGTTGGCCGCGTTGCTCCGCATCGGATGGACGGTGGCCTGGCAGAGTGGCTCTCACCGTCGACTCAGGCGACCGGGTTGGGCCAACTACACCTTCGCATTCCATGACAACGAGGACGTCGGCCCTGGACTCCTCGCCCAGATCGCCAAGAAGACGGGCTCCGCCCCGAGGACCTATAGCGCCGCCTGCAACGGCCGGACCCCGATCGGCACCCGGATCCGTCAGACGGACCGGAGTTCAAAGTCCCGATTGCCGACAAACCAGCCAAATGGAAGCGCCGACCGCTACGATATGACCAGGGATTTCGCGGATGCCGTGGCGATAAGGGTCAGTCGGAGGTACTTCTGGGTTTCCCGTTACCGCAGGAGGCAGAGTTGGCCCCTTCCTGGGACGCTGGGGCCGCTCGGGATGGAGAGGTTGAAAGAACGGCTCCAACGGAGGTGATTGGAGGTATGATCGATGGCGGCCAGCAAGCCAGAACGGAAATCGTGGAGCGGGACAAATCATGCCACTGACAAGAACAATCGCGATTCTATCTGTACTGCTCTCGCCACTCTGTCATGCAAATAGCGCTGTCCTACCCTTTGTACAGGAATCAGAAAAGCTTCAGGGAGCGCTGGGCCACGTTGACCTGGCAAAGATTTTACCCCTACCGGGGCAGTTTGGACGAATTGTGGCGATCGGGAACGGGAAATACGCCGTGACACTCAAGGCAGGGCCAGATGAAACAAAGATCCCCATTAAGGACCTTCCGCGGCCGCTGCCTGAATCACCTTCGGATATTATCATTACCCAGGCGGGTGATGAAGTGATCAGGCTCAAGTTCGAGCCGAAATGCATGCCATTTAGGTTTGTCGTGTCTAACGTGGCGGCTAACTCCAGCCAAGCAGAATCGTCTTTCGCGCCCGTGCTTGAACGTGGTTGTATTCTCAAGCTGAAGTCGGATTCGGCTATCGTTCGGATTATGGACCCCTCGAATAAGCGGATTACCAACATCGTGGAATACCGATTTGGTCCCAACGCGACCGTTATGTGGGACAAGGTCCGTCGTAAACCGTTGTGGTATGGATTTACAGTGAGAGTCAGACCGTCGAAAGCTGGCAACTGACGGGTTCTCACAAGGCAGCGAGGGTTTCGAAACAGAACAACGGCATGCATCTGACGGCGCTTCGCGCCGCAGCTGATGCCGCGACGTTAGACAGCGGACCAGCGGCAGGCGGCTTTGGGATAGAATGGAGTCGTTGGTGGAACAGAGGTAGCGATGCGCAACGAGTTCACGGCAATCCTGGAGCGTGATGGCGATTGGCATGTGGCCTACTGCCCAGAGATTCCTGGCGCGAACGGTCAGGGGCGCACCAAGGACGAGGCGCGGGCCAGCCTGGCCGAGGCTATCGCACTGATTCTGGAGGACCGGCGCGAGGACTCGCTTCGGGGGGTGCCCGCTGACGCTGAACGCGACACGGTGATCGTGGAGTGAAGCGGAGCAGCCTGCTTCAGCATCTCCGGAAGCACGGTTGCTATCTCAAGCGCGAGGGGCGGGCACACTCGTTGTGGAGCAATCCGGCAACCGGCGCTGTGGAGGCGATCCCCAGGCACGCCGAGATCCCGGACGGGCTTGCCAGGAAGATTTGCCGCAACTTGTCAGTACCGAAGATCGGCAAGCCTGGGGCCGCTCTCTAACCCGGCGCAGCAGGCCACCCGCAAAAAGCACGGGCGCCTGAGCGCCCAGGTCGTTAGGCCGCCCCGATCCGACCGGGTGGTAGAATGAATTGCGATGGGAGAACTGCTGGAAAAGGCGATTTCCAAAGCATCAAAGCTTCCTCAAAGCGAGCAGGAAGCGATCGGCGCTTGGTTGCTCGCGGAGATGGAGTCCGAGCGCCGGTGGGTTGATCTCTTGGGGAGATCGAGCAACGCTCTGGAACGAATGGCGGACGAAGCTCTGGAGCAGCACGAACATGGTCTGACTACGCCCCTCGATCCGGACCAGTTGTGAATTCGCACATCACCCCGGGCTTTCGGTAGCTGCTGGCCGCGCTACCTGATGATGTTCGTCGTCAAGCCCGCTCCGCATACCATCAATTCATGGAGAACCCTCGTCACCGGGGCCTTCGCTTTAAGCAGATTCATGGATCGGATCGGCTCGTTTCGGTCCGCATCAGCCGCGAGTACCGTGCGGTCGGTGTCCGGAGATCGCCGGACGAAATCGTGTGGTTCTGGGTGGGCACGCACGAAGAATATGAAGAGCTTCTCGCAAAACGATGAGGCGGCATAACCGGGCGCAGCAGGCGACCCGCAAAAAGCACGGGCGCCTGAGTCGTTAGACGGCCCAGCGCGCCATCCAGATGTTCGGGCGGGAGGAGTTCCGCCCCATCATCGACAGCATCACGATCGGCTTGCAGGTTCTGCTGGTGTTTATCGGCGCGCTGAAGCTGCGGATCGGCGGAGTTGGGGTGACGAACATCATGCTGGTCTCGGTGGATGAGCGGGTCCGGGAAATCGGCCTGCGGCGCGCCCTGGGCGCGCGCTGCCTGGACCCCGCCGCCCTGCGCTACGAATAGCTTCCCTCAAACAACGCCTGCGGGATCCACTGCTGTCGGACGGCTCTTCAGCACCTCGTCCAGCTTCGAGATCAACCGGCTCTGAGTGAAAGGCTTAGCGAGAAAATTGGGTTCCCCATAAGACACCCCCCAGAAACGAAGCCGCTCTTCCGGATAGCCGGAAATGTACAACACTTCCATTCCAGGGCGCATAGCCGTGAGCATTTCGGCCAGCTCGGGTCCGCACATCCCGGGCATGACCACGTCGGCGATCAGCAGGCCAATCGGATGGGGTTCTCGCCTGGCCACCTTCAGCGCCTCAGCGCCGCTTCCGGCCTCCAGCACAAGGTATCCGCGACGCCGCAGCATCTCCCCAATGAGCTGGCGGACTTCACTGTCATCTTCCACCAGCAGAATGCCTTGCATCTCGATTTCCCTTTCCCCAACCGGCCGAAGCGGCCTAGCAATTCCTGACAAGTCCAGCCCATTCTAGCACGATATTAAAGTCTTTTCATGAAAAAAACGACAAAAAGA
>CAVRZY010000010.1:0-22933 GCA_963725415.1 uncultured Acidobacteriota bacterium | reverse complement strand
CTGCGCAAGAATTTGTGGGACGCCGCATTCTAGGCCGCTTTCCTGAGAACGACGAGTTCGGTGTTCGTCACCGCCATGCGCTGGGCCTTCAGGAGCAGATAGCGAAGGTTCTTGTAGCCGCGACCGCGTCGTAAGAGGCTCTTGATGTTGCCGTTGATGGCCTCCACCACGCCCAGCGGCACTTTCGTCCGGCAGTAGTTCAGGATCCCATCCAGGTGGTCCAGCAGCATCTGGGCCAGCTTCTGGAGCGGCTCCAGCCGCTGCCAGCGAAGCTGATCGATCCAGTTCTGCAGGTAGCGCAGCATGGCCCCTTCGTAGTGGTAGCTCCACAGTCGGTCCAGGCTTTCCTTCAACAGGTAGGCTTTCATCACCCGCCGGTTGAGGGCGAACAGCTTGTTCAACTGCCGCTTCTTGCCAGTGTCCAGATTCACCCACCGGCTGAGCAGCAGCCAGCGTTTCCCCTTCACCAGCCCTCTCATCCGCCCGCCTTTGCGGAAGAACTCTGCCCGCCGCACCTCGTCCACCGCGTCGTTGGCGTGCTGCATGATGTGGAACTTGTCGTAGACGATCCGGCAGTTGGGCGCCCACTGCTCCATGCTCAGCCGGAACGGCTCCCACATGTCCACGCAGGCGGCCTCGATCCTCCGCCGTTGCCGTGCGCTCAACTCGCTCCGGAAGTACTCGTCCAGCGTCTCCTTCTTCCGCTCCCGCCCGAACCATAGCGGCTCACTCGTCTCCAGATTGCACACCACCGTCAGGAACCGCTGCTTCTTGCCCAAATGAATCTCGTCCACGCCCATCTGACGCAACGCCGGCTTGCGCCGCCCCGCATCCCAGCGTTCCAGATACCGCAGATCGATCCTCCGCACCGTGCTCGCCGACAGGAAAAACTGCCGGGCCACCTGCCGCGCCGCGGCACTCTCACAGGCCAGCCCCACAGCGTCCTCCAACCGCTTGGAAAACGGCGCCTTCGTCGGCAACTGCAGCACCTTCTCCCGCTTGACGCCACATTGCGGGCACTTCACCCGGTAGATCTCAATGAACACGGTCGTCTGGAACTCCCCCCACGGCAGGTCGCGCACCGCCCGCTCGCTGACCTCGGCCACCTCGGTGAACTTCCGCCCACAGCCGGAACACTCGATCTTCCGGTTGCCGCGCTTGCGCCGAATCCACAGCTTCAGCGTCTTGGCCTTTTCATCAATCTCATGCCGGTAGACCCGGTACCCGGGCCAACTCAGAATCCTGGTGAACTCGCTGTCCGTACGCAACTTCAGAGTCTAGCCGAAACCCGCCTGACCTCGGAAAACCCGCAAACTCGGACCACCCCACGAATTCTGGCGCAGAGCCCTTTTTTGTTTCCATCCCGAGCTACTCCGGCTGCCGCAGGGAAGCCAGTTCTGTCTCTCCCTAAGAGCCTGAAAACCAGAACTGCTTCTTGTTGAGGCGGTCCCTCGCGCACGTCTGACCCCGCTGATGTGTTGCCACCTGATTTCTTCCAAGAGAGTAGCTTCAGAATTAAAGAGCTTTTATTGTTGCCAGTTAGCATTCCTGGCTTGGACCGTCCTATCGGAGGCCGTTGGGTGTAAACTGGAAGGCATGCCGGAAGCCAAGATGAAAATGTTGGGTTAGATGCTTTCGGAGGCACATGTGGACGTAAGTGACGAGACGGTCGTCCTTCTTCGCGCCCTGTTCATGGCCGTGGAAGCGAACAAGGGCGCGCCAGCCGGCGCCAGTGGCCAGGCCCTAAATGCCGATGGCGTGGCTGTGAAGTGCTTTTTGCACGCGATCTCTTGTCTGTATTTGAATCGGGGCACGAGTGTGCCCGAGCTAGAGGCCGACTTTTTGGACGCCGCGTCTATGTATAGTCTGGCGCGCACGACGATGGAGTCCTTTTTGGTCTTTCACTATGTCTTCGCAGGAGCCCAGACCGACGAAGAGCGTGAACTACGATACTTGTCCTGGGTCCTGGCTGGTCTCTTTGAACGCCAAGAGTTGCCGGCGATTCTCCCGGAGGGCCAGGCGAAGCAGCAATACGAGCGGGAAGTTATCCAACGGATTCAGCAGAGACTTCAAAGCAACTCGCAGTTTGGGAAGTTGTCGCCAAAACAGCAGCAGGCCCTCTTACACGGGAAGAAATGGCGGCGGCGGACTTGGAGGGAGATAGCCTGCGACGCTGGACTCAGTGAACTTCACGCCAAGCACGCGTATGGATACCTGTGCTCCTACGCTCATTCTGGCAGCCTGAGTGTAATGCAAGTCAGCCAAGCGAAGACCCGAACGGATCAGCGAGACCTGGGCGAGGTCGCGCTTCGGTTGGTGAATGTGGCGCTTGCCTTCATGGTCAAAGCCTATTGTTCAGTTTTCCCGAAGGCACAGGCGGTGCTGGAGAACGAAGGACAACTAATGGCAAAGGTCAACGAGTGGCTCAACTGGGCGCAGAGGGCTGAGGGTGGGGAGGCGCGGCAAACATCTGCATTCAGCGGGCGGCGCCCGGCCACCACGCTGCACGATGCCATTGTTACGGGTGTCTGCGCTTCCAGCATCTTCTAGGCAGCCGAGGATTCCGCCATCCTGTGTTCATGCAACGCACAGGGGTAGCCTGCCCCTCACGTGGGATGGCCTTTCCCTGGGGCAGAACCCACGGTAGAAGGGTCATTCGCAGGGCTGGCATACCCTGCAATCCGCGACGGTCTGCGAAGAGGTACCATTGCCACCATGGCGAGGTGAACGAGTATGAATCCTTGGGTGAGGGCTACGGTCCAGGGTTTGGCGTGTGGACTCGTGTTCGGCTTTGTAGTGCTGGTCTGCGGGCGGGTGCGGCATCTGGCGCATAAAGGGCCAGAGGGAGGCTAAAGATTTGGCAGCTAGAGACCGCAGGACCGAGATCGCCACACGCAAACACAGACCAGATCCGCAGGTGACCGGGATGGCCGGAGAGTTCTTAGTGGCCGGAAAGCTGTTCAAATTGGAGCTCCAGGTCTCAGTTACACTTGGCACCGCCAAGAAGATCGACCTGTTTGCATACAATCCTCGATCGGAACGGACGTTCATTGTGCAGGTGAAGACGCTGCGGAAAAGAAGTGGTTTTCCGATGCGAAGGGAGAATGTCAAAGCAGGTCACATCTACGTGTTCGTCGTCCTGAATGAGCCTTCCGTCGCTGAGGAATATTATGTAGTACCCGGCAGGGACATCGGGAGGAATATCGACCGGTTCTTTGGCTCTTCCTACAGACGTAAGGAGCCAAGCACGTTTCCGGGGATCCTTTACGGTTCAGTAAAGCCGTACCGTGACAACTGGATCGTTTTTGACAGCTGACCCAACGCGGCGGGGAACGTGATCTGGCAGGCTCCCTGGCCGCAGAACGCCGCGCCGTTCGCACAGGGAAGCCCCAGGGTGCATCCGAAGGCCAGTGGTAGGGGTTTCAGGTGCGGCGGCCTGCCGGGGGCCTGGCAGAACTGGGGCCTCCGCTACGATCCCTGATTGCTGAACTGTCCTTGCAACTGTCCTTGTCGGAGCGCAACCGGAGGCAAGAGGCCGCAGCAAGCGTGCCCTGAATTGCGGTCAGTTGCAGCGCGAGGCGACATGACGCAATCCTGTAAGAAAGTTTCAGGTTCTAGTGCGGGCAACTCCGTGGAGGTTCAAGTCCTCTCATCCGCACCACGCGCAGTCAATCAAGGATCCAGATTCGAATAGGCACTAAGGACCACTTGGATTTCGCTTTCACCGGCAGAGGGAATCGCGTCCCCGGTGCGCGAGACTACAGCGCCTTCCAAACCAGCAGCGCCATGCCCGCCATGAGCCCCAGCAGCGCCTGATACTCCTTGTTTCTCCAATAGAGCTCCCACCGGAACGGCTGGTGCCTTTCCCTCGCCCTCACCCGCGGCCACAGCATCGGCACGCGCGCCGCATACCCCGCATACTCCGGAAACAATTCCCGCAGATGCTGTTCCTCCAGCTCGATTGCCGGCAGGTAAACCAGCACGAACACCGCGGCAAATGGAACCGCTAGCAGCCAGCGCCGCGAAGCGATCACCAGACCCGCCGCCACAATCAACGTCCCCACATAAAGAGGATTGCGCAAGTAGGCATATGGGCCGCTGATCGCCAAGCGTTCGTTCTTGGCCAGATGCCCCGCCGCCCAGGCCCGCAGCAGCAGGCCCGCCACGGCAATCGGCAGGCCCATCGCCAGCGACCCGAAGTTAGGAGCAGAGAAGTAGGCGAACGCCGCCACCAGCACGAAGCCGCATCCTACCCGCAGCCGCGCTACCACATCCGCATAGCGCTTCGCGAACCAGTAACGGCGCATCAGACCGGCGACCCCGCGGCTTTTCGCCTTGCGGCGATGCGGGCTTTCAAGGCTTCCAGGACGGCCTCCGGCGGAATCTGCCGCATGCTTTCATCCACCTCGCTGCGGCGCTTGTAGCTGGTTCTGGCCCGCGGGCTGCGCAGCACCGTGAAGGTCTCTCCATAAGGCCCGTTCCGGGCCGGGTCCGTCGGCCCAAAAATGGCCACTCCCGGCTTGCCCAAAGCCGCCGCCACATGCAGCGGCCCGCTGTCGATTCCCACCACCGCCAGCGCCCGCCGCGTGGCGTGAATCAGACCTCGAACGCCGCACAAGCAAGTTTCGGTGTCCGGTAACGCTCCCAGCAGCAGCCTCGATTCCGGCGGTCCCGTCAGCACCAGCGAAAGTCCCAGTTCTTCCCGCAGCCGCCGCCCCAGGGCCGGATAGTATTCCAGCGGCCATTGCTTCCCGCGCCACCCCGCCAGCGGCCCCGCCAGCACGTAATCGCCTTCCGGCAGCTTCCCCTCCGGCCTCCCTTCCGGCAGCGGAAAGGTCCGCAGGATGGCCGAGGCCCCGGCTCCCGCCGCCAGTTCCAGATTGCGCTCCACCATATGGGCCGCGCTCGAGCGGACCTTGCTCGAATAAAACAAGGCCGCCGGCTTCTCCCTCACCTGGGACTGGTGAAACCCGAAGATCCGGTCCGGCCGCGCCAGCGTGGCCACAAGGGCCGACTGCACCAGTCCCTGAAAATCCACCGCAAAATCGAAGCGGCTCTTTCGCAATTGTCGCCAGGTCTCCACCAGACCCTTGGTGCTCCGCCGCTTAAGTAGGATCAGCCGATCGACAAACGGATTCCCCTCCAGCAGCGGCGCCCATCTGGCATCCACGACCCAGCTCAGACTCGAGCCCGGGAAACTGTGTTTCAGCGTGGCCACCGCCGGCAGAGCATGCACGATGTCCCCCATCGAGCCGATCCGTACCACCAGAATCTGAGGACCACCCATCACAGGCACCCGCCGCCTTTTCGATGAATCTGAGCGATCAGCTCCTGAGCGCGGCGTTGGTCCGCCGCCTCTTCCCGAAAAATTCGAGCCGCCTGAAGCCCGTCCAGCAACTCCTCCAGCGCGGGGCCCTCCGCGACTACCACGTAATCTGCAATCTGTAGTGCCGCCACAAGCTCCGCCCGCGCTTCCGCCGCCAAAATTGGCCGAGCGGGCTCCGTCACAACGGCCACCAGCACCCCACCCGGCTCCGCAATCTCGTTCAGTCGCCGCGCATGCCCCGGCAGCAAAGGGTCAAAATGCCCCGTCACCACCGTCACCGGCCGGCCCTGGGCCCGCGCGCTGCCAGCCCTCTGGACCGCCAGCGCCGGTGTCACAATCTTCCTTCTGGTGTCCACGATCTATTTCACCAACTCCAGCGCCACCTGCGCCACACGTTCCGCCGAAACCCTGGTCATGCAGCGGTGATCGGTCGGGCAGTCCCGCAGCATGCAGCGGCTACATTCGACCTCCTCGCGCACCACCCGCGCCAGCGCCGACACTGGCCCCGTCTCCGCCTCGATGGTGGGGCCGAAGATGGCCACCGTCGCCACGCCCGATGCCGCCGCTACGTGCATCGCTCCGGAGTCGTTGGTCAGAAACACCCGACATGCCGCCACCAGCTCGATGAACCGTCCCAGACTGGTCTCCCCAGCCAGGTTCAGCACCCGCTGGCCGGCCCTGCGAATCCCCTCCGCGATCCACTTCCCCAGCAGCCGCTCTTTCTCCGATCCGAAGATCGCCACCGAGGCGCCCAACAGGCTCGCCAGCCGCCCCGCCGCTTCGACGAATCTCTCTGGAGGCCACTGCTTGGCGCGGCTGTTTTGCGCCCCCGGACTTAGTCCAATCACCGGCCCGCTAAAACCTATCTCTCTGAACGTCTTCTCTCCGTTCCGCCGCGCCTCCTCGGTCTTGTCTAACTGAATCGAGTCCGCAGCAGGCAGTTCGCTCAGAAGCTCCGCCCGCCGCAACAGCTCCAGGTAATAGAACCGCTCGTGCAACGGAATCTGCCCCTTCTTGGGAACCGCAATGGCATCCGTCAGCAGAAGGCTGCGGTGGTCGCGGGCGTATCCGATGCGCCGCGGAATGCCCGCCCTCCAAGCCACCCAGGCCGCCTCAAAGGCATTCGGCAACAGAATGGCCGCATCGAACCGCTCCGCCCGCAGCTCCCCAGTCCCCACCAGCACCTCATCGCAACACCCCTCGCGCCGGTACAAGTCCGCCACCCCGGGCCGCGCCAGCACCACAATCCGCGCCTCCCCAAACCGCCCACGAATCGCCCGCAGCGCCGGCAGGGACATCACCCCGTCCCCCACCCAATTCGTCGCGCGCACTAGGATCTTCGACCACTCCATGGGACAGGTCTAACATCTTAGCCCAAGTGGGGTCGGCATTCTTGCCTGCCTCGGGCGGAGTCGCAAATGAAACACTCTTCTCACGCCTCCCGCACGCGCTTGGGGGTAATATGGAGGGTAGATGAACGACCAACTGGCAACCAAGCAAGACCTCGACAATCTCAAGACAGAGATGATGCAGTTTTCCAGAGATCTCCAGACCGAGTTGCTCCGAGGCATCGAGGGACTTCTCAGGCCTGGCGAGTTGCGCTTGCGCCGGACTGAAGCCAGCCTGCTTACATTGCAGGCCAGCGATGGCGCCATGAACGAACGTATTGCCGCTTTGGAGGCCCGCCTGTTTGAGGTCGAAAAGAAGCTGCTCATGCAGCCATAGCCAGCACTCCCCCGTGGGCCAATTCTACACACGCCAGGAACTGATCGCCGCGCGGGCCGAGTGGAAGCGCGCCGGCAAGACCCTGGTCTTCACAAATGGCTGCTACGACGTCCTCCACCCCGGCCACATCCGGCTTCTGGAGACCGCCCGCTCGCTGGGCGACCTCCTCATCCTGGCCCTCAACACCGACTCCAGCGTCCAGCGCCTCAAAGGTCCCAGCCGTCCCTTCATCCCCGAGCGCGAGCGCGCCGAACTGGCCTCCAGCTTCGCCGCCGTCGATGCCGTCACCCTGTTCGACGAGGACACCCCCCGCGAGCTCATCGCCGCCCTACTCCCCGATATACTGGTTAAGGGCGCCGATTGGGCGCACTGGATCGCCGGGCGCGAGGAAGTGGAGGCCGCCGGGGGTAAAGTCCTGGCCCTCCCCCTGGAACCCGGTTACTCTACGACAGGAATAGTTGAAGAGATTCTCGCTCGGCAGCCTTGACTCACCCCGCCATCCGCGATCTGTTGCTGGGCCTGGCACGCCACCCAGCCTTCCAGGCCATCAGCAGGACAGGCCCATGGCCTGTCATCTCCCTGTCCGGCCTCACCACCACCGCCAAGGCTCTCTACTCCGTCCTCCTATGGCACGCCACCGAGCGCCCCCTCTTGATCATCGTAGACGGCAACAAACAGGCCGAGTCCCTCTCGGAAGCCATCGACACCTTCTTCGACCTATTGGCCTCAGGCCGCGGAGTCCCTCGCCCCCAGCTTCTGCCCGCCCTGGATGTCCTCCCCGGCCAGCGCCTCTCTCCCCACGCTGAAATCAGCGAGCAGCGGGCCATCGGCCTCTGGCGCCTAGCCTCCGAGCGCGTCCCCATCACGGTCACCCCCGTGGCCTCCGCTTTGCTTCGGACCGCCTCGGCCGACTTCTACCGCCAGCTCGCACTCACTATTAATGTAGGAGAAGAGCTTCCACTCGAAGACCTGGTCACTCACCTGGAAAGCATCGGCTACGAACGCCGCGAACCCGTCGAGATGGTCGGCGAATACTCGATCCGAGGAGGAATCCTGGACGTCTTCCCGCCCGAGTCCGCCCAACCCGTCCGCATCGAGTTCTTCGGTGATCAGATCGAGTCGATGCGCCGCTTTGAAGTGGACTCCCAGCGGTCCGTCTTCAAGATCGATCAGTGTACGCTTCTGCCGCTCCTGGAGTACCCCAAATCCCGCAAGCTGTTCTCGGAAGTATCCGAATCTCTGGGCTCAGAGCTGGTCCCGAAGACCGGCGAGGCATTCCCCGGCTGGGAACTTCTGGCGCCGCTGGTCAGGCCACGCACCGGCTCGCTTTTTGGCCTCCTGGAGAAACCCCTGGTAGTCTGGGACGAGCCCGAGCAGCTCGAAGCAGCCGCCGAACGCCTGTGGAAGCGCCTGGAGGTTCCGGGCAGCTCCCCCTGTGCCCGCCGGATCGGGTCTTCTTTCGATGGGACGAACTCGCCGCTCAATCCCCGCCCGCGCAGCTCTCGTTGCGCGAATTGGATCTGACGCCTCCGCAGCAAGGGCTGCACATAAGTACCCGGCCCTCGATGACCTTCCAAGGCAACATCCAGGTGGCCGTCGCCGAAGCCCGCACCCTGGTCGAAAGCGGCGGCCGGGTGGTCTTCTTCGGCGCTTCCACCGGCGAGCTGGAACGCCTCGCCGAGATCTTCCAGGAATACTCTGTCCCCTTCCAACTCGGCATCGAGCCTTCCGACGCCACCCCTTCGTACCTGGCGGAGCGCGCCTACCTGGCCGGCGCCGTAGCCAGCACCTTCCTGGTCAAGGGCCTCATCCGGCGCGGAGTGGTTTTCCCGGAGGCGCGCCTGGCCATTTTCGGGACCGAAGACCTGTTCGGCCCCACCGATTGGGTGGCCCGGCCGGCCCGCGCCAAACCTCAGTCTGGCCGCCTTCGCCGCCGACCTGGCCGACCTCAAGCCCAGCGACTACGTGGTTCATCGCGAGCACGGCATCGGGCGCTTTGCCGGCCTTCGCGAGATCGCTCACGGTGAGCAAGCCGGCGACTACATGCTCATCGAGTACGCCGGCGAGGCTCGCCTCTACGTGCCGCTCACCCGCATGGACCTCATCCAGAAATTCCGCGGGGCTGGCGAGCACATCCCCACCCTGGACCGCCTCGGCGGCGCCACCTGGACTCGCACCAAGACCCGCATCAAGGCCAGGCTCCGCGACATGGCTGACGAGCTCCTCAAGCTGTACGCCGAACGCAGACTCGCCGAGGGCTTTGCCTTCTCCGCCGACGCTAACTGGCAGCGGGAGTTCGAGGATGCCTTCGAGTTCGTCGAGACCGACGACCAGCTCACCTCCATCCGCGATATCAAGCGCGACATGGAACAGCCCCAACCCATGGACCGCCTGCTGTGCGGCGACGTGGGCTTCGGCAAAACCGAAGTCGCCATGCGGGCCGCCTTCAAAGCCCTCGGCGACGGCAAGCAGATCGCCGTCCTGGCCCCCACTACCGTCCTCTGCTTCCAGCACTACGAGACTTTCAAGCGCCGCTTCGCCCCTTTCCCCGTCCGCGTCGAAATGCTCAGCCGCTTCCGCTCCAAAAAAGAGATCCAGGCCATCCTGGCCGACCTCGCCACCGGCAAAGTGGACATCCTCATCGGCACCCACCGCCTGCTTTCCAAAGACGTCGAGTTCCGCGACCTGGGCCTGCTGGTGGTCGACGAAGAGCAGCGCTTCGGCGTCCGCCACAAGGAGCGCCTCAAGCAGCTCAAGAAGAACGTGGACGTGCTCACCATGACCGCCACGCCCATCCCCCGCACCTTGCACATGTCGCTGGTGGGCCTGCGAGACCTCTCGGTCATCGAGACTCCCCCCAAGGACCGCCTCGCCATCCAGACCGTCGTGGCCCACTTCCAGCCCGACCTCATTCGCGCCGCCATCGAGCAGGAACTCAGCCGCGGTGGCCAGGTCTACTTCCTCCATAACCGCGTCGAAACCATCTGGTCCCGCGCCGCCATGATCCAGGCATTGGTACCTTGGGCGCGCATCGCCGTGGGTCATGGCCAAATGAGCGAGGCCGAACTCGAGAAGGTCATGCTGGCCTACATGCAGCACAAATCTGATGTTCTGGTTTCTACTACTATTGTAGAAAATGGCCTCGACATCCCACTCGCCAATACCATGATCGTCGAAAACGCCGAGCGCCATGGGCTGGCCGAGCTGTACCAGCTTCGGGGCCGCGTCGGACGCTCCAACCGCCGCGCCTACGCCTACCTGCTGGTCCCACCCGATGCGGAACTCACCGAACTGGCTCGCAAGCGCCTGGCCGCTCTGAAGGAGTTCAGCGATCTGGGGGCCGGTTTCAAGATCGCCGCCCTGGATCTGGAATTGCGCGGGGCCGGCAACTTGCTGGGCGGCGAGCAGCACGGCCACATCAACGCGGTCGGCTTCGATATGTACGTCCGAATGCTCGAAGAGACGGTCCGCGAACTGAAGGGCGAAGAACTGCCCCTGGAAATCCACTCCACCCTCAACCTGGGACTGGACCTGCGCATTTCCCCGGACTACATCGCCGACGAGCACCAGCGCCTGCGTGCTTACAAGCGCATCGCCGAGGCCGCCACCTCCGAGCAGGCCGCCAAGATTCGGGCCGAACTTGGGGACCGTTACGGCCCTCCGCCCGAAGCCGTTTCTCATCTGCTCGACTACGCTGTCCTCAAGAGCGCTGCCCAGCAACTGGGCGTCGAGTCCATCGACCGCCGCCACGGCTTGCTCAATATCAAGTTCCACGCCGCCTCCCGAGTGGATCCCAACCGGCTCATGTCGCTGGTCAGCCGCACCGAAGGCGCCCAATTCACGCCGGCCGGCGTCCTCCGCCTACCGCTGGACGGCCTCACCTCCCCAGCCGCCTTGCTCCAGTTCCTCAAGGACCAGTTTTCCCGACTACTGCCGTAGAGGGTAAACTGTAAGGGATACTATGTCCATGAAGTCCGCCGTTCCTCTGTTGGCCTTTTTCGCGGGCGTCTTGCCCGCCGCCGATGTCAAGGTCGTCGAGCTGATCGTCGCCAAGGTGAACAACGAGATCATCACCCGCGGCGAAATCGAGCACTCCCGCCGCCAGCTCGAAATCGAGCTCAAACGCCAGGGCCTGACCGAGCCAGACTCTCCCAGACCCTCGCCGAGGCCGAAAAAGACCTGCTGCGCGATCGTATCGATCATCTCCTGCTGGTTCAGAAAGGCAAGGACCTGAACGTCAACGTGGACAGCGAGGTCAGCAAGTACCTGGCTGATCTCCAGTTGCAGAGCAAGCTCACCGATCCCGACAAGTTCCAGCAGTACGTCCGCGAGCAGACCGGCATGCCTTTTGAAGACTTCAAGCAACAGACCAAGGACGGCATCCTGACGCGCCACGTCATTCAGCGGGAAGTCGGCTCCAGGATCTCCATCCCCAAGGCGGAGGTCCAGAAATACTACGCGGAGCACAAGAGCGAATTTGTCCGCGAAGAGCAGGTGGTGCTGCGAGAGATTTTCATCTCCACAGAGGGCAAGGATGAGAAGGGCATCGCGGCCGCCGAGAAGAAAGCCAAGGACATCGTGGCCCGGGCCCGCAAGGGCGAGAACTTCGGCAACCTGGCCCGCGACAACTCCGACGCCACCACGGCGCAGAATTTCGGCGAGCTGGGCGCCTTCAAGCGCGGAGACCTCAAGAAGGAAATCGAGGACATCGTCTTCAAGGAAAGCCCCCGCTATGTCACCGATCCCCTCCGCCAGCCCAACGGCTTCGTGATCCTGAAGATCGAGGAGCGTTACGCGCCCGGCCTGCAACCCTTCGAAGTCGTCGAGAACGAGATCATGGAAAGGCTCTACTCGCCCCGTATGCAGCCCGCCGTGCGCACTTATCTCACCAAGTTGCGCGGCGACGCCTTCCTGGAAATCCGCAGCGACTACCTGGACTCCGGCGCGGCGCCCGACAAGGACACCGCCTGGAGGGAACCGGGGCAGTTCAA
The DNA here is from genome assembly GCA_963725415.1 of uncultured Acidobacteriota bacterium. Lineage (GTDB taxonomy): Bacteria > Acidobacteriota > Terriglobia > Bryobacterales > Bryobacteraceae > CAVRZY01. Next base: position 10,891 of record CAVRZY010000010.1, on the reverse strand, counting down.
ACCCGCCACCGTCACCAAAGAGGAAGTGGCCAGCCGCATCCGGCGCCGCCGCCTGCTCTGGCTGGCCCCCATTCCCGGCACCAAGACCACCGTGAAGTCCAAGAGTTCGAGCTCGATGAAATCCCCCTACGTCAGCGAACTCGAGGCCGGCAAGGTGGTCGTGGCCACTTTCCTGGTTCACTCCAAGGAGATTCGCCAGAAGAAAACCGGCGAGCCCTACCTCTCCTTGCAGCTCGCCGACCGCACCGGCGAGCTCGAGGCCAAAATGTGGGACAACGTCGCCGAAGTCATGGAGGCCTTCGAGCGCGACGATTTCGTCAAAGTCAAGGGTCTGCTCCAGATCTACAATAACCGGCCCCAGCTCACCGTTCACAAACTCCAGCGCATCGACGAACGCGAGGTGGAGCTGGCGGATTACTTCCCGGCTTCGCAACGCGATCCCGAGGAGATGCTGGCCGAATTGCGCCAGATCGTCGCCGGCGTCTCCAACCGGCATATCCGCGGGCTGCTCGAGCTGTTCCTCGATGACGAAGAGATCGCTAGCCGTTACAAGAAAGCTCCGGCGGCCAAGTTCATTCACCACGCTTACCTGGGCGGCCTGATCGAGCACGTGCTCTCCTTGTGCCGCCTGTGCCAGCTCGCGGCTCAGCACTACCAGAGCGTCGATCTCGACCTCCTGCTGGCCGGCGCCGTTCTCCACGACGTCGGGAAAATTTACGAGCTGACCTACGACCGCGGTTTCGGCTACAGCACCGAGGGGCAACTGGTCGGCCATATCGCTATTGCCACGCGCCTGATCGAGCGAAAGCTGAGCCTGTTGCCCGATTTTCCCGAGCGCTTGCGAAACCTGATCGAACACCTGGTGCTGAGTCACCACGGCCAGCTCGAATTCGGATCGCCGAAAGTGCCGCTGTTCCCGGAGGCTCTGTTGCTGCACTACCTCGACGACCTGGACGCCAAGATGGAATGCATGCGAACCCTGGTCGAGCAGGACCGCCAGATGGAGGGCCACTGGACCGGCTATAGCGCCTCGCTCGAGCGCATGGTCCTCAAGAAGCTGAAATATCTGGCGGACCTGGAGCGAGAGGAAACCTCGCCCGCTCCGGTGAAACCCCCCGAGCACCCCGCCAAACCCCACGAAACCGCGCGCAGAGACGACCGCACTCTCAGCCTGTTCGGCGAGAAGTTGGGCCACGCCCTTGAGGGCCTGCGCGAGGACGAATAGAAATGCGCAGACCCAGCCCCCCGCGCGAGATTCCCCCGCCCCTGGAACTGGAATGTCTGAAGGCCCTGTGGAGTATCGGTGAGGGCAACGTCCGGGATGTGCGCCAGGCGCTTTCAGGGAACCGCGACCTGGCCTACACCACCGTGATGACCGTTCTGGACCGGCTAGTCCGCAGGGGCAACGTGGCGCGCCGCAAGGTGGGACGCTCGTTCGTCTATGCCCCCATCCTCACCCGTGACGCCGTCCGCCGCCTGGCCCTCCGGGAACTGATCGACTCCTTTTTCAACGCTTCGGAGAACGAGCTGCTCGCTTACCTGGGGACTCACCCGCAGCCACCGCGCGAACTCCGACCCCTCCCGTCCGAAGACACCCTCGATACGACGCTGCTGTGACTCGCGGGCTCGATTCACCGCAGAGCCGCAGAGGACGCCGAGGATTCGCAAAGCAGACTGCTCATGTCTTCTTTGCGCAACCTCTGCGCTCTCAGCGTCTCTGCGGTGAAGAGTACGCTCAGAAGTAGAACTTCACCGCCAATTGAACTTGCCGGTCTCCCTGCGCCCCGGTCAGTTCGCCGAACAGCGCGCTGGAAGCGCTGCGGTTGGGAGAGCTGAACTGCGGCGTGTTGGTCAGGTTGAAAGTCTCCGCCCGAAGCTCCAGCCGCTTGCTCTCCGTAACCCTGAAATACTTCGAGAGGGTCAGGTCAGTTGACTTCCAGCCCGGCCCGCGGACTACGCCGATGCCGGTGTTGCCCAGCGTCCCCGCAGCGGGTTCCTTGAACGCCGAGCGGTCCAGCCAGGTGTTCGGGAACTGCCCTACTTGCTTGGGGCCTTCCCCGTTGCCGACGCGGTCGGCCCGCGCGCCTCTGGAGGTGGTTCCGGAGCGGTCGGTGGCCTGAATGGTGAGCGGGAAGCCGCTGCGCAGCGTTACAATCCCGCCGATCTGCCAGCCGCCCAGGACTCCATTGAGCACCGGGGCCCAATCGGAGCCCAACTGCCGGCCGCGGCCGAACGGCAACTCGTAGGTGTACACGCCTGTAAAGATGTGCTTGGCGTCAAAGTACGTCGGACCCCACTCGCCCTTCCGGTCGTACAGGTTCTGCCAGTAGGCGGACTGCGAAGCGGCCTGCCCGCCTTCGCCGTAGTAGCCGATGGCATCGCTCATGCCTTTCGAGAAGGTGTAGTTGAGCTGGTATTCCAACCCCTTGGTCAGGCGCTTGCGCAGAGTAGCTTGCAGCGAATGGTACTGCTGGTTGCCGCAGGCCTCGGTACCCGAGATTTGGGTGATCCGGGACACCGCCGGGTTGCCCGCGAAGTAGGGGCTGGCCTCCACTTTCCCCGGCGCCACCAGGCGCTTCTGGAAGTAGGGCATGGGCACGATCAGGTGCGTGCCATGCTGGCCCACATATCCCAGGGTCGCCACCATAGAGCTTGAGAACTGCCGCTCCAGAATTAAGCTCCACTGCTGCACGTTGGCCGGGCGCACGAACGGATCCCACAAGCGGATATTGCTGCCTTTGTACGGGTCCGTCGCCGAGACCAGCGTCAACCCCTGGTCGGTGGTTTGGCCCGGCGTGGTCTTGTCGTGGATGATCTCGAACTCCACGTTGAACGGCGGGTTCATGGGCAGCCGCAGGTTGGTCCCGGTGCCTTCCATGAACGACGAGATGGTGTAGGCCCCGCGGACCACGGTCCTCCCGCCCAGCGCCGCGGGCGTCCAGGCAAAGCCCACCCGCGGCTGGAAGTCCTTCTTGAACGGTTCGTACAGGGCCCGGCTGTTGCCGTCCTTGCCGGCCAGCAGCAGCTTGCCGGTGAAGGGCTCGAAGTTGGACTGCCGGTCCTTGACCTCAATCAGCGGGCTGTGGTACTCCCAGCGCAGGCCCAGGTTCAGGGTCAGCTCGTCGGTGACGCGCCAGTCATCCTGGAAATAGAAACCCAGGATGTTCTTGCGATGCCCCCAGCTTCCGGTGTCCAGCCCGCGTCCGACCCGATTGGGATAGCCCAGGAAGAAGTCGGCCTCGGGAAGCCCAGTCGAGCGCGGGGTGGGATTGGAGGTGAAATGGCCGTCGAAGTTGATCAGGCCGGTCCGGCCGTTGTTGCCGGCATAGAAGATGTTCATCTGCTGCCGCAGCAACTGGCCGCCCATCTTCATCATGTGCCGGCCACGCATCAGGCTGAAGTTGTCCGCGTAGTGGAAGGTGTTGTTAGGGAACTTCTGCTGGGTGCCGATGTTGGCGCTGCCCACGCCGCCGGCATAGGTCCAGCCCTGCAATGACAACAACCCTGGACCGCGGTCATTGCCCTTCTGGATGCCCAGTTTCTCGGCGATGTTGCCCTTCCCTCCGTCCTGGCCTCCGTTCCACAGCATGACCCGGTTGACGCCGATCCGCAGCTCGTTCACCTTGGTGGGGCTGAGCGAGCGCGTCCAGTTGATCACCCCGTTCTTGAACGGGGAGTGGTTGAAGCTGGGGAAGTTCAGCGGGAAGGAGCTGAAGCTGGGGGTCTCCTGCCGGCCCCAGGAATATCGGACGGACAAGTCGTCTTTGTCGGTCAGCTTGGCGTCCGCCTTGCCGTCGAACTGGTCGGTTAGTAATTGGCTCTTGCTGGCCACATCGTAGTTGTTTCGGAGGTCGGGCCGCATGGGCAGCGGGTACAGGTCCAGCGAGTTGAATAGGTTCGTCGCCACGATGTTCCGGCGCCCCGCCGGGATCTGGTTGTTGGGAAACGGCTGCCGATTCCCGTTGGCGTCCGTGGTGGCCGGGTCGTAGAGCTGGATGCTGTAAGGCGCCGGAAGCATGTTCGAGAAGTCTCCGTTGCGCCAGGCCGCCGACATCTGCGTCCGGGTGCCGATCGACGTGGGAGTGTAGCGCCGGATCGCCTGATAGTCCCCGAAGAAGAAGATCTTGTCGCGCTTCACCGGCCCGCCGATGGTGCCGCCGAACTCATTCCAGCGGATGGGCGAGCGGGGCGATTTGCCGGTCTTGGGGTCCGGCTGCAACGACCAGTTGCGGTTCCAGTTGTTGGCGTTCAACTTGTCGTTGCGGAAGAACTCGAACACCGTCCCGTGGAACTGGTTGGTGCCCGACTTCAGGCTCACGTTGATCACCCCGCCTTGGAAATTGCCGAACTCGGCCGAGGCGTTATTGGTGATCATCTTGACCTCCTGGATGGCGTCCAGGTTGGGCTGGTAGGCCGTCAGGTTGTCCGAGGTCAGGTTGTTGTCGATCCCGTCCAGCAGGAAGTTGTTGGCCTCCTTGCGGTTGCCGTTGACGTAGGGCCGGCCGCCCCCCGTTCGCTGGCCGCTGTTGAAGGCGGAGGGGTCGGTGGTGGTCACGCCCGGCGCCAGCAGCGTCAACATGATGAAGTTGCGGGTGATGAGCGGCGTGTTGATGATGGAGTTCGCAGTCAATGTCGAACCGACAATCGTCGTTTCGGTATTCAACAGTGGAGCAACCCCGGTGACTTCGACGGACTCGGCGACGGTGCCCAGCTCCATCCTCAGATCCAGGCGCGCCCTCTGGTTCAGCTCCAGAGTGATGCCCGATTGCGTGACCGTCTTAAAGCCCTTGGCCTCCACCTTGATCTCGTAGGTGCCCACCGGAATGCGCGGGAAAGCGAAGATACCTTCCTCGTTGGTCTGGGTGGGCCAGACTGTGCCGCGTTGCAGGTCTTTGGCCGTGATCGTGGCCCCCACGATAGCGGCCCCGGTCGGGTCGGTGATCCTGCCGGTGATGCCGGCGCTGATCTCCTGAGCCGGCATCGGTTGGACCATCGAGACAAGAATCGCTGCCAGCGTCAGCAGCGACAACACTGCGGCTGAAATCCTCAGCCGCAACCTCAATCTCTTGATTGGCATGCCAATCCTCCCATGCAGTTCTCCGAATCTCTAACCTTACTTCATTCCTGTCTGTCCCTCAACTCCGTGCTTCGGAGCCAGAGGCCTTCCTACAGAAACCCCTGGCCTCATTGTCATCCGGGTCACGGGCTCTAGTCAATACAAACTGTACTCGCTTTCCCCCAGTTTGACAAGCGCCGGCGGCGCCGGCTACTGCACTCTCTGGATCCTCACCGCCATGTGCGGCCTTCCGGGGAGATTCAGCTTGAACCTGCCTTCAAACGTCCCCGTTACCGGGGTGATGGTCATCTCCCAGGGATCGATGATTTCCGCGCGATAGGGGCCGGTCTTGGGCAGATCGAACTCGTACTCGGCGGGCTGGTTAATGTCGAAGTAGTAGAGGTAATATTCTCCCTCTTTGCCGCCCGAGGGGTAGTAGGAGGCCCAGCCGGCGAGCCCCTCCGGAGGGTCCCTCTTCCAGGATCTTGCGCAGAAACGCGATTCGCTGCGGGCTCTCGCCGTGCAGCACGCCTCCCTTGGACCACCACAGGATGTCGTTGGGGTCAAGATAAGTCTCGCCGTGGCCGACGTAAGCGCCGGCCAGCGGTCCCCAGCCAGAACCTCCGCACCAGCTCGCCTGCCGAAATGTTGCCCCAGCGCCGCGGGATGTTCCCCTCGTACTTGCATTCGTCGTAGATCACCGGCTTCCGGTAATTGGCCGCCAGCTCCCGCGCTTTCTCCAGCTCCGAGCTCTGGAAGCTGACGTGCGTCACCCACGGCTTGCTGTGATCGTAGAGCACCGTTCCGTTGTGGATGGAGCGAAGATGCTGGTACGGGTCGCTCTCCTGCACGATGCGGAAGAAGCGGTCCCAGTCGGCCATCTTCTTCTCCTTCATGAAGTCGTACTCATTGGCCATCGACCACCAGACATTGCGAAAGGCGGCCAGGCGGGCTACCACGTAGCGCATATAGCGGTCGTCGGCCTCGGCCGGCATCCGGGCGTAGCCCCAGCGGTCGTAGGGGTGGAACAGGATCAGGTCTGCTTCGATGCCCAGTTCCAGCAGGTCCTGGACGCGCTTTTCAAAATGCCGGAAGAATTGCGGGTTGAAGCGCGCGTAGTCGTTCTGACCGGCGGCATTTCTCTCGAAGGCGTAAAACGGCGGCTCGTTCTTGTTATACACGTAGTCCTTCGGGAAAACGCACATGCGCATTTTGTTGAACGGCGCGCTGCGCAGGGTCTTGAGGGTCTGCTGTTCCAGTTCCTCGCCCTGGTGCGCCCAGGCGTAGCAGGTGGTCCCGAACGGGAAGTAGGGCGTGCCGTCGGCGTAGCCGAAGTGAGTGGTGTTCCGAACCCTGACCGGGCCGTGGTTGCCTTTCGAGGGCGGCACGCAGGAGAACTGGCCGGTCTTGCTGTCCAGCTCGGGGCTGTTGCTACGGGTGGTGTACGTCCAGGCGCCGGGGGTGTCCGGCATGAACCGGACGCGATACACCCCGTCGCCATCATAGAAGCCGTCTACCTCGATGGCGCGGTGCTGGTAGCGGAACTCGGCGCGGAACTGAACCTCGAGAAAGGGATTGCCGGTGCTGGGGCCGTGCAGGGCGAGTTCGAACAACCCCCAGCGCTCGACCTTCTGTGGAGGCTGCTGGAGGCCGGCGGCCGCGGCCGGCCACTGGGTCAGAGTGAGGAGCAAAATGAAAGGAAGCGTGCGGCGGGAGACCGCGGTGGCAGGTTTATGCAGGTTTGCCATCTGATGCACGGTGACCTTACCACTCTGACCGCGTCCTCGTCAACATCCCCCGCAGAATGCGCGCAATGCCTAAGAAGGCGTGAGAAAATTGGCTTGGCGACGAAAACACAGACATGAATGTCCGTGCCACACTCGAAACACAGGACTTGCGGAAACGTGGCACAGGCATTCTTGCCTGTGTTCCGATTTTTTCAGACCTTCTGAGGCATTAAGAATGCGGCGCACAGCGGACCGCGCGTTCCGCAAAGCGGGACGGCAAGCCGTTCGCCAAGGCGCGCCGGGGATGACAATTCACTGAAACTCCGTCGAGGGGCGTTTCACGATACGGAACATGGCTGGTCCACGTTTCCCGGCGTTGTTCGCTACGCCGAATTCCGCTAGCATGATCCTCACCGGATGCGTTTGCCAAACGAGAGGCTCCACACGCTGCGCCGATTGCTTCTCAAAGCAAGCCTTATGACTAGACCGTTGGTCACGCTGGCGTCGCTGTTCTGTTTCCTCCAGCTTCTGCCTGGCGTCACCCTCACCGGCGAGCTCAAACAGTGGCACAATGTCACCCTCACCTTCGACGGGCCGGACAGCTCCGAGACGGCCAACCCAAACCCGTTCCTCCACTACCGTCTCAACGTCATGTTCACCAAGGGGTCGAGGAGCTACCTCGTCCCTGGATATTTCGCGGCGGACGGCAATGCCGCCGAGACCGGCGCCACCGCCGGAAACAGGTGGCGGGTGCACTTCGTCCCGGACGAGCCTGGCCAGTGGAGCTACCGCGTCTCCTTCCGGGCCGGGCCCGATGTCGCCGTCAGCCGCGAGGCGAACGCCGGCAAGCCGGTTTCCTGCGATGGCGCGGCCGGCACGTTCACGGTCGGTCCCACCGACAAGAAGGGGCGCGATCATCGCGCCCGCGGCATGCTGCGCTACGTGGGCGAGCACTACCCCCGTTACGCCGGCTCGGGGGAGTATTTCATCATGGTGGGGACCCAGAGCCCCGAGAACTTCCTCGCCTACTACGAATTCGACAACACCGTGGACCACCGTGGCGCCGCGGCCAAGCGGATGCCTTTCCCCGACGGCCTGCACCACTTCGAGCCCCACGGCAAGGATTGGCGGACCGGCGATCCCACTTGGAAGGGAGGCCAGGGCAAGGGCATCATCGGCGCGCTCAACTACCTGGCCGGCAAGGGCATGAACACCTTCTATTCCCTCACCATGAACATCGGCGGTGACGGGCGCGAGATCTACCCCTGGACCGGCTACGACGAGCGCGCCCGCTACGACGTCTCCAAGCTGGCCCAGTGGGAGATCGTCTTCTCTCACATGGACCGCCTGGGGCTGCAACTGATCGTCATTACCCAGGAGGAAGAGAACGAACAGCTCCTTGGCAAGCTGAGCACGCTCCGCAAGCTCTACTACCGCGAGCTGGTCGCCCGCTTCGCCCATCACCACGCCCTCATCTGGGACCTCGACGAGGAAATGGACCGCTGGCGCTACTTCACCACTCAGGACGTGAAAGACATCTGCAACGACCTCCGAGCCACCGACCCCTACCGGCATCCCATCGAGTACGTGCAGTGGAAAGCCGAGCTGATCCCGGACGATAAGACCTACGGCCGGCTCCTTGGGTTCCCCAACTTCGACGGCACCGCCATGCAGCACGATCCCGAGAGCACCCACGCCGAAACCATCAAGTGGCTGGACCGGTCCGCCGAAGCCGGCCACAAGTGGCTGGCCGGCCTCATCGAGATAAACCCCGGCGTCGCCAGCGACGAGGAGGACTACTGGCACGACAAGGTGCGCAAGCTCTCCATCTGGGGCAACCTCATGGCCGGCGGCTTCGGCACGATTTTCTTTTATAGCTACCCGAATGACGACCTGAACTGCGAGGACTGGCGCAGCCGCGACCACTTGTTCGACCTCATGCGTTTCGCCCACGAGTTCTTCACCCGCTACCTGCCGTTTCAGCGGATGCGCCACCGCGACGAACTCACGCCGGCGCCCAACGACTACGTATTCGCCCAGGAGGGCGAGGTCTACGCCATTTACCTGCCGGATGGTGGCACTGCGGAACTGAACCTCGCCGGAACCCGCGGGACCTTCGAGGTGAAGTGGTACGATCCTCGTTTGGGCGGCGAGTTGCAGGATGGAACGGTCCGCGCGGTCGAAGGCCGCGGCCTCCGCTCCATCGGCCAAGCGCCTAGAGAGCCTGCGCGCGATTGGGCCGTGCTTGTCCGGCGGGCCCCAGAAAGGAGCGTTGATGTCCCAGACTTTGGCGCTGCTCCACACCAGCCACGTGCTGATCCCCATGTTCTCAGAGCTGTGCGAGCAGACGATACCCGACGTGGCGATCTTCCACATGGTGGACGAGAGTCTGATCAAGAACACCGTCGCGGCGCAGGGCCTGGCAAGGGCCACCGTGCGGCGTGTGCTGGCGCTCATCCAGAACGCGCGCGAGGCCGGCGCAGACGCCGTGCTGGTGACGTGCTCTTCGATCGGCCCCGCCGTGCCGCTGGCGCGCCAGGTCTTCGACTTTCCGGTGCTGCGCGTGGACGAGGCCATGGCGGAGGAGGCCGTGCGGCTAGGCGCTCGTATCGGCGTGATGGCCACCCTGGCCACCACCCTGGAGCCCACCGTCGCTCTGCTGCGCGAGACCGCCGCGGCTCAGTCGCGCCTGATTGAGGTGGTACCGTGCCTCTGCGACGGGGCCTTCGACGCGGTGATCGCGGGCGACAATGAGACTCATGACCACATCGTCACGGCCGCGCTGGTCCGGCTCATCGGCACTGTGGACGTGGTGGTGCTGGCTCAAGCCTCCATGGCCGGCGTGGTCGGGCGGATTCCGCCCGAGGCGCGCTCCAAGCCCGTGCTCTCCAGCCCCGGCTCGGCCATCTGCCGCGCCCGCGAGGTCCTGTTGGCCGCCAGACTCGCCCGCATCTGACGACGAGGTCGCGGCTTGAGAAAGCGCCACATCGTTCTGCTGTTCCTGGCCAGCCTGGGCACCATCACCTTCCTGGATCGCCTGTGCATCGCCGTCGCCAGCCCCCGCATGCAAGAGGAACTGGGGATCCCACCCCAACTTTGGGGCTGGGTCCTGGGTGCATTCGTCCTGGCTTATGGCTTGTTCGAGATCCCCACCGGCGCCCTGGGTGACCGCATCGGCCAACGCAAAGTCCTCACCCGCATCGTGCTCTGGTGGTCGGCTTTCACCTGTCTGACTGGGGCGGCCATAAGCTTCGTCAGTCTGCTGGTGACTCAATTCCTGTTCGGAGCGGGGGAAGCCGGCGCCTACCCCAACGCCTCCGGGGCCATCGCCCGCTGGTTCCCCAGCCGCGAACGGGCGCGCGCCCAGGGCTTCGTCTGGGGCGCCAGCCGCTTTGGAGGCGCTCTGGCTCCCCTGCTGGCGGTCCCCATTCAGGCGGCGCTGGGCTGGCGGGCCGCGTTCTTCATGTTCGGCCTGGTCGGCCTGGTCTGGGCTGCCGCCTGGTGGTTCTGGTTTCGTGACGACTGCCGTCGGCAGCCGGGTATCACGGCACAGGAGTTGGAAGAGATCGGCCCCTCCCACGCCACTTCGTTGCACGCCGCCGTGCCCTGGAGATCGCTCTTGCGCAGCCGGCAGCTCTGGCTGATCGTGGCCATGTACTGCTGCTACGTCTGGGGACCCTGGTTCTATTTCTCGTGGTTTCCCACTTACCTGGTCCGCGGCGTCGGATTCAGCCAAAAGGAGATGGGCATCTTCGCCACCCTGCCCTTTCTGCTGGGCATGGTCGGCAACCTCATCGGCGGATTCGCCAGCGATCGCCTGGTGCGCCGCTGGGGACTGGGCGCGGGCCGCCGCTCGCTGGGCGTCGCCAGCCTGGCTGTGACCGCCCTGCTGGTCCTCGGCATGGCGCTGAACCATGATAAGACCACCGTAGTGGCGCTCTCCTCTTTGGGCTTCGGCATCATGGATCTGATGCTGCCGGTCGCCTGGGCCATCTGCCTGGATGTGGGCGCCAGGCACGCCGGCGTGGTCACCGGCGTGATGAACACCGCCGGCCAGTTCGGCGGCTTTGTCTGCACCGTACTGTTCGGCTACATCGTCAAGGCCACC
>CAVRZY010000009.1:0-8200 GCA_963725415.1 uncultured Acidobacteriota bacterium | reverse complement strand
ACCGGCGATGGAAGCTGGGTTACTCGGTGGCGGCGAATCCCTCTCCCGAGGCTCGTACCGGCGCCATCACGGTGGACGGCCACAGTTTTACGATCACGCAGGCTGGTGTATCTTGCAGTGTTGTGCTGGCGCCCAGCAGCGCGGAAGCGGCGGGCCGCGGGAAAGTCTGCAAACTGGTTAGCGTCCAGGCTGGCGCGGGGTGCAAGTGGGACGGTGGAGAGCGGCGTGGAATGGATTAAGATCACTTCCTGGTTGAACGTCTCCGGGTTGGGGCGTGGCTCAAACTACGCGGTGTCCCCCAACCTGTGTCGCGTACTCTCTGTACGGGAACGGTGGCCATCGGGGGACAGACCTTCACTGTGACGCAGGGGCCGGCTGAGGTGCTGATCTCGTCATCGCGCGCTGTGAACGCGGCCAGCTTCGCGCCGGGGAGCCCCCCTGGGTGAGGTAATGACGATCTTCGGATCGGGACTGGGGCTGCTTACGCCGGTGACGCTGCAACCGAGCGCGGACCGGCGCTTCGTAACCAGCTCGTGGCGGAGACCTCGGGTGCCTTCATGATACCGGCTCCGCTGCTGTACGTTTCTGAGGGCCAAGTGACCGCCATCGTGCCTTACGCCGTGGCGGGGGAAGACGGAGACCCAACTTGAAGTGGAGTCCCAGGGCTGTGGTTGGTTCAAAGCGGTGAAGCTCAACGTGGCCGCAGCCGCGCAGGGGCTGTTTACGCAGAGTTCCTCCGTGTGCTGGGCAGGGTGCCATTCTGAACCAGGACTTCAAGCCCAGTCCGCTTCCAATCCCGCGGCGAAAAGCTCGGTGGTCACGGTGCATGCTACGGGGCGGGCCAGACCGACCCCCCGTGGGCGTGGGACGGGCAGGAACCGGCCACCACCGTCCTGCCCGAAGCCGCAGTTGGGTGTTACCGTGCGCATCCTGGCCACAGGAGACGCGGTAGGTGCTCTACGCGGCCGCGGCGCCGGGCCTGGTGGCCGGAAATACAGGTGAACGCACGGGTGCCGCCCAGAGTCAATTCCGGGCAACGCGATCCCGGTTTTGCTCTCCGGGTGGGCAATTTTGGAAGCCAGACCCAGGTGACGATGGCGGTGAGTTATGGTACCTCTGCGGAGCGGCGCTGGGCCGGCTGGCTGTTTTCTTCGCCCATCCCCGGCCGTTCCTCGATGGCGCCGCGCCAGGGGCGACAGGCCAGATCCAGAACCATCACCTGGCTGTCGCGGACCGTGGTCTGTATTCTAGCCGTGTTTTGGGGCGCGGGCTTGGACACCCTCCTCCGGCGCGGTGGCGCTCCTGGCGGCGCTGGCCTGCGCGGCGGGAGCCTACAGACAACTGCACCCGCCCAAGGACGACGAACTGGTCCAGAAGATGTTCTCCAACGACCGAGAAGGTGTAGGTTTCGTTCGACTGTCCCGCGATTCCGCCTGTCGGGCACTGTCGGTGTGGCCAAGGAATCGACGATTTCCTCATTGATGATTGGTGAGAGAACGCCCAGGGCAGGTCGGGGACCCGCCCCCAATCACGGGGAAGATTTATGCCAGCCCGGGGGCCGTCGCGCAGCGGATCGAGCCTGGGTTCCACCTTCAACTGCACGATGCCACTGAAAGCTCACGCTGTTCAAAGGCCTGCTGCAACAGTCTCATAGTGTTCTCTTTAAACACAGGGGGGCGCTAATCAGAGCCAGCCGGTACGGGCTGACGTAAGTCTGCCTGGGAGCGCTCGGTCAGGGCTTGAGGACGTTTCTGGCTTCGCCCCCCCTGCCGGCCAAGGCGTAGGTGGACCCGAGATCTGCCAGGAAATGCGGGCTGAACTCGTGCTGCGGCAAAATGCGCGCTAAGTTCCGCAACGCCCTCCGCATGCCTTCCCGTCAGGACATAGACCAGCCCGAGTTGTTGTGCGGAAGGAAGTTTTTCGGATCGAGCCCAAGGGCTTTCCGAAACTCCTCCAACGCCACATCGTATCGTCGCGCGGCGGCATGCACACGCCAGGCCTCAGCCGACTTCAAGGCGACAAAACGGGTCGAGTCGCTGCGCGCGCCGATCTCCGTCAGGGCTTGATCCAGCGACCGAGGCTGGCCAGCAGCAGCGCGTACCAGTGATGAGCGGTTGGATAACTGGGGCTAAGGTCTATAGCCTGTTGAAACCCCTCCTCGGCGCCGGCCCAGTCCCACTCGTAAGCGAACTTGACCATGGCCAGCGAGGCATGTGCCTCGGCCAAATCCCCAGTCGATTTCCAGGGCTTTCTCCGCGGCCGCCTTGGCCTTTGGGAAAGCCTCTTTCGGGGAGACGTCGGCGTAGTCCTCGAGAAGGAGAACGCGTCTGCGCCCGCCTATGCCGGCGTGGCAGACGCGTATATCCTTCTGAGGACTACGCCGACGTCGCGCCGAAAGAAGCTTTCCCCAAGGCCACGGCGGCCGCCGAGAAAGCCCTGGAAATCGATAGGGACTTGGCCGAGGCGCATGCCTCGCTGGCCATGGTCAAGTTCACTTACGAGTGGGACTGGGCCGGCGCCGAGAAAGGATTCGAGCAGGCTATCGACCTCAGCCCCAGTTATCCGACCGCTCACCACTGGTACGCGCTGCTGCTCGCCAGCCTCGGTCGCCTGGATCAAGCCCTCACCGAGATCCGGCGCGCACAGCAACTCGACCCATTCTCCGCCGCCATGAAGTCGGCTGAGGCATGGCGTGTGCATGCCGCCGCGCGCCGATACGATCTGGCGTTGGAAGAGCTTCGGAAGGCGATTGAACTCGATCCGAAAAACTTCCTTCCGCACAACAGACTCGGGCTGGTCTATGTCCTGACGGGAAGGCATGCGGAGGGCATTGCGGAACTTCAGCGCGCTTTGCCGCAGCACGAGTTCAGCCCGCATTTCCTGGCAGATCTCGGGTCCGCCTACGCCTTGGCCGGCAGGAAAGCCGAAGCCAGAAACGTCCTCAAGACCCTGACCGAGCGCTCCAGGCAGACCTACGTCAGCCCGTACCGGCTGGCTCTGATTCACGCCCCCCTGGGAGAAAAAGGGACCGCTATCAAGCTGTTGCAGCAGGCCTTTGAACAGCGTGACATCGGCATCGTGCAGTTGAAGGTGGAACCCAGGCTCGATCCGCTGCGCGACGGCCCCCGCTTTCGAGACCTGCTGCGCCGCATGAATCTTCCCCAGTGATTGGGGGCGGGTCCCCGACCTGCCCTGGCATTCTCTCACCAATCGTCAATGAGGAAATCGTCAATTCCTTGGCCACACCGACAGTGCCCGACAGGCGGAATCCGCGGGACCGTGAACGAAACCTAGCCTTCTCGGTCGTTGGAGAACATCTTCTGGACCAGTTCGTCGTCCTTGGGCGGGTGCAGTTGTCTGTAGGCTCCCGCCGCGCAGGCCAGCACCGCCAGGAGCGCCACCGCGCCGGAGAGGATGTCCAAGCCCGCGCCCCAAAACACGGCTAGAATACAGACCGCGGTCCGCAACACCCAGGTGATGGTTCTGGATCTGGCCTGTCGCCCCTGGCACAGCGCCATCGAGGAACGGCCAAGGTAATAGGCGAAGAAAACGGCCAGCAGCCCCAGCGCCACTCGCAGAGGTACCATCACTTCACCGCCATCGTCACCTGGGTCTGGCTTGCGAAATTGCCCACCCGGAGCAAAACCGGAATCGCGTTGCCGGAATTGACTCTGGGCGGCACCCGTGCGTTCACCTGTAGAATTCCGGCCACCAGGCCCGGCGCCGCGCCCGCGTAGAGCACCTCCGCGTCTATGTCACCGATGCGCACGGTAACGCCCAACTGCGGCTTGGGCAGAACAGTGGTGGCCAGTTGTCCATCCACACCCGCGGGAGTCGTCTGGCCCGCCCCGGTGGCATACAGCATGACCACCGAGCTTTTCGCCGCGGGATTGGAAGCGGAATTGGGCTTGAAGTCCTGGTTCAGAATGGCGCCCTGCCCGGCGCCGGAGGAACTCTGCGTAAACAGCCCCGGCGCGGCTGCGGCCACGTTGAGCTTCACCGCTTTGGACCGGCCGCCCTGGGACTCCACTTCAAGTTGGGTCTCCGTCTTCCCCGCCACGGCGTAAGGCACGATGGCGCTGACTTGGCCTTCAGAAACGTACAGCAGCGGAGCCGGTATGCCATCGAAGAGCACCCGAGTCTCCGCCAGCGAGCTGGTTACGAAGCGCCCGTCCGCGCTCAGTTGCAGCGTCACCGGCGTAAGCGGCCCTAGTCCCGATCCGAAGATCGTGATTACCTCGCCCGGGGCCACCGCTCCCGGCGCGAAGCTGGCCGCGTTCACCACGCGCGATGACGAGATCAGCACCTCAGCCGGCCCCTGCGTCACAGTGAAGGTCTGTCCCCCGATGGCCACCGTTCCCGTACGGGGATTACGCGACGGGTTGGGGGACACCGCGTAGTTGACCACGCCCGACCCGGAGACGTTCGACCAGGAAGTGATCTTGATCCATTCCACGCCGCTCTCCACCGTCCACTTGCACCCCGCGCCAGCCTGGACGCTGACCGTGCCGCTCTCCCCGCGGCCCGCCACTTCCGCGCTGCTGGGCGCCAGCACAACACTGCAAGATACACCAGCCTGCGTAATGGTGAACTTCTGGCCGTCCACCGTGATGGCGCCGGTACGAGCCTCGGGAGAGGGATTCGCCGCCACCGAGTAACCCACGCTTCCATCGCCGGTGCCGCTCGCGCCGGAAAGCGTGATCCACTGCGCGCTGCTGGTTGCCGTCCAACTGCAACTGGTGGTGATGCTGAAACTGCCCGAGCCCCCGCTGGCCGGCACGCTCGTCCCGGTCGAGGACAGCTTGACGTCACAGGATGCGGCCGGTTGCGAGATGGTAAAGACCTGGCTCCCAACAGCGACGCTCCCTGTGCGGGGCTGCGCCGCCGGGTTCGCCGTGACTGTGTAACTCACACTTCCGTTGCCCGCGCCGGTACTGCCCGAGGAAATCACAATCCAGGAGACGCTGCTCACGGCCATCCAACTGCACTCCGCCGGCGCCGTCACACTCACCATGCCGAAACCGCCGCTGGACGGAACACTCGCGCTCGCGGCCCCCAGCGTGATGGTGCAGCCAACGCCCGCCTGGCTGATGCTGAAGGTCAGGCCACCGATCGTCAGAGAGCCGAATCGAGTCGCCCCGCTAGGATTCGCCGTGACCAAATACGCTAGAGTCCCATTCCCGGTGCCGCTGGCCCCGGCAGTGATGCTGATCCAGACGTTGTTGCTGACCGCCGTCCAGGCGCAGTTGCTAGTGATGGCCAGCGTGCCGGCGCCGCCGGACACCGGCGGGAATGGCGAGGTGGGAGTGACCATGACGCTGCACGCCCCGCTGTCCTGCCTGACCATGAAGATCTGGTGGCCGACCATCACCGTCCCGCTTCGGGGCTGGCCGGAAGTGTTCGCCGACACGGTGTAGCTGAAGCTGCCACTGCCGGCGCCCGTGCCCCCGGAGGTAATGAGGATCCAATCCTCCTCGCTGCTGGCCGATCTGTCGCAGGTGTTCCAGTTGGCGGTAACCATTACGGTTCCCGACGCGCCGCCGGCGGGCACATTCACGCTGGCCGGTGTCAGGAGCAGCAGGCAGCCGGCAGACTGCACCGCGGAGAAGGCCCGGTTGCCAACCGCAATGCTTCCGGTTCGAGCAACCGGAGCGGGATTCGGCGCCGCGAAGTAGCTCACTGTCCCAGAGCCGTTGCCGCTCCCCGCCGAGACCGCCAGCCAGCTTGCGTCGCTGGCCGCGGTCCACTCGCATCCCGCTGCCACGGCCACGGCGAAGCTGCCCGCGCCGCCGTTCCACGGAAGCGTGGCGCTGCTCGGCGAAAGCGCGTAATCACAAACCGGAGCCGCCTGCTGGGTGATCGTGAAGATCTGGTCGGCTACGGTGATATTGCCCATGCGCACCGCCGGGCTCGGGTTCGCCGCCACCGCATAACCTATCGTCCCGCTCCCCGAGGCTGCGCTTCCATGCAAGATGGAAATCCACTCCACGCTGCTCATAGCCGTCCGGCCGCACTCACTATCGTTGGCGGTGACGGTGATCGTTCCCGTCCCGCCGCCAGCCGGAATGGTGACGCTTGTAGGTGAGAGCGTGAAAACGCAAGGCGGTTCCTGGGCCACACAGGATCCTGCGGTTGCCAGCAGGATCACCGCCGCAATCGCCCCCTTCACCCCACAGAACAGGCGCATGGTCGGATTGTAGACCAAAACCCGCTCCTACCTCCACCGCCCGACCAAAATGTGCTGCAACCGCCGCGCTGGCGCCCGCATCCTATTTCACGAGGTTCGCATGTCAAAGTTGGGGATTTTGTTTTGTCTGACCGCAGTATCCGTCTTTGCACAAGACTACAAGGCCGCAGCCACCGGCGGCCCGCCCGACCAACTGGCCCCCGGCGTTCGGGAGGCGCTCCAGAGCCGCGGAGTCAAGATCGTCGATCCCAACGGCTTCCTCTTCTGCGAGCTCTGGCTTCGAAACGCGCCCCTGAGCGACTCGCTTTCGACGGAAGACGCGATCCAAAACGGAGCTATCCCGCAGGGCGCTCTGGTAGGTGTGGTGCGATTCGCTTCACCGGGCGCCGACCGCCGGGGCCAGGGTTTCGGGCCCGGCCTTTACACCCTGCGCCACAGCCAGGGCGATTCCGTGCTGATGATTAAGGCGACCGCGGATGGGGATCTCAGCCCGCCCGATTTCGACCAGTTGCTCGCCTCCAGCCGGAACGTCTCCAGAACCGCAACCCCGGCCGCGCTTCGCTTCTCGAAAGGCAGCTCGGACCGATCCCCCCGTCTGGAGATGACCAGGGACGGCGAATGGATTGTTCACACCCGACTCGGCGACACTCCCGTAGCCCTGCTCATCGTGGGAGTCGCGAAGCGTTAAGCCTTAGTGCATCGTCCGATAAGTGCCTTCTGGTATCGAGACCGCGCAAAACGGGGACAGGGTCCAATTGCGCAGTGGGCAATTGGTTGCCTGTACCCGTTTTGCCCCGAACCGCATACTCCCAAGGACTAATCGGACGATGCCTTAGTGCGCACGCAGCCATCTCCCGCAGAACCGGCACTTCAACGCCTCGGCCACGATCAACTCGCCGCAGAACGGGCAAGGAGTCCGCGCGCTGGCCCCGGTAACGGGTATATCCCGCGGCGGCAGGCCCGGAGAGGGCGGCAGCCCATATGGCTGCGGCTGCTGTAACCGTTGAGGACCGAGCCCAAGGTGGAACGCCAGGCCATAGATCACGCCGTTCAGCAAGTCAGAAACCAGCCAGATCACATCCGAGCGATTCCAACTGAAGGTATTCCAACGAATCCCGACAGAAAGCGAACAGAAGGCGACGCGGGCCAGGACCTGCCCCAAGATCAGCCAACCCAGCCGCGCACTCCGTTGACGGGCAGTAAGTCCCAGCGCCGCCAGGATCAGAAGCCCCAGGGCGAACTGAAACAGCATGGATCGGATGTCCAAGGCGCGCCCGAAAAACAACTCTTGCCCGCCCCAAAGGCTCAGGGCCACCCGCTGGACAATCCCCACCAGCAGACTGGCGGCTGCAAACACAAACGCGGCCCAGATCTTCGTGACCTGGGGACCCAGCGCCGCAAGTACCAGAGCCGAGACCGCGTCGCTTGCCACCTGGACCACGTAATATCGGATGGGCAGTGGATAAAATCTATGCCAAAGCAGCAGAAGGCCCAGAAGCGGGTAGGTCCAGTTCGCCACGCTCCTGGCCAGGAAAAAGCTCAGCGCCAGCCCCCATCTCCTGATCTGCTCCGGCGCCGCGGAAGCGAGTGCGTGATCGGTCATTCCAGTCCCCGCAAAGCACCCTATTACACCACAGACGGTATCCCAAGAGGCCGGTGAGCAGCCCGCGTAATTCGGGGACCGGCGCGAATTTCGCCGCCTTTGCGAAATTCGTGGCCTGTACCCGAATTACCCTCCCCGCATTGCTCCGCTCAAGGAAACTGGGGAAGGGCCAGCACGCCCCGCATTGTCAAAGCTCCGCAGAGTGCGTGATAATGAGGTCAAGCGGTAGCTCACAGGATTAGTGTAGTCTTTGCGAGGAAGAGCACTCCCATGAAACCTCCTCTTGCTGCGACCTTGCTGGCCGTCGCGGCAGTGTGTTCGGCCCTGGCGCAGGAAACCCCGCCGCTCCGTCCCCGGGCCGGAAAAGTCGAGATCATGCGCTCCTCCGGGCTGAAACCCGGCATGAAGGG
>CAVRZY010000008.1:0-13992 GCA_963725415.1 uncultured Acidobacteriota bacterium | reverse complement strand
GTCCGGCCCTGGAGGATTAGAAGCCGAACTGGAAGACCGATGCCGGCGGCTAAAGTAGGGGAGCCGATACTGGTGCCCTGGCCGGCTCAGGAAGCGCTGTTGCCGTGAGCACCGGCTCCAGGCTACCCTACGCCCGATCCATGCCCTGGATAAGAAGGTCGTCTCGGTTTCGCTGCGGAGGTCAACGGAACTCGACTCTTCCCACCATCTCCTCCGGGGCCAGCAGGTCGTGGATCAATACCAGACGGCGCAGCATTTCTCCGATCCCAACGGAGCCTTGCGGGCAGTAGACGATGCCCGCGTGAGACACTCCGCTTGCATGGAGGCGGAGGAAATCGGCGTCGTGCGTGACCAGCACACGTCTGGATGCGGCAGCCAGAGAGAGCTGCGCCGCATCCTCCGTTCCGATCAGCCCGGCCTCAGCCGTGGTCGTGACGTCAATCTTCCGGCGGCGTAGGCCAGCGCCGACGCTGGCCGGAATGTGCTCGTCGAGATGGAAGCGAATGGGCACTGGTCAGGATGGTGTTTGCACCTTCTCCTGGCGCAGTCTGGCTTCCACCAAAGATGGATGCGTTCGGCGGAACTCCTCCGCTTCAGACCGTTCTGCCCGCATCTCTTCCTGGACCTCCTCCATGTGGTCGAAGTAGTAGGCGAGCGCCGCATGGACATCGGCCAGCGTGAGCGAGGGAACCTGGGTGACAATCTCGTCGGGCTCATCCCCTGGTGCTCATGCCACACCACGACATCGAGCACGCGCACGCGGTGGCCGGCGATGCACACCCTCCCCCCGCAGACGGCATGGTTCCTCGTGATCCGGCCCTCTGTGAAGGTGGCCATAGCCCAAGTATAAAGCAGTTTAAGCCGCTGGCGGAGGAGGAAATGGCGGCGCTGCGCGCGCGTGCCAGCAAGCTGGCCGGTGCGGCCCTGGAGGATTGGAAGCCGAACGTGAAGACCAGTGCCGGCGGCTAAACGAAGATTCGGCCTGATCCGAGCGTTCTAGGCGGCAAAGCGCAGGATCTCGATTTCCACGCCGCTCTCGGCAGCACGTTCGGCTCGCTCCAGGGCCTGTCCGGTAACCGCCTCGGTTAGAAAATACTCGCCGCAGTTGCTGCACACATCCGCCGGAACACCTTTCAGGATAACGGTCGTCTCCCTGCGCTGGAGCGTCACAGTCACATTGCCGGGGCGAGTTTCCCCGTGCTTGCAGAGCAGGCACTTCATCATGACCTCCTGGTCCTATAATCAGAATGCCATTGTCCCGGGTCTGGCGCGTACACCGTCACGACATAACAGGTGCCACCCTCGCTATCCATGGCGACAAGGACGTGGAGGGGGACTCCCTTAACGAAGCCAAGGATCAGGCAACTGGGAAGCGGGGAGTCATCGGGATAGCTGGCGATGACCTCGCCAGATGCGATGACGGAGCGCACATCGCCACCCCGAATCTGCCTCTCAAACATGCGCCGAACGGCATGGCCGCTGAAAATGAGTCTCTTGCACTCCACCGCCCATTCCTCGCACTTTCTTACCCACTGCGTCTTGGGAGCGTATGCGCTGCCCTGGTTGCTTCCCCAGTCTAGCCAGCAACCAGTTCATCTGTTCCCCACCGGCTACTGGCCCCATCCCGCTTCCAATCTGCCACTCAGCTCCCAAGACCCTTTATACCCGGTACCATCCGCACGTGGCAATCACGTGACAAACGCGGAGGTAGTTGACCCCAGCTCAGGGTTTTGCTTCGGGCCAGTTCAGGAAGCGGTGGAGAAACTCGAAGGTGCCGACGGCGTGAATCTGGTGGGGGCCGTCGAAGAACTCGATGGCGGTGCGCTGGGGAATGCCCAATAGGGTGTAAAGGCGGCGGACCTTGGCGTACTCGTAGGCCACCCACTCGTCGATGGAGACGCCGTCGTAGTGGCCGCGCTCGACCATGAAGGGCCGGGGCGCCATCAAGCCGGCGAGTTCCGCGTAGTTGAAGGTATTGCCGAGGTTGAACTCGGGCATTTCGTATTCCTGGGTGAACATGTAGCTGAAGGGCTGCTCGACGCTGGTGTTCTTCCAGATCCACTCGTTGAAGTCAGCCGAACAGATGGACAGGGCGTAGTTGGGGAGCAGCGGGGGGACGCGCACGGCCGTCTTTCCACCGTAAGAGAGGCCGTAAAAGGCGATGCGCGCGGGGTCTACGAAGGGCAGCGCCGCCGAGCCACTCCAGGGTGCGCTGGTGCTGGCCGACGATGAAGGAGAACAGCGACCACTTGAGCGGGTTGGCCTTTCTCTGGAGCTGGCGGAAGCGGTCGCCGCCGATGTAGGGGTTCTGCGGTG
This sequence comes from uncultured Acidobacteriota bacterium, assembly GCA_963725415.1. Classification (GTDB taxonomy): domain Bacteria; phylum Acidobacteriota; class Terriglobia; order Bryobacterales; family Bryobacteraceae; genus CAVRZY01. The sequence goes on along the minus strand of CAVRZY010000008.1, from coordinate 11,676 downwards.
TGTAGACGATGAAGCCGCGCTCGGCCAGCCTGGCGGCAAAGCGGGCGTAGGATTTCTCGCCCTTCGGCTCGATGGTGTCCTGCGGGCGGCCCTCCAGGCCGTGCTGGCAGACCACCACCGGACGCCGCTCGCCCGGTTTCAAATCCTTGGGCAGCAGCAGGATGCCGTAGGCAAAAACGTCGGGCCAGACCGGCAGCAGCACTTCGTAGCCTATAAAGGACGGCTGGTCGTAGAGGCGGCGGGTGCGCGCCTGAAGCGGCTCGAAGGGGCGGTCGATCTTCCCGATGACTTCTTCCCAGAGATAGCGGCGATAGGTTTCGGTGGATTGCTGCCAGCGCTGGAGAGAGGAGGCGTCAGCTTTGGACCAGAACTGGCGGCGGGCCGTCTCGGCGCGGCGAACCACAGTCTGCGTGAACTCGACGAGCTGGTCGAACTGGCGGCGCAGGCGGGGCGAGGGATCGAAGCCGGTCCGCTGATCCTTGGGTGGCGGGCCCGGCTGCTGGAAGGCGGCCTTCGGATTCAGGGAGCGCAGGAACGCGCGTGTACCATCGCTCTCGAACAGTAGCGGTTTCGCTCGCGCGCGTTGGCATTCCGCGCGCACTTCCTCAAGCTGGGGAGTAGTGATTCCTCCGGGGGCTGCGCCGCGGCGCCCCTGGCGCTCGGGCGGGGGGCCGGTGATCTGCGGGTGGGAGGAGGCTTCGACGATCAGTGTGCGGGGCGCAATCAGCCCGGCCAGTTCCGCGTCGCCGAAGTCGGTCAGCAGGCCCCAGACGTTGCGGTAGATGGGTTCCTGCCAGAGCTGCTGCCGAGAACGAAAATAGCCGCTGACCACAGCGGCGTGGATGCGGGTATCGGCGGCTGCGCTGTAGAAGGCCAGCAGGCCGCCTTCACCGTATCCGGCGACTCCGATGGGCCGCGCCGGAGTCGTGCGCGAGAACCAGTCCACCGCCGCCAGGATCTTCTGCACTTCGTAGCCGATGATGTGCCGCCCCATTTCGTAGGCCATGCGGTAGATGAACTCGCGGTGCGGCTGGTTGGTGAAGCGCGGGAGGCGGGGATTGCCGGAGAAGGTATCGCTGCGGTCGATCAGGAGGGGGACCAGCACCAGGCAGCCGTTCTCCGCCAGGCCCCGGGCAAATTGCATCGCGGGAGGAACGCCGGGCGCCAGGCCGACCAGCATCTCCGGGGTCCAATCGGCGTCGGGAAGCGCGACTACGCGAGCGACCGGAGTGCGGGCCGGCTCAAGCAGCAAGCCTTCGGCATCGACCCCCTCCAGCACCGGCCAGCGCACCGCGTGAACGGTGTAACCGCGACCTTGAGCGACCAGCGATGGCCTGCCGATGGCGGCCTCCAGAAAGGGCACCTCAAACGGGACGCGCTCATCGACCAGGCCGATGATTCGGCGGAAGCGCTCGCGATCCGGGGCTGGCCGGCGCTGGATGGAGGCCGCAGTTTCGCGGTCCAGGAAACGGTGCATGCCCTCGACCATTTGAGCGGCCAGATCGCCTTGCAGCGCGAGTGGCTGAGTGCCCGGCAGAGGTTGCGCCTGCGAAACGCAAACCGCCACGATTGCGGCCGTGAGTAAGCCTCTTAGTCCCATCACCGACAAGTTATACCATTCGCGTAATTCGGGGACAGTCCGCCCATGAGGCTGCGCTTCACCCGCCCAGATGAAAATGGCGCGATTCGCGCCAGTCCCCGAATTACGCGGGTTGGTGCGGGGAGGGTAATTCGGGTACAGGCCACGAATTTCGCACAGGCGGCGAAATTCGCGCCAGTCCCCGAATTACGAGCGTTGCGCCAGATGAGAATGGCGACGTTTTCGAGAGAGAGGCCACGAGTTTCGCAAAAGCGGCGAAACTCGTAGCCTGTCCCCGAATTACGAGCATTTGACTCCGCTCCAGAAAACGGGCAAAGTAGTGGTTCGATGAACGCGCTCACGCCTCAGACTGCTGAAGAACTTGCGGAAGCTCTTGGTGCGGCCGCCGCGGCCGGCAAGGCCATCACATTGGGCGGCCGGTTTACAAAACAGAGCATGGCGGGGCCGATCGCACCGGCGGAGGTGACGATTTCGACAGCCTCGATGCGCCGGGTGCTGGAATACGCGCCCGATGACCTGACGATCAGCGTGGAGGCCGGGCTGCCGTTCGCGGAATTGCGGCGGGTGACTGCGCAGAACCGGCTGATGATCCCGCTGGACCCTCCGTTTTCGGAGGAAGGCAGCGTGGGCGGGGTGGTGGCGGCCAATTTGAGCGGCCCGCGACGATGCCAGTACGGAACGGCGCGGAACATGGTCATCGGGATGAAATTCGCCACCTTGGCGGGGAAGCTGGTCCAGTCGGGGGGCAAGGTAGTCAAGAACGTGGCCGGCCTGGACCTGGCCAAGCTCATGATCGGCTCTTTCGGGACGCTGGCAGCCGTCGCCGTGGTCAATTTCAAGCTGGTTCCGGTGCCCGCGTTCTCGCGGTCGTTCGTGCTGGGTCTTCAGTCGCTGGAGGAGGCGATGCGCGCGCGCAACGGCGTGCTGAAAAGCTTTTTGCAGCCAGCGGCCCTGGATCTGTTGAACCCGCGAGCGGCGGCGCAGATTGGGAGAGAAGGCTATCTGGTGGTGGTTCAGGCGGGTGGCAACCCTGCCGTTATTGAGCGCTACAGACGTGAGCTTTCGGCCGCGCAGTCCATCCAGGGGGACGAAGAAGAGGCCTTGTGGCACCGTATTCAAGACTTCACGCCGCAGTTCTTGGCGGGCAATCCGGATGGAGCGGTGGTACGGGTCTCTGGCACGCTGACGCAGCTTGAGGCAGTGGTGGAATCGATGGACGCGCCGGTGGTCGCGCGGGCCGGCACGGGGGTGTGCTACGGCCACTTCGCAAATTGCGCCGAGGCTGACGCCTGGATGAAGGAGGTGTGCCTGCCGCAGGGCTGGAAGGCGGTGATCGAGTTCTCACCGGCTGCGGAGAAGGAGAAGCTGGAGCTGTGGCCCTGCCCGGGAAACGATCTTGAAACGATGAAGCGCGTCAAGCAGATGTTCGACCCGAGTCATCTCCTGAATCGTGGGAGGCTGTATGGCCGCATCTGAGGTTGCCAGCCTGGAGGTCCCGCGCGTGGAAGGTCCCCAGCAGTTCGATCTGGACCGCTGCGTACACTGCGGCCTGTGCCTGAACGCCTGCCCCACGTACCGAGAGCTGGGCTTGGAGATGGACTCGCCGCGGGGCCGGATCTACCAGATGGTCCAGGTGGCTTCCGGCGCGATGCCGATTAGCGCTTCCTACCTCGAGCATCTGGGCCTTTGCCTGGCATGCCGGGCCTGCGAGACAGCCTGCCCGTCCGGAGTGCAGTACGGGCGGTTGATTGAGGCGGCGCGCACGGAAATCGAGCAGAGGGTGCACCGGCCCCTGTGGGTGAGGCTGCTGCGGCGGCTGGTTTTTGGGCGCCTGCTGGTGTCGCCCACGATCATGCGGATGGCGGGCGGCCTGCTGTACTTTTACCAAGCCAGCGGCTTGCAGAAGCTGGTGCGCTCGAGCGGGCTGCTGAAGGAGCTGGGCGCGCTCGGCAAACTGGAACCGCTGACGCCGCCAGCCGAGCGGCCATTTTTCTTTCGGCAGATCGGCAAGACCTTCCCAGCCGAAGGGCAGGCGCGCTACCGCGTGGCGTTTGTGGCGGGCTGCATCGCCAATGTCTGCTTCGCGCGGCTGAACGAGGCCACCGTCCGGGTGTTGCAGAAGAACGGATGCGAGGTGGTGATCCCGGCCGGGCAGACCTGCTGCGGCGCCCTGCACGTACATTCGGGGCTGCGAGAGGAAGCGCGGAAACTGGCGCGGCGGAACATCGACGTGTTTCTGGCAGAGAACTACGACGCCATCATCACCAACGCCGCGGGTTGCGGATCCACACTGAAGGAATACGGCGAACTGCTGAAAGACGACCCGGCCTACCGGGAGGCGGCTGCCCGGTTCTCGAAGCTGATGAAGGACGTTACGGAGTTTTTGGCGTCGATCGAGCTGAACCGCCAGATGGGGCCGGTACCGGTGCGGGTCACCTACCAGGATTCCTGCCACCTGGCGCACGGCCAGCGGGTGCGTCTGGCGCCGCGGCAATTGCTGGAGGCAGTGCCGGGCCTGAAGTACAAGGAGATGCCGCTGTCGGACTTGTGCTGTGGCAGCGCGGGGATCTACAACGTGGTGCACCGCGAGATTGCGGCCTCCATCCTGGAGACGAAAATGCGATGCGCGGAGGCCACGGGCGCGGAGGTGATCGCAACGGCGAATCCGGGCTGCCTGCTGCAACTACGGGCCGGCGTGGCGCAGCACGGCCACGGCCAGCGGGTGGCGCACGTAGTGGAAATCTTGGACGAAGCGTACCGGAAGCCACCGGGATAGCGCGCCGACAAGAGTGCCCAGACCGTGGCACAGGCACTCGCGCCTGCTGCGCGCAGACTTTCAGTCTGCCGGGCCGAGAATCGTCTCGGCCCAGGGTGTCGGCAGGAGTGCCGACACCGCAGGCCGGGGGCCTGCGCCACCAGAGGGATCGGGGCATTTTCCTGGCGACCGCCTGGAATTGAAATCGGAAATGTGGGATTACACTATCCAGAGGAGTCTTCGGCATGCCTACAGCAATCTCACGCCGTCAGTGGATGAAGGGCTGTTCCGCGGCCGGGCTGACGACGGCGCTGGCGCAACAGAAGGCGGGCCCGGCCAAGTACAAGACCTATTGGGGCGACTTGCACAACCATAACAACATCGGCTACGCGCAGGGCTCGCTGCGGCGGACGTTCGAGATCGCGCGCAATCATGTGGATTTCTTTGCGTTCACGCCGCATGCGCTACTGGCACGACATCGGGCATTACGAGGGCAACATCGAGAACAAGTGGATCAACGGGTTCGCGGTGACGAAGGTGCGGTGGCCGGAGGTGGTGAGGATGGCGCGGGAGTTCGATGCGCCGGGGAAGTTCGTCTGCATTGCGGGTTACGAGTGCCACTCGACCAGCCTGGGCGACTACCACATCCTATTTCCCGACCTGGATGCCGAGCTGCGGCTGTTCGATGAACTGCGCGAGCTGCAACAGTTCGCCAAGAAGCGCGGCTGCATCATGATCCCGCACCATCCGGCGGTCCGCGAGGGGCACCGGGGCGCCAACTTCGCTTTTCGCGATCCGGAAGTGTCGCCGCTGCTGGAGATCTATTCCGAGTGGGGCAATGCCGAGCACGACCGTGGGCCGTTTCCGTACGTTCGGCACACCGAGCCCGGGCGCTGGACCAAGAACACGTTGCAGTACTTCCTGGCCCAGGGTCATCGGGTGGGGGTGATCGCGAGCACGGACGACCATCTCGGCTATCCTGGGGCCTACCGCGAGGGGCTGGCGGCGGTGAAGGCCACGGAGTCTCGCGGGAGGCGATCTTCGATGCGCTGTGGAACCGGCGCACGTACGCGGTCACGGGAGATCGCATCGGGTTGGATTTCACGCTGAACGGGCGCATGATGGGGCAAGAGGTCCCGTACACGCGGGAGCGGGAGATCAAGATCGAGGTGACGGGATGGGATCAGGTGGACCGGGTTGAGCTGCTGAAGAACAACCGGGTGATGCACCGCGATTTCCCCATGGACCGGGTTCCCTCGGCGCGAAGCTGGGAGCGGCCGGTGCTGATCCGGTTCGAGTACGGCTGGGGACCCTGGCCGGCGCTGGGGATGGCGCGCGTGTGCGATTGGGACATTCACCTTCAGGTCGAAGGCGGGTTGATTGAGGAGGTGCAGACGTGTTTCCAGTCCGGTCCCTTCGATGAGACGAGACGTGACCGGCTGGTCGAGCGCAGCGAGCGGAGCGTGCGGGTGCGTTCGTTCACGGCCTTGCGAGACATGATCGAGGACGTTCCCACCAAGGCCGTTGTGCTGAGGGTGCGGGGCGGGCCGGAAACTCGGGTAACGGTTTCACTGGAGGCGCCGAGCCGGGTGTCGCTGACGCAGTCGCTGCGGGAACTCGCTGAGAGCGGAGAGACGCTGTCCACCGGGCCGTTTCCCAAGGAGTCGGCGCTGCTGCACCGCCTAGTGTTTCATGAGAACTACCAGAGTTCGTACACGGTCAATGACCGGGACGAGAGTGGCTCGGTGAGCTGGTATTACGTCCGGGTAGTGCAGGCCAACGGCCAGTTGGCGTGGTCGAGTCCCATATGGGTCGAGAGGGCGTGACCGCGTCTGTGATAGGCTGTTCATTTTCCAGAGGAGATCAACATGTCCATCAAAGAGCAAGAAATCGTTTTCAAGGCGCTGGATGGGTTTCAGATCGAGCTGCCGTCGTGGGGGTTTGCGAATACCGGGACGCGGTTCGGGAAGTTCGTGCAGCCGGCTGCGGCCACTAGCACCGAGGAGAAACTGAGCGACGCGGGGCAGGTGCACAAGTTCACCGGGTGCTGTCCCACGGTGGCGGTGCACGTGCTGTGGGATTATCCCGAGGGCAAGAGGAGCGCGGGCGAGGTGGCGGCGCTGGCCGCCAAGTACGGGGTCAGGATCGGCGCGATCAACCCCAACGTCTTCCAGGACCAGATCTACAAGTATGGGTCGCTGGGGAATCCCGACCCGAAGATTCGGCAAGCGGCGCTCGAGCACATTCTAGACTCGATCGAGATTGCCAACGAGACCGGGAGCCGGGACATCTCGCTGTGGTTCGCCGACGGGTCCAATTTTCCCGGGCACGGCGAACATCCGCTATCGCAAGCAGTGGTTTGTGGAAGGGCTGCGGGCGGCGCACGCCCGGCTGGCGGAGGGCAAGCGGCTGCTGGTCGAGTACAAGCCGTTCGAGCCGGCCTTCTATCACACCGACATTGCCGATTGGGGGATGTCGCTGCTGCTGGCGCGGGCGGCCGGGCCGAAAGCCAGGGTGCTGGTGGATACCGGGCATCACTACCAGGCCCAGAACATCGAGCAGATCGTGGCCTGGCTGCTGAGCGAGGACATGCTGGGCGGGTTCCACTTCAACGATCGCCGATACGCCGACGATGATCTGACGATGGCCTCGATTGACCCCTATCAGACTTTCCGCATCTTCCACGAGATCGCGCTGTTCGAATGGGAGACGGGGCGTCGCGCAGACATCGCCTACATGGTCGATCAGAGCCACAATCTGAAGGGCAAGATCGAGGAGATGATCCAGACCGCGATGACGGCGCAGGAACTGTGTGCCAAGGCCGCGCTGGTGGATCATGCCAGCCTGGCGCGTTACCAGGAGCGGTGCGAGCTGGTGGACGCTGAGGAGTGCTTGAAGGCGGCCTTCGCCACGGACGTGCGCCCCATCCTGAGAGAATGGCGGCGATCGAAGGGGCTGGCTCCGGAGCCGCTGGCGGCTTTCCGGCAGAGCGGGTATATGGAGCGGGTTACAGGGGAGCGCGCCGAGAAGAACATGGGCGCGGTGTCCAGCTACGCATGAAGATCTCACCGCAGAGACACAGAGGCGCAGAGCATCCTGTTGATTGAAAGACTAGAGAGCTATTTCCAGTTTCAGGCGCTGGGCACGAACTGGCGGACCGAGATTCTGGCCGGGGTGACGACCTTCCTCACGATGGCCTACATCGTGTTCGTGAACCCCTCGATACTGCACGAGGCGGGGATGCCCGGCACAGCGGTGATGGCGGCGACCTGTGTGTCGGCGGCGTTTGGCAGCATTCTGATGGGCGTCTATGCCCGCTATCCGATCGCACTGGCACCGGGCATGGGGATCAACGCCTATTTCGCCTACACGGTGGTGAAGGGTATGGGGGTGCCGTGGCAGGTAGCGCTGGGGACGGTGTTTGTAGCGGGGGTGGCGTTTGTGTTGCTGACGTTGTGCGGGGTGCGGCAGCTCATCGTATCCTCGCTGCCGGTCGAGCTGCATGCCTCGGTGGCCGCGGGGATTGGCCTGTTTCTGGCGCTGAACGGGCTGCATGACGCCGGGATCGTGGTGCCGAATCCCAAGACCACGGTAGCGCTGGGGAATCTGGGCAACCCGAACACGCTGCTGGCGGTCTTCGGGCTGGTGTTGATCTCGGTGCTGATGGCGTGGCGGGTGCGGGCTGCGATCCTCATCGGCATCCTGACAGCCACGGCGCTGGGGGCGGTCTTCGGGTTGGTCAAGTGGCAGCCGCAATCGCTCGAATGGTCCCAGCTCTCGGCCACTGCGCTCCAGCTTGATGTGCGCTCCGCACTGCGGCTGGGCGTTGCCGAAATCGTGTTCGTGTTCCTGTTTGTGGCGCTGTTTGACAACGTGGGCACGCTGATCGGCGTGGCCAAGAAGGCGGGGCTGCTGGATAAAGACAACCAGATCCCGCGGGTCGAGAGGATTCTGCTGGCGGATGCCTCGGCGAGCATCGTGGGATCGCTGACGGGCACATCCACCGTGGTCAGTTATATCGAAAGCGCGGCGGGAGTGAGCGCGGGCGGGCGCAGCGGGTTTGCGGCCGTGGTGACGGGCCTGCTGTTTGTGGTGGCGCTGTTCGCAGCGCCGATCGTGGGCGTGATTCCGGCGGCCGCCACAGCGCCGGCGCTGATCGTGGTCGGCAGTCTCATGGTTTCCACCGTGGCGGAGATCCCCTGGTCAAACCCGGTGGTAGCCATGCCCGCATTCCTGACGATGGTGACTATCCCGCTGACTTCCAGCATCGCCAACGGCATCGCCATAGGCTTCATCGCGTACACGGTTTTGAAGGTGTGCCGGGGCCAGGTCCGCGACGTGAGCTGGCTGGTGTACTTGCTGACGGCGCTGTTTATCGCGCGGTTCGCGTATTTGAGCAGGCTGTAGATAGCCTACAACTGACAAAGGCGACGGCCTGCTCACGCTGGCACCCGGCGGCGGCAGCTTGGCTTCACTGAAATGGGTCAGCGCACGGGACCCTGAGGTTGGTGGCGCTGGCCGAGGAGTTTGCTTGGTCGAGCGCGGCGCCGGGCCGGAGCCCGGCGGCAGGCTAAAAGCCTGACCCCACTCAAACAGCGTTCATCTCCCATGGAAATGTAGAAACTCCAGGGGCCGGGCAGAACTCTTAACGCCAAGGCCGCAACCAACTGAACCATCCGGGCGGTTGCTGGAAGCCCTCCAGAATCCAAATATCGCGTTTCGTAGTTCCGATCGAAGTAGCGAATCTCTTTCCGTCAGGGTGGAGGCTGAAACCGGCTACCTGGGCGTCGGGAGGGAGGTTCAGGTCTGTGATCTTGCGCTCCTCGCCGTCGCGGACGCTGATGGCCGCCAGTTCCCAACCCTGGTTGGAGGGCCGCCGGATGAGATAGACCTTCGAGCCATCTTTGGAAAACCCGAAAGCGGGTGGGCGTATCTTGCGGAGCAGCCTTTGTACTTTACCATCGGGTGAAACCAGATGAAGACCGTTGTCGTCGCTGTAGCAGATCCACTCGCCAGAGGGCGACCACTCCACTATCACGCCGGAGTCGCCGCCTTCCAGGAGACGGATGGGTTGGCTTCCCCCTCCCGAGGGGGCCTTGGCGATCTCCCAGTTGGCCCCAACGAAGCGAGCGTAAGCGATCCAGTTGCCGTCCGGGGACCAGGCAGGTGCATGCTGGTCGGTGCTTTCCTGCTCCAGGGGCACCTCCCGGCCTCCCGCCACGTTGGAGATCCAAACGAGATGCTTCAACCCCGTTCTCCAGTATGCGATCCTCTGGCCATCCGGGGAGAAGCGGGGTGCGCTCCTGCCGAGAAATCCCTCGGCGTGCCCGACGACTACGGGCCTGGCCCAGCCTTCGGCGGGACTGCGCAGCCAGACCTCGGGGATGCCGCCGGCGTCGCTGACATAGGCGTACTGGCGCCCGGAAGGCGCCCATGCGGGGGAGTGCTCCTGGCGGGAGGTCGCCAGCAGGACCGCAGTTGCCGGGCGATCCACAAACCCCTCCACCAGATCCCGATCTGAGCCTCCAGTGGCGAAAGCGATTCTCTGGCCGTCGGGCGAAACCGACGGATCCTGCTCCTCGCCGGCGCTCCCAGTAATCGCCCGAACCACGCTTGTTTCGGTGTCCAGGGAGTACAAGTGACTGCCGGATCCTTCCTCCAGTTCGGCAGCGAAGACGACGCGCCGGTTGTCCGGCGTCCAACCGAAGCCGGTCTCTCGGATATTAGTCGGCAAGCGTCCGGGAAGGCGCCGAGGTTTTCCGGCAGGACAGGGAACGATCCAGAACTGGAGGCCCGCTTCGCCGCTGATTTGCTCCTCCAGGCCGACGATGAGTTTCCTGCCGTCCGGGGAGAAGCGGAGACCCTGCCCCCATCGGAAAGTCTCTGGGAAGGGCGCCTGCTTGTACTCCTGAAGATTTCCGCCCGAGGCGGAACAGGTCCACAGTCCGGCACGCGGTCCCTCGTAACGGAAGAACGCGAACGTTTTCCCGTCCGGCGAAACCGTTGGCCATTCATGAGCGCCCTTCACAACAAGCTGCGGCGTCCCGCCGGTGGCCCCGACCGACCACAGGCCCGCCTGCGAAAGATAGTAAATGCGCGTCCCGTCCGGAGACCAGAATGGAGAAGAGCAGGACGCGGATGACTTCGTGATTTGCGCCGGTACGGCGGAGCTGAGACTCCGCGTGAAGATCTGGTTGATGTCGTTCACCCGGCCGAGGTAAGCCAGCGCTTGCCCGTCCGGAGACCACGCCGGTCCGATCTCATCCATAGCCTCCGTCGCAAAGGGGGTGAACCGGTAGGCAGAAAGGCCCTGCTCCCCCGGCGGCAGCAGGTTGGCCGCCAGGATGAAACCGGCCAGCAGTCCCAGCAGAACCAACAGCGCGGGAAGGAAACGCCTCTTGTGAGATGGCGCCGCCGCTGGTGGGATCAGGCGTTCGCTCGAAACCACCTCCGCCAGGTGGTCCCGCAGGTCGCGCAGTTGCTGGTGCAGGTCGGCAGTGGAAGCGTAGCGTTCGTTGGCTTCCTTCGCCAGACAGCGATCGATGATCCAGCGCAGGGGAGCGGGGGTCTGGGGATTCTGTGCGACGATGGACACTGGCTCGTCCCTGACGATGGCCGAAAGAGTCGCGACCGTATCTTCCCCCTCAAAAGGCCGCTTGGCGGTGGCCAGCTCGTAGAGGATGGAGCCAAACGAAAACTGGTCGGAACGAAAGTCCACCGGTCTGCCCCGGGCCTGCTCGGGCTCATGTAGGCAACCGTGCCCAAAATCACCCCGGGACCAGTTCTCAACTGGGGAAGAGTCTTGGTTTCATCGCCCTTCTCCGGAGAGGGCGCGGGTTTGGCCAGACCGAAGTCCAGCATCTTGACGCGGCCGTCCCGTGTGATCATGATGTTTTCCGGCTTCAGGTCGCGATGCGTGATGCCGGCCTGGTGGGCCGCCGCCAAACCGTCAGCGATCTGGACGGCGACTTCGAGCAGCTTGCGGGTTGGTAGACTTCCGCCGCCCAGCGCCGTTCGCAGGGATTCGCCGTCCACCAGCTCCGTGACCAGGTAGGGAGCACCGCTTTCCTCACCGATGTCGTAGACCGTCAGGATGTTCGGATGATTCAGGCTGCTGGCGGCGCGGGCCTCGGTCTCGAATCGGCGGCGCCATTCTGCACCGTGGACCGCGTCAGCCCGCAGGACCTTGATGGCCACCTCGCGGGCAAGCCTGGGGTCCCTGGCGCGATATACCTCCCCCATGCCACCCGCGCCGAGCGGGGCGAGGATTTCATACGGTCCGAGGCGAGTGCTGGACGATATGGGCACACAGCCCTCCCTT
>CAVRZY010000007.1:0-59387 GCA_963725415.1 uncultured Acidobacteriota bacterium | reverse complement strand
TTATAATGCCCACCTACTGCTATTGTGGTGATACCCAACCGTTAGCCGTCACATCGTTAGCTTTAAGCAATCGGTGTAGAACCCTGCCGATGTGCTTGCCGTTACCTTTATCGGCATATTTCCGGTATTCGTCAATGTTATCATATTATCGCCGAGCATGACCCACATCGACACTGCCGAATTCAATACTTGCAGGTGTTATGGTTAACCCGATAATCGATGCCGGCTCTGTTATAGTGGTGGTAAGTGGTACACCAATTCCACCTGCTAAATTGGTGTCGGTATAGTTGATTAAATCCGTTTCAAACAAGAATCGCTCTGGCGACCACGTAATTATCGCTGGCTCCGTATAACATGCCGACGGCACTAGCCATATCTTAGCACCGTAGCAGGTATATACAAGTCTGGGCAACACAATGGTCTACTATCATATTTGAATCTGGCGGTGTTGGCAGACTCATGCCGAGGTCAGGCGTTCCTGCTATTAAGCCTACCATCAGCATCCGATATACCTGTACCAATCAACTTGCCCGGATTGCTACCGGCCACGGATTGGCATAGTAGATAAGGCTGTAAGCCGTTGATGCTTCTAGCCCGGTGGCTGTAAAGCTAAAATCAAAGGTGGCACCTGATACATTGTAATTCAGTGTACCAGACCTGCCATCAGCTATGACAGCCCACGTACCTGGGTCTTTGTTCTCTAGCAGTAAACTATCCTCATAAGTAACTGCTTGACTTGGCTGCACAAATGCCAATCCAACAAAGACAAGTGCCAAAGCTACGAAGATTCCAAGATACTTTCTCAAAATACACCTCCTAAGTGTCATTTAAGACTATTATAGCACATAAAAACCGAAAGTCAAGGCGAATCAGTTGCCATCGGACACCCGTACTGGAATATATGCCTACAGGTTACACAGCCTTGTATGCCTGGACATTCGAACTCTCACCTGGTCTAGTTTGTTTCTTGACATCCGTATTATAGTGATGAACCGGTCTAATCCCTAATCTATCGGATATTTTCCTAACAGGTGTGTTTGATACTCCCTCGATTCGGCAAATCTCATTGATGCCGAGACCTTCCCTTAATAATAGCTCTATCCTGACTTGTTTTTTCTCTGCCAATTGTTTCCCGAACATATTTAACCCCCTTAAGCTTACTTTGACAGCAACAGCCATGCTATGACCCCTATAGCCAGTATCAACAAGAAAACAACAAAGACAATAGGCGATCCGCACCCGCCTTTTTTAGTTACGGTTATCCCCAACTATAACCACCGGAGTTGGTGGAGTTGTCTCTATCCGTTGCTTCTTACCACGCCATCTTCTATATAAGAAGTAAAGCACGACAAGTGCAACTGCTATGATAATGTAAATAGCCATTTACTCACCTCACTACTTTACTTTACAGCTTATAAATCAATCTCTCAGCACAATACTCTAGGCACTGAAAGGGTACAAGCCACGGTTTACCACACAATATGGCATATCGCACTTTCCACCTAAAGGCATCGCTTATCTCTTTTGTCTGGTTTCTCATACTCATCGTGCCGGGATGCACACGAGAACTTGCCAGATGACGGTCTATAAAGCCAAACTTGTATCCTTTGTCACTAGCCCTCAACCAATACTCGTAATCACAAACAAGCTCCTCGTCAGTCCGAAAGACACCAATATCGTTGATAATCTCACGCCTCATGAACACGGTAGGTTGCACGATATAGTCAAGTAGTAACAGCAACCATTGCTTGTTAAGAACCTGAAATGGCTCTTTTATCGCCGTGATAGCATTCCGGGCTTTCCTGCCTTTGCCATCTATAATGTCCGCTCTACCATAGACTAACATCACATCCTCATGTGCCTTTAAATAATCCGCCACAGCCTCAAAGACTCCCGGCTGGTACACATCATCTGAGTCTATAAAAGCTACAATGTCACCACAAGACATCCCTATCCCAATATTGATAGCATCAGGCTCACCCTGCGGTCTCCTGAATGCCGTGTAAAATCTCTTTGGATACAAAGCCTCATAATCCTTGAGTATTCGGTGCGTCTTGTCTTTAGAATAGCCGTCAACAACAATAACCTCTACATTCTTATAACTCTGCCTGAATATGCTGTCTAGGCATTGCTTAAGATATTTCTCGGAATTAAGCGTGGGCACGACTATGCTAATCTTCATTCATAAAACTCCTATCCCATTTTATGTAGTTTATCCAGTTGGCACTTAGGGCATATTGAATCTATCGGATTTTTAATGTCCTCCCCAATAAAACCACAGCAATTGCAGTGTACCTTTATAGGAGTACGTCCCAATAGCCTAGCCACAGCTTCACTAAATCCAAGCGGATACAATGATATTCGTAAATTATCTCGTGGCTTACCTTTAGTAATAATATCCTTTTGTAACAATCTCACCTATAGAATTCCTTTACCCTGTCGCACACATATTCTATATCATTGTCACTTAACTTTGCGGAACTGGGTAATGCCAAGCCATGCTCGTAAGCCCATACAGAATTATCAAAGTCACCCTCTGGATTCAAGAACTGATAGCACGGTTGCAAATGCAAAGGGTAGAATAAACGCCTAGTCTGTATGCCTTGCTCGGCTAGATACTTACTCAATTCCTCAACACGGTCTACAAATATGACATGCCGATATGGAACTTGAAAACAATAATCTCTCCGTTTCTGGAATATCGCACAATCCTTCAGCAAAGCTCTGTATATACAGTCATGAGCTATTTTAAGTTCTATTATTTCCCTTAAGACCTGCAATTGCCCAAGCCCCACACCTGCCTGCAAATCCGTCAGCCTGAAATTCCAACCGATTGCCTCGTGGTAATAAGTACCCATCTTCTCCGAGCCATGATGTATCTGCAATTTAGCTCGATGTGCCAACTCACCATCGTCAGTCAAAACCATTCCCCCCTCACCTAGTGTGATGGTTTTATCACCATAGAAGGATAGCGTTGACATAGCGGTATAATGCTGTATTGGATATTCTTTGTATGTTACACCCAGGCATTGTGCTGCGTCATGTATCACAATCGCCTTGATACCCGGCAGGGCATCTACATCAAAAGCGTTGCCGTACATACCTACTGGAATTATAGCTTTGAATCTCCCGACTTTTTCTAGCATGTTAAAGTCAGGCATAAACCGGTTCTCTCAATGTCAAATGCTGCCTAGCCCCAGCCAGCAACGCGGCGTGCCGCCAACATGTGTGAAGTCCGGCACTACTACCCTGTCACCCTTGCCTATGCCACAGGCTTTCAACGCCACAAAGATAGCCATAGTGCCATTACAGCAAGCGATGGCGTGCTTAACCCCGCATATCCTCGCTATCTGCTTCTGAAACGCATCTACATTTTTGCCAGCAGTTACCCAGCGTCACTCATATACACTTGACTAGGTATTGTTTTTCGGCTCCACTAAAATAAGGTTCATACTGTGGTATCATCGGTTTAAATCCAATCCTTTCTTCTGTATATATTCCAGTAATACCCTTCTGTGGTATTTTAATTGCTCGTTGCTCATCTCATCATACTCAAAGGCGAAATCCTCGTTTGCTTCATTGCCCCACAACCCATAGCACATCCGGTATTTGCTGATGTCATCAGTCCTGAACTTCAATCCGTATGCTTCTCTTGGCGTATCGTATAGCTTGCTGTCTGGGAACGGCGATAGCGTAGACAGATTCACGGCATCAGGCTTGCACTCTTCTATGAACTCTATATCCCTTCTGCTGACATCTCCAAAGTCTTTCGGCAATCCTATAATAAAGAATGCCTTTACTTTTAGTCCGCACTCTTTGGCGGTCTTGATGCCCCGCTTGCTTTGCTCAACCGTAATGCGCTTGCCACAAGAATCTAAAGCTTCCTGCGAGGCTGTCTCAACACCTATCGCCACCTCATCACAACCACATTCCATGAGCATCTTGCACGTCTCCTCATCTAGCTCATCTACCCTAGCATGGCATCGCCATACAATGCCCAACGGAGCTAGTTTATAACTTAGTTCCTTCAGTCTCTTCTGTTTAGTGTGATAGTGTCATCATAGAATCTAAACTGCCTTACCCCGAACTTGTCAATGATGTCTTTGATTTCTTCCACCACTCGGTCAACCGCATTGTATGTAACTTTTCTACCCCAAACTTTTCTTGAACCGCAGTTGTGTGTTATAAATCCATCTGCCACGAAATTCTCTGTTGTTGTCGATAAATTGTAGACATCACGTACTCCAACTGGATAAACACTAGTAATAGCGGATGAATTATAAACTCGTTGCCCGAACAATGCTTCTCGTTTGTGCCTAACATTAGGACAAACAAGAGACAGAAAGCGAATTTGCTCTGGTTGCCCACCTGCTATGCGAACACTCTTACTTTCTCTGGTGAATTGGAAACCGAATACCTCTAAGTATCTTATTATTCTATCCTTAACTTTCTCATCATTGTTGCAAATTCTTAGATTACATTTAGAGAAACTTCCTTCAGCATCATAGATACCAGCTAAAAAACCTCTCACGTATTCTCTTGTCTCTTCTGCCTGATAAATCATTTTTTCAATTGTCTCGCAAACAGAATGTCTCTCACATACAACACACCTATTACAACGGTAATATTTGCCTCCATTAAATTTTCTTTCATGCATGTGAATATTTAGGTCATTAGCATATTCTAATGTTCTATCTAGCATTTCATAGTCGCCTACAATACATAGTCTAAGCAAGCCATGCTTTACTAGAGGGGTATCTGCCCTACGCCGTAGATACCCATCACCAACTATTACACCAGAAATATATATCCTTTCTTGTAATCATCGCTTGGTTTCAATGCAATAGCTGGCGTGGATAATTTCCTTAATACAGCTCGTGTAGAATCAAATCGAGCATTGTATTTTAGATTATCTTCTATGTCTTGGATAGATTTCCAACCATTATGCATTAGCCAGGGATGTTCTTTAGTTGAAAAAACAGTTCCACCTTCTGTTTCAATGGCGTATACTTCTGCTTGTCGCTTGAAAGTGTTAGTGACTCTGCTGGATGCATACCTTCGCCTACTATCTATCCCAACTACTGTATCTCCAACTTTTATATCCTGAATATGCAACCATTGCATATCAGCCGTTAGAACCTTTGTGTTCTCAGGAAGACAAAAACTACAATTGAACGGACAACCCCTCGACGTCGTCAGTGTGGTACCATAGTCATCTGTCCGGGGGTCAACCAACCCTTTGTGAAATACAGAATCAAAAGGCAACAGGTGCCGTGCAGGGAAAGGCAATAGCTCTAAATTGGTAATCCTTTGGGGATTATATACAAACTTTCTCGCAGAGATGAGCGATTCCCAATCTTTTACTATATCAAGTATGGCGTACTCACCTTCACCTTTTAAGATTACATTGAATACTGCACACAAAGTATCCAGTGGGCTGACTGTGGCATGAAATCCGCCTAGCACTAGCAAGCTTTTGGTGTGCCTTTTCCTTACTCCCTCAGCTATCTTAACGGCAATGTGATACTCTAAGAGGTAGCACTGAATCCGTATATATCAGCATCAGGCACATTCCTGATTGCCTCTTTGATATCCATGTCTCTCAGGTCAACTATACTGACATCATGCTTTTCTTGCTCCAGCATGGCTGCCACATACATTATGCCTAATGGGGCATTGCGCTTCTGGTCATGCACAAAGGGCATCGGTGTTATCAATAGAACTATCTTGGGTTCTCTCATATCTTTAGCTCCTTCAAATCCTTCACATTGCATATGAAAGGCATTGCACCTTTTCTGCGAACCATTGCATAACCTTTAACGATTGCCATAACTTCAACTTCAAGTGAGGTGGCCTCCTGAATAAATTTGCCATCAATTACAACAGGTGCTAATTTAGTTAAAATCGCTTTACCCATAAAGGAAGTGTTCATAATAACTTAGCCTCACTATCCTTCTTTGATAAAATCGGTGGCATTATAGGCCACGAAATCCCGAAATGAGGCTCATCCCATCTGTAAATCTTCTCATGTACAGGATTATATTCTACATTAGTCAGATATAGGCACATGGTGTCATTCTCTAAGACTTGATAGCTATTGCCATACCTCGGATGCTTCACTATCATTATCCTATCACTATGGCTCATCTCAACACCAAACCACCTGCCAGTCTCTATATCGACAACCACATGAAACACGGCACCCCTCAAGACAAGTATATGCCTTCCACCTTATCGGGTCGTAGTGTATGCCACGCAATATCCCTTTCCTATAAGAATAAACCACATTGCATTCAGCAACAAAAGGCAAATGGCTATTCTTTGTCCAGACATTGATATTACTACCCCGTTCATCCTCAAAATGAGGCAACGGGACTATATAAACATCTGGCAGATTCACGCCTGCTGTTCTCATTCAACTCCTTAAAGTAATGTCGATACCTCAATCAACTGTATATCAATATTATCTTCTGTCCTTAACCTAGCCGTCTCTTCTATACGCACCCTTGCCAAATGAGAAGGCATAAATATATCCCTTTGTTTTTTTAACTCGTAACATAGCGGCATAAAAGTTATCAATAATATTTCTACCTACATCATCTGCTTGTTTCACCTGTATCGGCTCACGCACATTATTCAATACCTCCAATGTCCAACCGTCTATACCCTTATCCCCTGTTTTTTTGTTGTTATGAACTCCATATATTTTATTCACAACCCAATTTTGAAACTCAAAGTGCTCAAGATTCCTCAACTCTTCTACCGTTGTTGGCATACCGATTATTTTAGCACTAGGATAGCCACGCTCTGCTAATCTTTGCTCGCATGACCCTGCAAGCTGTAGGCGAAACATCAATACCTATCCACTGCCTTTGCAATTGTTGTGCCACTGCTATTGTTGTGCCACAGCCACAGAAGGGTCTAGGACTATATCACTTTTGTTGCTTGATGCTTCAATAATACGTTTGAGTAAAGCTTCTGGTTTTTGAGTTGGGTACCCAACCCGTTCAGGGATTGTTGATAGAAGGTATATCCCACCAATCTTGGAGAGTAATCCTTTTCCCTTCAGCCCAATGTGAAGTGGCATCCCTTAGCATCACTTCATGGTTAAATGTCCACTTTGTATTACTTTTAGAATACCAATAAATAGTATCATGCTTTTAGAAAATTGTCTTTGCCCTGTTGCACCAAAGGTGTAGCACCATATTATTTCGTTGCGAATATTCGCCAATCCAAATATCTTATCCATTGCAATCCTTAAGTGAGCATTTGCATGCCAATCGCAGTGAAGGTACATAGAACCCATATCTTTCAACACCCTATGGCATTGTTGCAACCGAAGAGCCATCCATTCAACATACCAATCAATACTACCCTTCCACCTATCTTCAAATTGTCTAATTTCTGCTCCATCTTTCCAAATGACTTCATAATTTCGCCCACTGAAAAACGGTGGGTCTGCATAAATCAAATCCACTGACTCCTCAGGAAATGTTTGCAATACCTCTAGGTTGTTGCCACAATAAATCACATTGGTTTCCATACTCCATCACTCCTCTAAATCAGCATTAACCATCATACGCACCAACTCTTTGAATGTTACTTTCGGCTCCCACCCAAGTACCCTTTTAGCCTTACTGCAATCTGCTCTTAAATCTTCGGGGTCTAGTGGTCTGAAATACCTCTGGTGCTGCTTGACATACTGATGCCAGTCAAGCCCAGCATATCCAAAGGCTTCATCAAGAAACTCTTTGACGGAATGGCTCTCTCCGCTACCAACACAAAAATCATCTGGCCTTTCATGCTGCATAATCAGCCAAATTGCCTCAACCATGTCACCGGCAAAAGACCAGTCACGCTTCGAGTCGAGATTGCCAAGATATAATACGGATTGAGTCCCCTTTTTGATATTGGCTATCGCTTTTGTTATCTTGCGGGTTACACCGGCGGCAAACCTGCGTGGCGATTCCGTGTTGAACAGTATCCCGTTGGCTGCAAACATATTGTAGGCTTTTCGGTAGTTGACTGTCATGTTGAAGGCAAAACACTTGCTCACAGCGTATGGACTAATCGGTTTGAATGGTGTCTCCTCATTCTGTGGCGGTGGGCTAGAGCCGAAGCACTCCGAACTGGAGGCTTGGTAATACTTGCACCTCAACCCACCTTTCCTGATGGCCTCCAAAACCCTCGCAGCTCCTAATGCCACAATGTCGCTAGTATAAATCGGCTCATCATAACTTACCCGGACATCAGATTGCGCACCTAGATTGTAAATCTCATCAGGCTTAATGTCATAGATAAGTTCAGCCAAGCGTGTGCCGTCTGACAAATCTCCGTAAAGTGCATAAAGCCCTGCTCCCGGGCCAAGTGGCTCAAGTTCCGAAGGATATAGATGCCGTAGCCTTTCATCGCCAAAAGTGCTGCTTCGCCTGATAATCCCATAGACTGTGTACCCTTTTGCAAGCAACAGTTCTGTGAGATACGAACCCATTTGTCCAGTAATTCCAGTAATTAGAGCCTTTTTCATTCTATTCTCCAACTCAAAACCTCTTTGCATACTGCATTTTCTTTGTTAATCTCTACAGGGTATGGTATTTTAAAGATACTGATGTGTGAAGTGGTATCTGTGGCAATGAATAGACTGTCATCGGACACTTCTATTGCTTCCCTACCTGTATCTTTTCCAGCATAGCACCAAACGACTTCAGTGAAGGAATCCAAATTGACTTCGACTATCCTTGCAGGATTGGTGCAGCATATGGCATAGCAAATTGAGCCTATATGCGCATAACCAGACTTCGGGTTATCGTTGCCTTCGGAGAATGTTATTGAACCTATTTCTGATAATGTTGAGGCATCTAGTTTCAGCATCTTACCTGGAATATACCGGTGTATTGTGTAAATGTAGCCGTTGTGATATATGATGCCTTGAGCGTCTTTCAATGAAAGCACAACATTAGATATAAGGCTAAAGTCACTAATCCGTATTTTCGCTACCCGACCCTGGAGGCATACAGCATAAAGATAAGTGCCATCGGTATCCACCATTTCCCATAGGCCAGTCCCTTTGCCTAAATCCAAGAAGCCATCTTCAACCCATGTATTTTTATTCACTCTGCTGATAGATGCACTGCCTGAAACATAGATATATTTATCTAGCACATATAAATTGCAGGCTGATGATTTGTTATGAGGCAAGTAGTATAGTCCATTAGCATTGAATGTGCTCAAGTCTATCCTGCCAATCTTGGCTGGCCTATCCCAATATGCAACATATAGAATGCCATCATCGATTGCAATATCCTCAGCAAGATATGGCAAGCCAATTCGGTCTACTACTTTTCGCTTAACATAGTCTATTTTAGTAATATGAGCCTTGCCAGTTCTATCAGGAAAATATCGGTTACTTAGCACATAGAGGTAGCCCTCGTATATTGCTATCCCCCCGACCTCATCCTCATAGTCTTCTCTTGCTTTTGGCGAAGTATTAGCGGGAATACAGGAAATAAGACAAAGAATAAACCCGAACACTATCAAAAGCAAAGGCCATTTAGATATATTGCTTTTCATGCCTTTAGTTCCCGATGCTCCTTGACTTTATCAATGTCCAGCCGGTTGCCGCAACAAACTCACAGATTGACAATAATGTCCAGAATGCAAGCACCCAAATCACCATGTCAAATACAGCACCTATCAGCAATAGCCATATCATTGACCTACTCACGGCAATCCCTACTTTGTATATTAGAGTCCACAAACTCCAGCCTTCTTTGCCTCTGTAAAAACCTCTTGCCTTCGCTTGGAACTTGGCACTATAGCCCTCCGTGATCACCGACCTAGCTAGCATGGCTATGGTACATATTGAGCCGAGAAATATCTGCCCTGTACCTATACCTACTGCAAAAGGCACTAAATCCATTATGATTGCGCCACTAACAACATCATCAAGATAGGCACCATAAGCACTTGATGTACCCTTGTACCGGGCTATGTTGCCATCTACCACATCGCAGATATCATATAGTATTATCAATATTACCCCGATTAGCATAGGCAAATAGCTCCCCATGCCCAACAGTATCCAACCGGCTACACCGAGCAATATACCCACGAATGTAACTTGGTTGGCACTAAGTCCTAGCTTCAAACATGGCACTGTAAGATAATAAGACAATGGCCTCAGTAGGTAATACAAGATAGGACTGTCTTTGTCAACCGTGGACTTGCTTACAGTGTATTTATTGCGGATTTTGGCAATTGAGCTTTGCATAATCGTCTCCTTTCTTTGCCTTCATGCTCATATAGATTATCCCCATCAGGAGAATGACAACCAGAGTTGCTGCGGTTAGGAAGTAAAACACATTGCTCCAATTGCCTGTCTTGTCAACAATCAGAGGCACGATAAATCCCACTACGGTTGCACCGATGTAGCCGACACCATCTATAAAGCCTGTTGAGGCGGCAACAATCTTCTTATCCAAGAACCTGCTAGGCAGTGTTGATACTAGGAAAGTATGAGGGGCATACATAAATAGACCTGTAGCGAATAAGGTAACAGCAGTAATGATGCCTCTTGTTTCTGGTATGATAGATAAGGCACCACCAAGCAGTAAGAGATATCCTATTGACACAAGCTCCTTACGCTTACCGAACTTGCCGAATAGCAGAGTGCCTATAATACCTGCAATCGGTATCATGAATATAGTAAGTCCTACTTTGCTTATCGGCATACCAAATTCTCTGAATAGGTATGTTGGAATCCATGTGATTATGCCGTACCTTGCCATATTCAAGAACCCATAAGCAACACTGCTAAGAACAATGGTCTTACTAAGGCACAGTTTTATTCGCTCCGTGGCTTGCTTGTGGACAACAACAATATTCCTTCTGGTAAAGTAAAGAGCTATCCCTCTGGTAATCATAAAGCCAGCAGCAGTATAGAACCCAGCTCTCCAACCTAGCCAGCCAACAACAAACGCACATATCAGCCAACAAGCAGAATTACCGAATTGGTAGGCAGTTCCGAGGATTACGGAGCTTCTTTCAGGGTTATCGCTTGTTTCTGAGTTTGCCCTAACTATTGAAGACCAGCCCATTGATTGAAAACCACCGTCAAGAACTTTGCCTATCATCAGACACCAAAAGAATGCACCGAAGGCTCCTAAAAATAGATTCATGATACCAGAGCCGATTAAGCCAATTGAGATATATATAAATGGGTTGAATCTCTCTGATAGCTGTCCGTGAATAAACTGACCCAACGCATAGGCAGCCAAGAATCCACTGGCAACAGCACCAACATTATACAAAGATAAATCACTGTATGTTGCTAGCAGAATAGGGATTATTATTGATAGGTCGACCCTACCAAAGTAAATAGTTGCGTATGAAGTCCATAGATTCCAAAAGGTTTTTGTCATGGTATGTCTTTTCTCCTTTTTATTTCTTTTATAATATCCGTTGTTGACCTCACATTGCTATGATATTTGAATGTTCTTGCCTCCTTTCCGATACTCCTCATGTATTCTGCTCCGGCAAAGTCCTCTCCCCAATCATCCCCATGACAAAGTATGTCGGGTTGCATTTTCAAAAGCTTTATGGTCTCCGTAGGGTCTCTGTGGCATTGCGGCACCACCTCATCTACACCCTTGATATTCTGGATTATCTCCAACCTCTCATCAAAGGTCATTACGGGCTTCCGCTTGTAAGACATCATCGCCTCGTCTGTCATTACCCCTACTATCAGGTAATCACCCATCGCCCTGGCATCCTGTATTGCCCTGAGATGCCCGATGTGAAACAAGTCACCGCAAACAAAAGTATAGACTACCTTCATTTCTTATCCTTCAGCATTTTTTTAATCTCTTTCAGTTCTTTTTTCAGCTCTCTAAGGTCTCTTACTATCGGATTGTCATGCCTATATACCTGCTGGTTATATAAGCTAAAGTAGCCAGTCAACCGACGGCACACTCCTTTACCATTCCAACAGGCGCAACAGCCCAGGTCTGTGGAGAGTTCCTGTGGCAGGCGGCGAGGAGACCCAGGTGTTGCCGACCCTCTTAGACCCGAGCGAGTTTGGCAACATCCATCCGACTGCCCGCATCGACAAGCCGGTGAACAGAGCACGCGGAATCCTTCCGGCGCGAAGACCCGTCTGCAACTTCTCAGAACTGGCATCTCAGCCCGAACTGCATACTGCGCGAGCTGTTGGCACCGGTGATGGTGCCCGCGTTGGGCAAACTGAGGTTATTGACCGGGAGGCGGAAGTTGGTGTGGTTCGTAGCGTTGAAGGCCTCCCAGCGGAACTGAAGGTTGCCGCGCTCCCGCACACGGAAATTCCTCACCACCGCCAGATTCAGGTTGATCTGCCCAGGGCCATCCAGGATGTTGCGCCCGGCATTGCCGAAGCGGTACGAGCCGCGCGGCACCGGCGGAAAGGCGCTCAGGTCGAACCAGGCGTCAGGTCCCGGGTCGGGAAGCTGGCCGGAGGCGATGCGGTCCGGGCGGTTGGCGTCGCCCAGGTTCAAACTGGCATTCTGGACCCGCGGCGTGAATGGCTGTCCGCTGTACATGGTGCCGCTCCCGGACAGTTGCCAGCCGCGCAGCAGCGCCTTGGCGGTCGTTTCGGGCAGAAACATTCGCCGGTATGGCAGGTCGGTGACGAAACTCATCGCGAACGCATGGCGCCGATCCCAGTCTGAGCGGCCGCGATCCATCGAGAAGTTGCGCGAGTTCTGCACCCCCGGGATACCGCCGTTGGTGTTATCGGCAAACTGCGAAGAGTTGTCCAGGGACTTGGCGAAGGTGTAGCTGGCGCGGAAGAACGCGCCGCGGCTGAGGCGCTTGCGCACCGTGACGATCCCGGCGTTGTAGGAAGAGTCCCCAGCGAAGTCGTAGTAGGTAATGCCCTGAAACTGCGTGTAGGGCCGCGGGTAGCTGCCATCAGGCAGTTTCAGTTCAGGAACGTAGAACGGCTGATTCAAATCGTAACGGAATCCGAGGTGGGTGCCCTTGGAACCGACATAGGACATCTCCAGCGCGATTCCGTGGGCCAGTTCCCGTTCCATCGTCAGGTTCCATTGTTGGATGTACTGCGGGCGCGCCTTCCAGTTGTAGCCGGTGGCATCCGTCGTCCCGCCGTTCTTCGCCAGCGTGTCCGGGAAGGGATTCGACATGGTGAGCAGGCTGGGATTGCTCTTGACACTGTTGAACGTCTGGCTTAGCGTGAAGGGGAAGACGTTGCTCAGGTCGCGCCGCAAGGTGTTGGTCATCGACTGGCCATAATAGACCCCATAGCCGCTGCGCACCACCATCCTGTTGCGCATCCGGTATGCCAGGCCGAAGCGCGGCGCGAAATCCTTGTAGTTGGTGTAGGCCAGTGAGCGCGACAGGCCGTAATCCTTCGCCAGCGCCACCTTGCCGGTGAGCCCGTTCGAGTCGATCATCTGCGGCAGGTTGGGAACCGTGCGGTCGCTGGCGATGATCAGCTTCCCCAGCGCCGGAATGAAGTTGGCGTACTGCCCGTACTTCTCGTACTGCGGAGGCATCAGCTCGTAGCGCAGGCCCAGGTTCAGCGTCAGGCGGCTGCTCAGCTTGTAGTCGTCCTGAACGAACGCGCCGTAAGTACTGTTGAACATGTAGCTCTTGATGTCGCCGAGGCGGCGCGTCGTATCGCCGGGAAGCCCCAAGATGAAATCGGCAATGCTGTTGCCTGTGAAGTTGCCCCGGAAATTGTACTGGCCGTTCAGTTGCCCGTTTGTCGGCATGAAGAACTGAAAACGGAAGTACGACCAGCCGAACTTCATCAGATGCTTTCCCTTGACCCAGGTTAAGGTGTCCGCCAATTCATAGGTATGGATCCCCGGGTTCATCGGCGCCGACCCGTTGTCGGCAAGCTGCATGTTTCCGAGACCGCCGGTACCAACGAGGTTGAACTTCGGGAACCCGACCATTTTGGGGTTCGCTGTCGCGCCGGTAATGCCGAGTTCCTTGTTCCAGTCGTGGTACTGGTGCGTGCTGATTTCCAGGTTTCCCGCGAGATTCACGGTGGCGCGCGTCTCGTTGATCACCGAGGGTGTGAACATATGCATGTAGCTGAGGCCGCCCATGAAGGGGGTGGCATAGGTGATATCCGGGAACGTGCCCAGGTCGCTGCCGGAGAACGGATTGATCGAGGTGGAGTTGCGCCGGATGATGCGCCCGGAGATCGTTCCTTTCTCCTTCACTCGATGGTCCACTTTGACCAGCAGGCTGTTCCAGTCGCTGGTGCTGTTCGCATTGACGGCGAAATTGTTGATCTGGCCCGGCCGGTTGGGCAGCGGGTACCAGGGCATCAGCTTGGTGGCTACCGGATGCCAGCGGAGAGCCGGAATGCTGTTGCCCGCAAACGGCGCGTTGTTCGCGAACGGGTCTGTGATGGTCGCCACTTTGCCCTGGGCGTTGCGAGTCTGCGAAAAATCGCCGTTGTGTTCCAGTTCCGTGGGAATGACTCCCAGCCGGTTGTCGCCGTTGATCTCGCGATAGCTTTCCCAACTCAACAGGAAGAAGGTCCAGTCGCGGCCATTGTACAGCTTCGGCAGGTAGACGGGCCCGGTCAGCGTCGCGCCAAACTGGTTGCGCCGCAGCTTGGATTTTCCGGTGTCGAAGAAGTTGCGCGCGTCGAACTTGTCGTTGCGCAGGAATTCGAACAGCGAGCCGTGCACCTGGTTGGTGCCGGTTTTCAGCGCCATGTTCATCACGCCGCCGCCCAGCCGCCCGTACTCGGCCGAGAACGTGGAAGTCTGCATTTTGAACTCCTGCATGGCGTCGAGCGAGGGCTTGGCGAGTGCGCCGCCAGCCCGCGGGTTCTGGTTGCTAAAGCCGTCAATCAGGTAATTGGTGTTGTCCGGTCGCGCCCCGTTGATGTTCATATTGCCACTATTGCTGCCCTGGGCCGAGGGCGTGACGCCCGGCACCAGAAACGCAAGGTCGGTATAATCGCGCGCGTCAAGTGGGAGTTCGGTCATCTCACGGCTCACGATCACGTCACCGGCGGCGGCGTTTGCGCTATTGAGCACTGGAACCTCGGCCTGGACCTCGACGGTTTGGTTCAAAGCCCCGACCTGGAGGGTGAGGACGAGCCTAGCGGTCTGATCGATCTGGAGCTCGAGCCCGGTCTCCTCCAGCTTGCGAAAACCTTCTTTCTCCGCGGTCACCGTGTATTGGCCGGGCGGCAGGTTCGGGATCGTGAACTCACCAGCGTTGCCTGAAACACCGGTCCACCGCAGATTGGTAGCGACGTTCCGTGCTACGACCGTCGCGCCCGGGATCACCCCGCCGCTGGGGTCCTGCACCGTTCCTACCAGGGTAGCGGTAGGGTTCTGCGCCTGGGCGATGACCGATGCCAGTGAAACGAGAATGAAAAGAGCGATTCCCGAGCGTTTCATATTGCTTCTCCTTTGCCCATAGAGCCTCAGAACGAGACTTGTACTGACCATCATGGGGTATGATATCATACCAGTTCGGATCTGTACCTCCTCAGGTACGAACAAGGAGTCTATGGTGAAACCCCGCTTGCCGCTCCATCGGGAGATTGCGGAAGTCCTTTCGGAACGGATCATCTCGGGCGAATACCCCACGAAATCGCTTCTGCCCACGGAGCGAGAACTGTGCGAGAGCATGGGGGTCAGCCGGACAGTGATCCGCGAGGCCGTTAAGTCATTGGAAAGCCGTGGCTTAGTGCGTATCGACCACGGCCGCGGAACGATGGTCCAGGAGCCGCAGACCAGCCACCTGGGCGAGAGCCTCAAGCTGCTGCTGCGCCGCCGAGCCGACGTCATGCAGGACCTGCTCGAGATCCGGCAGGTGCTCGAAGTCGGGATCGCTGCTCTGGCTGCCGAGCGCCGGACCGAGGCCAACCTTGAGGCGATGCGCCGCTGGCTCGACGTAATGCGGCAGAAACCCGATGCGCCTGAGGGGTACGTAGATGCCGACGTAGAGTTTCACGCAGAGATCGCCCGTGCCACGCAGAATCCAGTCGTATTGGTACTTCTGGAGCCCTTAG
The DNA here is from genome assembly GCA_963725415.1 of uncultured Acidobacteriota bacterium. Classification (GTDB taxonomy): domain Bacteria; phylum Acidobacteriota; class Terriglobia; order Bryobacterales; family Bryobacteraceae; genus CAVRZY01. Next base: position 43,345 of record CAVRZY010000007.1, on the reverse strand, counting down.
CGGAGTTGTTGCGCGAGAGCCGTAAAAAGAGCTTTTCCGGCCCGGAAGTGGTGAAGCTACGAACCAGGCAGCACGAGGAAATCTTCGAGCACATCCTGGCGCGCGAGGCCGATGCCGCACGCGAGGCGATGCGATTGCATCTCGCCGAGGTGAAGGAAGACCTGGCTCAAAGCCAAACCCGGGGGCAGACCCAACGGCTCCCGAGTTAACGATGAAAGAACCTCGAGACAGGCAGCTCAAGCTAACTGGCACCGCGTTCCTGATTCCACCTCCGGCGTGACGCGAGACTTGAGTTCGAAATTCCGCTGGCTTGTGCTACGCTCTGATCCCACCTGTCAACAAAACGAGCCTGTCAACCAAAGAAAACGGAGAATTCGCAGGTGTAATCTTGGGGTTCGGCCTCAACCCTGGGGGTTCAGCTCGCACCCCAAGATAGCGCACCTCAAAACGGAGAAAACGCGAGCGCCAAGCACTCGCGAATGTCTGGGATATGCGCGCCGCAGAAAGGCGCTCCTGTCAACAAGAATGGCTCTGGAAATTTCGTGTTTGGAACGGTGGCTCCTCAAGTGCAACAACGTAATGTTTGAGCCGTGTTCGACGGGGCCGAGACACGGGCAAAGCGATTGAGGGGGAAGGGCTTCGGCAAACTGCGAGCGGCGCCGGGCGATGTCGAAACCCGGAAACTGACAGAGACGTTACGCTTGGGCGACCAAACGCTACTCAAACCCCTGCGTGGAAGGGTTGGCCTCGTCGCACCATGGTCCGGGGGGATTCCAGATGCGGCTTGGCGCCTCCGCCAACGCCGCGGCTCCGAGGGCCGGGAGCAGGAATTGGCACAGCAACTCGCCGATGTCCTTCAGCGACGGGCTGCCCTCCGGCAGATCGAGCCGCCGTGCGAATGCCTTCCACTGAGTCTGCTTCGTCGCGTCTTCAAGGAACTCCTTGGTCAACGCGAGTGGCGCGCCCACCGGGAGCAGCCTGTTCCTTCTTTCGAACGTGCGCCGAATGGACCTGGCAAGCACGGGCAATCGGAACTGGTACGACGACGCCAGTGTCCAGATGTCGAAAAAGTCCTTCATCCTGCTGTTCGCGATACCCAGGAGGACCATCGCGTGGAGCTTCTCTGCGACCATCGCCTCTGGCGGGTACGCGCGAAGCCTCGGAGCCTCCAGCGGCAGCAACACCGGGAAGGCTATCTCCTGAGGTTCCGGATCCACAACGTCGCCGAAGCCCACGTCGATTTGCAGCCGCACCCTCGCTCGGTCCAGGATGGCAGGTACCCACACCCGCACGGCCTCGTACTCGGCATCCTTTTTGATCCGCTCCCCCTGGATACCGGGCAGATCGAACCGCAGGCCGTCATGGCACTCTACCGCGGAGACTGCCCGAATCGTCGCCGTCACCTCCTGCACGTCAGGCTTGCCCCACCCGAGAAGGTCCAGGTCCCTCGTGGGCCGGTGCAACTTGCCCGCCCATGCGATGAAGAGCAATGCCCCCTTCAGGATGAATCTGTCCTTGTGCTCCGAGATGCTGAGGCGGTAGAGAAAACGCTCGACGGCCCACCGGCCGAGCACAAACTGGAAATCCTCTTTTCGCTCGCGAGCCAAGTCAAGCAGTTTCGCCCGATGGGAGGCGGCCACGTTTCGAACCTCCTTCCGCATCAGGCGACCGCCTCCAGGTAAGGGCGAATCACCCTGGCAACCCGGCAAACCTTGGCGAAACTGTGGATCTCATCGACCGTCGCCTTGTTCCGTCGCAGGGCGTCCTTCAGGGCCTCGATGGCCACATCCACGCCGATCTTGTTCCGGTACTTAAAGCAATCCGCCACGGTCTTCGCGGCCCCGAACACTCGAACGCGCACACCCTCGATGAGGTGCCGCTCGATCCCTTCCGTCAGCGCCGGACCCGAGAACCGAACGATCCTCAGCGTCGGCCAGGACACCCTCCGCTGGCTGGCCTTGTTGTCCACAGCGATCCAAACCTCGTGCGGCTCCTGGGTCGTCAGCCCGTGAAAGCGGAGAGCTGAGAGGAGGCAGATCACTCCATTCGGCATTTGTTTGGCGGCAACCGCGAGACCGTGGTTCTCCGTGACCGGTACCTCAGCCAGTACATAGAGACCTCGGCTGGTCCGGTTCAGCAGACCCCTCCGGTAGAGGCGGAGGAGGTACTCCCGCGGAATCCCCTGGGCCTCCAGGTCCCGCGGCCGCACGATCCGCCGCCGGGCGACGATTCTGAGAGCCCGTTTGGTGCCCGACTGCTCGGCCATGTTGCTATCCCTCGGTAGTTTCGCATATCTACCGAGGTTTTGCAACAGGATCGAGCTGACCGGCGACGTCGACCGAGCGTTCAGGTCAAGTCCAGGTCGCGGAAGCCGGGCGACCTCCTGCGCTCGGTTATCTGCTTGTCGAACTCCTGCCTATAGCCCGCCTCCAGCTTGGATAGGAGGAGTCTCCAGGCTTGCCGAAACTCGTCAAGCAAGGGCCCATTCGTGGTCCCGTCCCACGGCTGAGGAGATTTGACTCGGGCATAGCTGATGCGGGCAAGTTGGCTGTTCACCGCCTTCTTCCACTTCCTCCAGACCGGCAGGTGGAATTCCGTGTTCGGATCCGAAAGGTAGTCGGAAGCGCTCACACTATTCCGCTGCGGCGGCTTCAGGAAGAAGTCGGCCATCTTTCGACAGCCCAGAAGGAACCCGTCCTGGACGTGCGTATTGAGAGGCGGGGGCGGACTTTGCGGCCGGGTCAGCAGTTCCCCGCACGACAAGAGGTTCGCGTACTCGTAGACGACGTGATGACTTGCGAGTGTTCGCGACTCGCCTCGTGCCATCCATCCCCCGTGGCGGTGGCTCCGCAAGTTGGATTCGAACTGCCGACCTGCTGGTTGACGGTCCGACGGATTAAGCCTCTCCCGCGACTGCTGCTCAAAGCAGCTCGCGATCAGACCGGTTGCTGAATCTTGAGGAAACCAACCGCTGCAAGATTAACTACAGCGCGTTTTCGCGGGGTTCAAAGATTGGTCGGGGCGGGCCGATTCGAACTGGCGACCCCCTGCGCCCAAGGCGGCTGCGCTACCAGGCTGCGCCGCGTGCTTGTTGTCTGGTCAGTTGTTGAGAACCCCGATGGCTGGATGGTGAAACTTGTAGGCCGCCTGGGACTGCTTGAAAAGAAAGGACCGAGGAGCTCGAGAGCCTGATGGCAGCCGACAGCGCGTGATCGTCAATGTCACTCCGCTCCGATCCCGCTGCGATCGGACTCTCGTCTTGCAGAAGGTTGTGCATCCATTCATCCGCCACCCATCGGTTATCTCGTTGGCAGATGCCCGAATAGTGGACGCCCGACGGATCGAAGCCGGCCTCCCCGGGCTTGGCGGTGTGCGGAAGAGCTCGCTCTACTTCTTCTCGGTCAGCTCCTGGTAGATGATCTCGACCAGGCTGGAGAAGCGGCGGGCGGGCTGAGCGGGCGCCTCGGCGAGGCCGAAGGCGGCTTTGATTTCCTCCAGCGATTTGCCTTGCTGGAGCAGGGCCTTGACCTTGGCTTGCTTCTCCTCGATGGAGGCCAGCAGGCCCCGGATATCGGCCTTCGTCAGCGCGTCGCTGTGGCCGGAAATGAAAGTGTCGGCGTCCAGCTCGAGGATCTTGCGAAGGTTCTGGACTAGGCCGAACGAGGCGCCGCCCTTCTGGCGGTGGATGAGCGGGTCGCGGCCGATGAACGCCAGGTCGCCCACAAAGGCGATTTTCTGGTCCGGGAAGTGGACCACCAGATCGCCGCTGGTGTGCGCCGGGCCGAAGTACAGCAGGTTCAGGCGGACACCGGCGATGTTGAGCGTCCGGTCGGCGGCCACGGTCTCGGTGGGAAGATACGGCAGCAGGGCGCTCATCTTCGGGTTCTTGAAGGCCTCCTCCATGTCCTTCTTGGTGTTGGCGTGGGCCACGATGGTCAGCCCTGTGGGAAACCCCGACAGGCCGTTGACGTGATCGCCGTCGCTGTGGGTGAGAACGATGTATTTCACGGGATTCGGGGTGAGCTTGGCGATCTCGGCCAGCATGGCTTTAGCCGATTCTTCGGTCATTTTGGCATCGATGACGAGGACCTCTTTCTTGCCGATGACAAACCCGGTATTGGCGCCGCTTCCGCCCTTGAGCCAGTACACGCCGCCCTTGAGCGGCACGGCACTGAGTGGGACGGGCTGCGGTTGGGCTGCGGCGAGGCCGCCAAGGCAAATGATCGTCAGGAACGCGGTGATCAGAGCGGTTTTCTTAGCCATGGGTTGAACTCCTCCTGTGCGCTAGACTTCCAACTTGGGCAGCACCAGTATACTCCTGATCCGAGGCGGGATTTGGCCGGTGGGGAGGGACATACCCCGATCCTTTTTCCTCCAGGTTCAAAATGTGCTTTACTTGGAGCCGATCTCCGGCGCCAGCAACCGAAAGGAGCGCACCATGTCAACGGAAACGGGCGCGCCGATGCGCGCGTTGAGCTTCATGGTCGGTGAGTGGGAACTGGATTACACGGTGACTCAGCACGGCTGCACGACGAGGACGATCTGCGGAAGCGGATCGCTGCGGTATCTGTTCGATGCCACCTACCTCACCTTCGACTACCAGATGCGGCAGAAGGACACGGGGGAGATGATCGGAGAGGCGCATGCCCTCTTCGCCTGGGACGCGAAGGCCGGACAGTACCGCTTCTATTGGTTCGAGAGCTCCGGCACCTTCTTGCAGGCGACGGGGGTGCTGCGTGATGATCGCACCCTCGCCCTCGAATGGCAGGACGTCAACTGCACGCAGATCTTCCGGCACGTCAGCGCCGAGGCGATGTACCTGGAAATGCACTGCCCGGACACAGACCTCCTGCTGCGGGTCGATTTCTCACGAATGGCCGGCACCCATCGGGCGCACTGAGAAGCTGCGAAAAAAAGCCGCGGCAGCTCGCGGGCCAGAATCACCGATGCCAGGGCAGCGGCTGGGGGCGAGAAAATCATGGCAGCGGCTGGAGGCCCTCCCATCGCGCCTTCCAGGCAGTCTTGGGAAAGCCGTTCCAGGCGGCCATGACGGCTACGGCTGTCAGGAGGGCGCCGTTGCCGGGCAGGTACAGCGGCAGGCCGGGGCGCTGCCAGTTGTGGCCGTTGGGAAGCCAGGTATTCTTGGGCGAATCGATGAACAGGGCCTGCACCGCGGTCTCGGGCTCGCCGAGACGGGCCGCGGTCATCGCCGTCATGGGGAAGTCCCAGCCCCAGGTGTCCGCCCAACGCCAGCACTCCAGGACCTTATGCAGCGTGCGGCGCATGGTCTCCCGGTCCACGCCCTCGCCCTTCAGCATGCCGTAAGCCGCCAGCATGGAGGGATGATCGCGGTTCCGCGCGGTGTAAGTCTGGGGACAGTTCTCGTGCGCCAGGTAGACGCCGTCCTGCACCGGCAAGGATGAGAGCTTCGCGCGGACTTCTTCCCACCTGCGCTGGGGCGCCAGTCCGAGGCGCTCTCTCCAGCGCTGCGCGATGCCCAGCGCCTCGCGCCAGTAGGCCAGCTCGAAGGTCGGATTCCAGGTCTCGCGCGGCGGATGATTTTCCTGGGCGGGGATCAGCGGCGGGCCGAGCACATAGCGGCCGTTCCGGAGCACGGCGAAACTCGCCATGAACTCGGCCGATTCCATCACCATGTCGCGGTAGCGCTCCAGCGTCTCGCGGGAGGGATGGGCGCGATGGCAGAGTTCGGCCAAGGCAATCGGATGAGGCTGCTGCCAGATCAGCAGTTCGCCGACGCTGGAGGGACTGTCGCGGCCATCGAGCGAGGTCATCTTAGGCCAGCGTGCTCCAGAGTACCCCTGCCTGCGGGCCTTCTCGCGGGCCACGGGCAGGATGGACGAGTACCAACCCAGGCTGCGCTCCAGCAGCGGCGCGCGCCCCCAGAGCACGAAATGCGCCGCGTGCCACCAGTGCATCTCCAGATGGAACTTGCCATACCAACTGTTGCAGGTGAGGCCGGTCTCCTGCGGCGGGGCCGAGCCCGCGCACTGAATGGCGGTCAGGTACTGCGACAGCACGATGCGGCGCTCCAGTTCGTGCGCGCGCGGGTCCGTACTGGAAGACAGATCGATGGCGCCGCCGCCGGACCAGAACGCGTTCCAGTGTGCGCCGCTCGCCTGCCGCGCGGCTGCCGGAGCCAGGGGTGAGGAGTCGAAGTCGCGCGGCGCGAACTCGCAGGTAAACTCCAGATGCGCGCCCGCCAGCACAATACGATGCTCACCGCGCGGTTCGGCCTGCGCCTGGCCGGTCCAGTGCAACCGAACCCAGTAACTGTCCGCGTCGAGCTTGCCGGCGAATAGTCACGCTGTGAGAATCCCGCGCGGCCACCCAGGTCCGGTGTTTCCCGGCGCTCGACCAGTCGGAGGCATTCATCGCGGGCGAGCCGTACGGGAACGTGAAGGCCACGGATAACCGCCCGGAGGAAAGCAGCGGCGACTCGATGGAAACTGCCACGGCATCCCTGGCGGGATGGCAACAGGTCCGCACCGTGACGGGCCGGTCGGCAAGGCGGAACCGGCTCTCCAGCATGCCGTTCCACAGATCGAGCCGCTGCTCGATGCGTGTGAGATCGCCGGGCTCGACCGGGTGGCCGTCGAGGAGCAGGGCGATGCGCCCGAGATTCAGGCGATGCGGGTTCTCCCGCAGCCAGTTGAAGAGCGTCTCTTGCCCCTGGCTGCTGGTGGCGTAACCGACCTGGCGTCCGTAGGTGTCAAACATCTCCAGGCGCAGTTGCGACGGGCCGCCGGGAAAGGGAAAAGCGTGCCAGCCCCACTGCGATTGGGTGCAGAGCGGAACATGGCTGTCGTAAACCGGCCCGAGGGATTGCAGGCCCGTGACGTCGGCCGTAAAGGCGAACTCACCGTTGCCGACCGACAGCGGGGAGCGCGGGTCCAGGTCGTGCAGCACCGGGTCATGCCGTTCGACCAGCGCGCGCCGCCGCAATGCGCCGCCGGATGCGGCGAGGATAAGAAAGTCGCGACGGCGGAACGGATAACCTGAAGCCATGAGCGTGAATTTCGAGTGTAAATCCTATTTACACCGCGCTTCAACGTCCGCACGACGCCCGGTAAGTTCGCCACGAATGGCCCACAAGAGCATGCGCAGGAACAAGACTGCAAACAGGATGCAGCCAGCCCCGCCCGACCCGCCCACAGGCCAAATCCACCCCCTGCCGCTTTGGACTACAGGAGGTAACATTATGCCTTCCAGCCCGGGCTATGATAGGTCTTGCCGGCGTCCGTCGATTCTCTCAGGACATCGTAACGATTCAATCTGCTTATGGAAGCTCTCAATTCTGTCTGGCGTCAGTTCCGCATATGCGCCTACCCGCAAGCGTTGCTGATGTTCGTGTTTGCAGTACCTGGCCTGGGTCAGGGCTTGCATGCCGGAGTGAAGCTCGGTGTTCCCATTACGAAGTATTTTGAGACCGGCCGCACGGGGAGTTTGCATGGTGATGCGGAGTACTCCGCCGCGACCCGGCGCTATACTTTCGGAGCCTCTGGCGAGTGGCGCTTGACGAACGCGTTCGGCTTCGAACTCGATGCCCTGTATCATCGGATGGGTTATGTCGGGATTGTACATTTCTTCGATTCTGCCAGCGGCAGTTTCCGCGACTCCGCAATCGACGTGAAGGGCAACTCGTGGGACTTCCCGCTGATGGCAAAGTGCCGCTTTGGCCGGGTAGTGCGGCCGTACGTGGCAGGCGGCGGTGTGCTCCGCTATCTTGGGCCGGTGCGTGGGCGCGGCGAACAGACAATCGGCTCGCTCGTCACCGGGACCAGTTCCACAAGCCCGCTCGACACTAGCGAGCCGTCCGAACTCAGGAAGCGGTTTTATCCCGGACTGACGGCTGCATGCGGGACAGAATTTGGCGCAGGTCGTGTTCGTGTGCTGCCCGAATTCCGCTATACTCGGTGGACTGCCAACATTTCAGGTCCGCGCGGTTTGCTTCGCTTCGCCCCGAATCAGGCCGAGTTTGTTGTAGGCGTGCTGTTCTGAAGGGCCAGTTTGGGCCTGCGACGATCATTGCGGTCCGGATGTGGCGCAGGTTCTTAGCCTGCTGAGCCGAGACTCGTCTCGGCTCTTGTGGACGGCCTGCTACACGGGTCGAGACGAGTCTCGACCCGGCAGCCTGAAGGCCGCGTCACATCCGCCGCGGGTGCTCATCTGGAGCACTTGTTTCGTGACAGGCCCAAGTCTCCCAGAACGCCGTATCCGGAGATTCTGAAGGCGAGGTCTCCGGCCAACTGAACAGGTGTATACTCGCAAAGGAAGGCAGGGTCCGGGGGCCACTGTGACAAGACGGGAGTCTTGTCCCACCTGGTAAATCGGCGATTTGCGTCGATGCGGGGCGTCGCTCCTGGCTTGCCAAGCAGGTTTTTCTCCGAGCTGACCGGCCAACGCGTCGGGCAGCGGGCGGCAATGCGGGGGGAAGGTATGTATTGGCAGAAATGGTCTGACCGCTTGAAAAAAGAATTGAAGCTGGACATGGACCCCGTCGCTGTGACTTTCGGGGGCGCATTGGCGCCGGGCGTCCCGGCTCCTCAGGCGAAAGTCTCCGTGTGCCAGGCCTTGAAGAGAGCCGCGGAAGGCGAACCCATCACCATCACCGCGGAGACCTGTGGCTGCCCCGGGGGGTTGGTCAGCCTGGGGCTCGGACGGCTGCCGTCAGAAGGGAGAGAAAGGCTGGTGCACTTCCTCGTCCACAAGGAGAAGGTCTACTGCTCCCGGGTGGCGATCCATCGCAGCCAGCAGACTGTCCCGCCACCTGCGGGGATCGCGAGTCACGTCTTCTTCTCGCCTCTCTCGCGAGCGGCGGTCTTACCGGACATCGTGGCGTTCATCGGGAAACCCGGTTCCGTTCACCACCTTGTGAGCCTCGCGGGCTATTGGGAAGGCGGCTCGATCAAGCCCGAGCTTTCTGGTCCGGCATGCAGGACTGGAGTGGCCTACCCGGTGGTTACCGGCGAGATCGGACTGTCACTCCTCGATTTTGGGGCGAGGAGATTGGCTGGCTTTTCCGAAGATCATCTGCTCGTGTCGATCCCACTCCATAGGATGATGGGGATCCTCGATGCCCTCGATCAGGGTGTCGGGCGAGAGGGTGCAGAGGAGGGCGAGAGCATGGAGCGGCAGATCGAGGAACTTGGCAAGGTAGAACAGAGCCGCGATCCGGGCATTTGACCGGTTCGAGCGTGCGCGGTGCTTGCCGCTCGCACGAGCCGAGCAAGAGGCGGCCGGTTCCTCTCGTTCTGGGCGGGGCCGGCTCCGGCCAACACACCTATCTGGAGTTCATGAAGGCCGGCCCGAGTTTTGGGCCCAGGGGCCGAGAGATGTTCCGGCCGGATTTGTCTCCTTGGGCATGTGGATCGACGATCGCAACCAACTGCCACTCATCCGCGACCGTCTGGCTGCCGAAACGTACGCTGCGGCCGCGATCACCACCAATAAAGCATTCCGCAACGGCCAAGACATCACATGGTTCGATTTCATCAGCCTCAGGTCGCTCATTGACCGGAGCATCCTCACCAGTACCTGGGTAATGTCCGTATACCCGGACTACCTGAAGCAGACCCGTCCGGACCTGAAGCCCGAAGAAGACGGCACCACGCGGGAAAAGCACATCGGTCGGAGATATCTGCCGGGGCGGCTGTTGCAGGACGTCACAGGTTTCGCCCTCACCGTCAGCGAGGCGGAACGCGACCAACTCTTCGAGCAGTTCCGAGCTTACGGCTACGCGATCCGCAGCGACAGCGAACGGCAGGTTGCCATCGGCCCACAGATTCAATTCGTGCTGCTTCTCGCTCAGCCGAAGGCTCCACGCACTCTGGCTATCGACGTTTCACTTACACACGAAAAGGACGGCGAACGAACATATCGGTTCGGCGAGGCCTCCGAGCTTCGCTTTCAGGGCGATCGCGCCGCCACCTGGACGTTCACCTGGTAGTTCGTGTCATCTGCCGCCTTCTTTAAGCACCGCTTGACGGCGAAGGTTCCACACACCTGACATGCTGTTTGTCATCTCTCGGCCGCGTCTCTCGACGGTGCCGATTAGCCGGTCGTCAACAAGCCGTCCCACGAAGCGGTCGAACAGAAATGGGACTGGCAGCGTAGGGACGGAGAAGCGCAAATCCTGCTCCGAGACATCGCAGTCAACTACTGGTGTTTCGTATTGCTGCTTGCGTTCCGGCAGCCTGACCACGGTTTGGCCTTGGCACTTGTCGCCGTCGAACAGGAGAGTCAGGTCGAGGACAGCGCGGACCGGGTAATACGTGAGGTCTCCAGTCCAGGTGCCCGCTAGTTGCTCAGCCCTCAGCGGTCCACCACCCGGCGGCGTCCTTTCGGGCCGCTCCGGCTGGTGCGCGTTGAGGTATCCGCCTCTGTGAATCATCTCGGCCACGACGGATTTTGCCACGGTCTGGAGTTTTCTGGCCTCCTTATCGGAGAGAGCCACCAGCACTACGTTCCGGGTTGAATCAACCGGGCCCGCATTGCTCAGGGCGTGTCCAGTTATCTGGGAAGGCAGATTGCCATCAGAGTCCGGGAAAAGAGTCTTCACCAGGACACAGGCCAGCAAATAGGAGCCGACGGGCGATGGATGTGAACCATCCTTCGCGTACAGCTCGAGGCCAGGGCTTTCCTGACGTGCCCGTTGCCAGGCTGGTCCTGCCGGCGCGAGCGTCGCGCCAAGCTCGCGGGCGATCGAGTCATAGGCATAGTTCAGATCCGCCTGCTGGTCGGGCTCTGCCCGCCGGGACCAGGTCAGCAGGAGAACAGTGCGCGCACCGGCTTTTCTGATTTCCGCATCGAAGATTCGCACACCCCAGTGAAAGAGCATCGGTGAGTTCACAACGAACTTGCCGTCGCGAAGGCCATCTCCCAGTTGGCTCTGATCTTGCAGGACAACGTAGTCCCATTTAGACGAGCGAAGCATCCGGCGGGCCTCAGAATGCTCCCACAAGAAGGCCAGCGTGGCACCGGGCACAGCGACCATCCCGGTTTCGACTTGCCGGCCGGGGATGGCGGCACGCGTCAATTCAGCGAAGATCTCCGGCGCGTTGTTGAAAGATGTGTAGCTGTTGCCTATGAAGAGAACCCGCACAGGCTCCGCCCCATGCAAAAAGCTGGCGAACAATGGCACGACCAAAACGCGCATCATGGCTCAATTATCAACGCCCATATATGCCCGGTTCAAGAAGATGGAGCCAGGAAAACGCACGCGCCTCCAGCGTACTCTGGACTCCGTGAGGCTTCCGTGAACCCGAGGTGCCAAACATGCTGTCAACTCGGCGGCGATATGCTCGTGACACACGCGTGTCGCTCCACCAGCCTTGCCTATTCCTGGCGCAACGCCACAACCGGGTGGATGCGCAGCGATTTCCTTGTCCCGGTAACGCCGCCACAGCCGCTTCGCCTGCCGGTAACTCACCCTCAGTAGTTCCGCCCCTTTCACCAGCTTCAGTACCCCGGCCGCCACCCGGCTCATCACTCCGGTCCGCCGCAATTCTTCCTCGCTCATCGCTGTCCTTCCCAACTCGACCTCCTCAAAGAGGTCTTAGTCTCGGGGACATTTCTAACGAGGCCCAAAGGGGACATTATCCTAGAGTTTCAACACCGGAGTCGCACAGATTGAACTGCCCGCAGGGCCACATTTTCGGAGCGGAGTCTCCGGAAATGCGTATCCTACTATAGCGTCATTTCTTTGCGGGCCGCGAAGACTCCGCGTGTTGACCGCCTTCGGTGTCGCCGGCCAATTGACGATTTGCTCATTGGCGATTGACGATTCGAGTGTCCCGCTGCGCCAGGCACAGGAATCGTCAATCATCAATCGCACAACCGTCAATCTCCCCGGGCACGGCCGGTCTCAGAGCAGGTGCCGCTCGCTGGGGTGTTTGGTTGCGGCTACGCCGCGATATGACCGTGTTCTTGAAGCGGCGTACTTAGCACAGGGATTGGTCACGCGGTGCGACTAACTCGGCGGTTCTGGGGATTCCCGGCCGCTCAGAAGCTGCTCGACGGCGGCAGCGAGCATTTTGGGCGCGAAAGGTTTCTGCAAAAAGCTGACGCGGGAACGGACCGAGGCAGGGAGGATGGAAAGATCGAAGGGGTAGCCGCTGCAAAGGAGGATGCCAATACCAGGGTTGAGGTCCAACATCTTCAGGAGGAGCTGTTGGCCGGACATGTCGGGCATGGAAATGTCGGCGATGACCAGGGCGTAAGAGGAGGGCTGGGACTCGAACGACTGCCAGGCCTGCCGGCCGCTGCGGCAAGCCAAGACTTGATAGCCCAAGCGAGACAGGTATTGCTCCATGACGGCAAGAAGGGCTGGCTCGTCATCCACGATCAGGATGCGGCCGGATTCAGTGCGGGCCAAGGGCGATCACCAAATCGAGAAGGGCATCTCACCCGGGTGAAAGCCCAGGCCGACGGCAAACCCGTAGGAAACGCGGTTAAACCCTGTGCCTCGCAATTCGTAGCGCCTGGCGTGGGCCGAGGCGGTGAGAGACAGAGAACGGCGCAATTTGAAGCCGGCACTGCCGCCAGCCTGATAAGCGTGGTACTTGCCAAGGTTTTGCATCAATGCCCTGTAAGTGTGGTAGCTGGCGGTGGCGCCGAGGCTGACGCGCCGGATACCACTGTAGTGGTAGGAAGCCCCTCCGCTTTCGCCTCCGGAGGTCAGATAGACGCCGTTTCCCGGGCTGACGGAACGCAAATAGTGGAACGACAGGGAGGCGCGTCGAAAGGTCCGGGTCAAGTCGGCCTCGAAATTCGGAAGGTAGGAGACTTTGTAAAACACGGAGATGGCGGCCCGCTGGCCGATAATGGCGGCAATGACAGGGTCGAGGGGAACACGCTGTAGGGCGACTAGCTCAAGACGGTAGCCGCCGCCCCGAAAGCGCAGTGTCCAGTAGCGGCCCATCTGCACGGAATAGTTCAGGGCCACTCCATGCATGTCGGCGGAACCGAAGTAGTTGGTGAAATCGTAGTGATGGAAGGAGTAGTCCACGCCCAGGGTTTGAAAGCGACTGAGGCGATAGGCCACGTCGCCCACGGCTTGGTATCCCTGGACTCCGACCAGCGCACTGGAGCGTCGCCGGACGGCGAAGCCGGTGCCGCCTATTCCGAAAGACAGGCGGGGGCTGGCCAGGTAAACGAGTCTTCCCGCTGCCGTGACCAAGTTGGTGCGGTTATCGAACAATTGGTCCTGGGTCAGACCGGCCAAGTCCGGATCATAGGCGTAGGAACCAGTCATGGGGAGAACACCGCCGTAGGAATAAGAATAGGAAGCCAGCGAGGGGGAGAGGGAGAAGACCAGCCGGCGCGAAGGCTGGTGGACGAAATTCAAGGAGAAGAAGTTGTCAAAGCCGTCGTGGTAGCTGTTGCGGCTGTAATGGCGCAGATTGCCCCGGTAGTTCAGGCCGAGCAGGCTGCGCCGCCAGGAGTGAAAGCCGGAGACGCCAAAGGAGGCCTGGGCGCCATAGGCGTCCTGGTCGAGGACCTCGCCCTGTGGGGTCACCGACACCGCGGTCAGGCCAGTGTCATAGGTACCGCTAACTTGGAGGAAAGGGCGCAACCGGAGCAACTCACGGCTCCGGGTTATGCTGGGGCCTGAGCCGCGGCTCAGGATGACCGGGCCGCTGTATTCCGGCTGCGCGCTCTCGGGCTGTTCAGGCTGTTCAGGCGGGGGCGGAGCCGGGGGCACCTGAGCGAGAGCAGACGCAGCCAACAAAAAGGCAAGGACAGGGATGAAGAATCTCAAAGCTCCTCCGATCTCCCAAAGGGTCTGCATCGCCGCAACGGAGGGATGCAGGGTTTCGCGGCTCTGCGAGGGCAGCAAATCAAAGTCTGACTCGTTGCCGGAGGATCTGTCAAGCGCGGGGCAGCGGGCAACCCGAAAGGGCGGTTGTGCCCTCCGCGGGGTACGGCTTGCAGTATGATCGGCACTGATGAGATTCCATACTGAGTACCTGACCTTCAAGACGGAGCAGCACCGAGAATATGTGAACATCACCCCGCAGGTGGAGGGGGCTCTGGCGAAGAGCGGGATTCGAGAAGGGATGATCCTGGTCTCCGCCATGCACATCACCGCGGGCGTGTGGGTGAACGATGCGGAGGACGGTCTGCTGGCCGATATCGACGAGTGGCTGGAGAAGTTGGCGCCGTTTCGCCGGGATTACCGCCACCATCGAACCGGGGAGAGCAACGGGGACTCTCATCTGAAGAGTCTGCTGGTGCATCACCAAGTGGTAGTGCCGGTCACAGCCAGCAGGCTGGACTTGGGCCCCTGGCAGCAGATCTACTACGCAGAATTCGATGGGCGGCGCGCTAAGCGCGTCATTATCAAGGCAATGGGGGAGTGAGGCGATTGGGCGATTGACAAATTGAGTCATTGAGGGATGGACTAAGGGAGTCAGTCGCGATGGGAAGATCGGACCAGAAAGGGAGACGACATGGGCTTCATGGGTAGAGTGGTTCTGTGGTTGGGCGGGGCGACCGGGCTCATACTCAGTGGAGAGCTGCCGGTCAAGGAAGTAGTGTTGTACAAGAACGGGATCGGATATTTCCAACGGGCCGGGGAGCTGAAAGCCGGAGAATCGGCGCGGCTGGACTTCAAGGCCTCGGAAATGAACGACGTGTTGAAGTCGCTGACGGTGGTGGAGGAGGGGGGAGGGAAGGTGAGCGGGCTGCGGTACGATTCCAGCGAGCCGCTGGCGCGGAAACTGAGCGAGTATCCGTTCCGGCTGGGAGAGCGGCAACCGCTCAGCGCGCTGCTGGACCAACTGAAAGGCACGCGCTTGGTCGTCAACATCGGGACTGAGACGGTGGCGGGAAGGATCGTCGGCGGGCGGCAAGTGCCGGGCGATGAGAAGCGGACGGAGCGGGAACAGATCACGCTCCTGCTGGAATCGGGCGAACTTCGCAGCCTGGATCTCTCTGGGGTGACGGGTGTCCGGCTGAGCGACCCAGAACTGGAGGTTCAACTCAAGGAGTACCTAGCGAGCCTGACGCAGGGGCGCTCGAGGGAAAGGCGCAGCGTCTACATCGACTCCGCGGATGCCAAGGCCCGGCGGATCACGGTGAGCTACGTGATCCCGACGCCGGTGTGGAAATCGAGCTACCGGCTGATCCTGCGAGCGGACGGGGAGGCAACGCTGGAAGGCTGGGGCATCGTGGACAACACGACCAGCGAGGACTGGAAGAACGTGCGATTGGCGCTGGTTTCAGGCCGTCCGATCTCCTTTATAAGCAACCTGTACGAGCCCCGCTACCTGGGGCGGCCGACGGCGGAGCTGCCCGAGGAGCAGGCGGCGGCGCCCGCGGTGCACGAGGGTGCGGTGGCGGAGGCGCGGATGGAAAGGAAGCCCAGGGCAGCGGCAGCAGGTGCGCCTGGCGGCGTAGTGGGCGCGGTTATGGCGGCGCCCGCGTTGGCCCCCATGCGGATGGACGTGGCCAGCTCGATCGCTCCCGAAACCCTGACCCGCGAGCTGGGTGAGTTGTTCGAGTACCGTTTCCCGGCGCCCATCACGGTGCGCAAGGACGAATCGGCCATGCTGCCGTTCGTGCAACAGAGCGTGGCAGCGCGGAAACTGCTGATCTATGCGGAAGCGGGTTCGGCGCACCCGCGCAATGCGGCCGAGATCACCAACGGCACCGGAAAGACGCTGGACGGCGGGCCACTCACGGTGTACGAAAGCAACGCCTACGCCGGCGAAGCTTTGATGGAGACCCTGAAAGCAGGCGACAAGCGGCTGATCAGTTACGCCGTGGATCTGGGCACGCGGATCACGACGCAATTCGGCTCAGTCCGCGAGATGGTGCGGGAAATCCACGTGCGGCGCGGCCTACTGACGACGCGGAGCGCGCTCCAGGAAACCAAGACCTACACCATCCGGAACGTGGATCAGAAGGCGAAGACGCTGATCTTGGAGCAGCCGGCCAGACCGGAATACAAACTGGTGAATCAGAAGCCCACGGAAACCACGCCCTCGGCCTACCGGTTCGAGGTCAAGCTGGGCGCCGGGGCGACCGAGACGTTTCCAGTGACGGAGGAGCGGGTGCTGGAGACGTCGATGGCCCTGACGAATGCGACTCCGGACGTGCTGATCACTTGCGTGCAGAACAAGTCCTTGAGCGAGGCGGGACGCCGGCAGCTCGAGCGGATTTTGCAGCTCAAGAACCAGATTGCGGAGACGAATGAGGCCATCCGGCAGACGGAGGAGCAGACCAATGAGCTGGGCCGCGATCAGGAGCGGATTCGGCAGAATATTCGCAGCTTGAATGAAGTGAGCGGGCAGCAAGAGCAGGTGCAGAACTACGCGCGGCGTCTGGCGACCCAGGAGAGCCAACTAGCGTCGCTGCGCGATCGGCTCAGCGAGCTGCGCAAGAAGAAGGCGGCGCTGGAAGCGGAACTCAACACGCTGATCGGGAAGATGGAATTCTAGGCCATGAATCTGGCGCTGATCGGCTACGGGAAGGTGGGACAGGCGTTCGCCCGGCTGCTGGCTCGGAAGCGATCCTTGTTTCCTTCTCGGATCGTGGGCATTCACACCGCCCGCCACGGCACAGCAGTGAACAGGCAGGGCCTGCCGCTGGAGGTGGATTTCGGCCCGCGCGCAGGCTCGGTGGAGGAGTTTCTGGAGGCTACGAAAGCCGAAATCGTGGTCGAGGTGACGCCGCTGGAGCCGGCGACCGGGCAGCCGGCCATTTCGCACATCCGCGCGGCGTTCGCGCGCGGGATGCACGTGGTGACGGCCAACAAGGGACCCATCGCTCATGCCTATGCGGCGCTAAGAGAAGAAGCCGAGAGATGCGGGGTGCAGTTCCGATTCGAAGCCACGGTAATGGATGGAGCGCCAGTGTTCAACCTGGTGCGGCACAGCCTCCCGGGAGTGAAGATACTCGGGTTCACTGGAGTGCTGAACTCGACGACGAACATCGTTATCGAAGCCATGCGGGAGGGCTTGTCGTTGGAAGAGGGCGTCGAGCGGGCGCGGCGCTTGGGGATCGCCGAAGTGGACCCCTCCTACGATATCGACGGGTGGGACTCGGCGGCCAAGACCGCGGCCCTGGCAAACGTCTTGTTGGATGCTGGGGTTACGCCGCAGGCGGTGGACACGCGAGGCATCGGGCGGCTGACGCCAGAGCGGGTTCAGGAGTTGGCCTCCAGAGGCAAGACTATCCGGCTGGTCGGCCGGGCCCGCCGGACGCGGGAGGGAGTGCGACTACGGGTTCGCGCGGACGTGCTTGCGGAAACCGACCTGCTGGCAGCGGTTCGCGGAACCTCCAACTTGCTGCTGCTGGATACCGACCTGATGGGAACGATGGGCACGGTGTCGATTTCTCCGACCGTAGAGCAGACGGCTTATGGGCTGTTCAGCGATTTGGTCGATATTACTCGGGAGGCCTAGAACCCGCCGTTAGGAGCCGCCAGGGGCTGTGCGCTAAACTAGAGGGTATGCGCGGCGGAATCCTGCGCGGTATCAAGCGGTTTATCCTCTGGGACTACGAACGAGCCACCTGGCAGTACGACGTCATGGTGGGGCTGATTCTGGCCCTGATTTTCCTGACGCCTCGGGAATGGTTTCGGGATCAACCCCGCATACCGAAGGCCAGCCAGATTGCGGTGCTGCCGGGCGGGCATGGAGCCAGCGTATTTTGGATCGAATCGGAATTGCTGGCCGGAACGCCCGATTCTGAACGCAACCAAAAGGTCGGCGAAGTGTTGAGATTACAGACGGGCACAAAGCGAGAAGTGATCGTTTTGGAGGCGATCGTCGATTCGGAGAGGGAAATCAAGGGTTTTGTGGCGTTTACAAAGCCCTGACAGACGGGCGAACCCAGGGTATCGGAGAGTGCATCTTTGAGTCAGGACTACAAGTTGCTGAGGAGCGCTAGCCGCGCGGCAGTCCGCCTGGCGGCGGAGCGGCCGCGCGTCACTGAGGGAAGGATACATTCAAAACGTTTCCTGAGGAGCGCGGCGGGGCTGTTTTTCGCCTTGGCCCTCACCAGCTCGCCTGGCGACGCCGAAACGCTGGAATCAGTCCTGGCGAGGATGGACCGGGAAGCGGGTACGTTCCGCGACGTGACGGCCCGGCTCCAGAAGACCACTCACACGGCGGTCCTGAACGACACCAGCCAGGAGAGCGGCACGATATGGATCAAACGGTCCGGGGCCCGCGATCTGATTATGCGGATCGAGTTTACGGAGCCGAACCCGCGAGCGTTGGGTTTTGAAGGCAGCAAAGGACAGATCTACTACCCGAAGATCCAGACCGTGCAGATCTACGATCTGGGAAAAAACCGCTCGCTGGTGGATCAGTTCTTGCTGCTGGGGTTTGGCACTTCGGGGCGGGATGTGGCAAAGAATTACACCATGAAAGTGATCGCCGAGGAGACGGTGGGGGGAGAGGAATGCACGCGTCTCGAACTGACCCCCAAGTCATCAGAGGTTCTACAATATATCCAGAAGGTGGAGCTGTGGATTCCCCAGACTGCCGGGCACCCCGTGCAACAGAAGATCCTACAGCCGGGCGGCGACTACATGCTGATCGCCTACTCGGAGATGCAATGGAACCCGAAGCTTCAGGAAGGCGCATTCAGGCTGAGCCTGCCGAAGGGCGTCAAACGGGAATATCCGCAGAAGTAAAATAGAAAGGCCATTACTAGTTGAAACATGTCAGACAAACAGAAGTCTCAGGGGGGCAGGCTAGCTTTTATTGATTGGACGCGGGGGCTTGCCGCGGTGATCATGCTGCAAGGGCACGCCTTCCATTCTTTCACCAAGCCGGAGTTACGGGACAGCGGACCCTATGTGATCTCCCAGTTCCTGGGAGGCATGCCGCCGGCGCTCTTCCTGTTCCTGGTGGGCGTGACGTTGTCGTTTCTGATGGACAGCCGAGAACGGCAGGGATTGTCCACCGGGCTGCGGGTATGGGCGGCATTGCGCCGGGCCGGGTATCTGTTCGGGATCGCCTTTTTGTTCCGTATCCAGCTCTGGCTGTTTGGATTACCGCACACGGTCTGGAGTGACTTGCTGAGGGTGGACATACTGAACGCCATGGGGCTGGCGGTGGCGTTAATGTCAGTAATGGCGGTGTTCCAGACGGCCGATCGGGTCCGGCTGTGCGCGGTACTGGGTTTGGCCATAGCGGGGGCCTCGCCTGTGGTCTCGCAGTTGGACTGGAGCCAGGTGAATCCCGTAGTGCGGGATTACATGGCGCCGGGCTATCTCTCGTTCGGCTTTTTCCCCTGGGCAGCGTTTGTGGCCTTCGGGATGAGTGCGGGCAGCGTGATCCGGCTGCTGCGTGCCGAGCAGATGGAACGCGCGGTTCAGTGGGCGGCGCTGCTGGGATTCGGGCTGATCCTGGCCGGCCAGTCGTTCTCCAACTTTGGTTATTCGTTCTATGGAAAATCGGAGTTCTGGCTGGACAGCCCCTGGTTGGTGCTGATGAAGCTGGGCGCGGTCCTGCTGATACTGGCGTTTGCGTTCTTGTGGTCGAAGCAGGCCTCGGTAGAGAAGTGGAGCTGGGTCCGGCAATTCGGGACGACCTCGCTGCTGGTGTACTGGGTTCACGTTGAATTGGTGTACGGGCGGTGGCTATGGTTCTGGAAGGAGAACCTGTCGCTGGGCTATACCGCTATAGCGGCGATTGCGCTGATCCTGCTGATGCTGGGGCTTTCGACCCTGAGGACGCGGTGGAAGCAGGGGCGGCTGTGGAGTGTGCGGCCGGTGTGGAACGTGCTTTTTCTGCGGAAAGCCCAGAGCGATTGAGCCATTGGATGATTGAGTGATTGGATCATTGAGTGATTGAATCATTGAATCATTGCATGACTGGGCTGGCCCAACGATCTCACCAAGTGGCGGGGCGTTCGTCGCGGGAGCCCTTGAGGAAGGGGCCGTTCTTACCGCTGGGCAGGACAGTACGCTCGTCGGTTCTGGCCTGACTTAGTTGAGCAGCAGTCAACTCACGGGCTCCTTTGAGATTGGCGCCGCGCAGATCGGTTGCCAGGAGCACGGCCTCGCCAAACCGGGAATTGGCCAAGAGGGCGTGGGGGAGCTCGGTGGTGCCAAGCTTAGACTCACGGAAGTCGCAGCCACCCAGGAGGGCCCGGCCGAAGCAACTGTGACTGAGGTCGGCACGGAAGAACCTGCCCCCGGAGAACTGGGCGGCCCGAAGGTCGCAACTCAGCACTTTGGCGGAAGTGAAATTGGCGCGTGCGGCGTTGGCGGCTACAAAGCGGCAAAGCTGAAGGCGGGCGTAGTAAAAGAGGGCGGCCTCCATCTCGGCGTCGGAGAAATCGGAACCAAAGATCTGGGAGTGATGCAGTGCGGCGCATCGCATGTCGGCGGCTCGGAAATCACAATCGTTGATCTTGACATCGAGCATGCGGACGTTGCGGAGGTTGGCCCGGTGGAAGGAGGAGTGCCGGATGGTGGCCTCCGAGAAGTTGGCCTCGGCAAGCCAGGCGAGGTTGAGATTGACGCCGGTCAGAAGCGCCCCTGTGAAGTCCACGCCTGGAAGGGCAGCCTGGCGTAGATCGACACCTTCCAGCTCAGCCCCGGTCAGGTCGGCGCCGGAGAGCTTGGCATCCAGGAGCGTGGCGGACTTCAGGATGGCGCGAGTGAGGTTGGCCTGCTCGAGGTTGACGTCGTTGAGGGTGACCCCACGGAAGACGGCGCGGACCCCCTCGGGCCGGCCTTCCAGCCAGGCGCGGTGGGCTTCAAGAACCTCCTTGATGGATCGGGAGTCTTCCCAGGACAAGCCCTCGGGCGTGTAGCGGCGCGCTTCGGGCTCTTGATCCCCGGTCTCCATCCCTGTGGGTTATCGTCGGCAGAGGGAAAAAACTTTACCAGCAGACCAGTGGAGAAATCAGGCGCCAGCATGAGAGCTTTTGTGGTATGTTCATCCGTATGGCAGGTTCTCAAGACCTGGGCGTAAAGGGTGTTGAGATCCTGAAACCTGCGATGGCTCAGATGCGGATACTGGTGGTTGAAGACGAAAAGCGCATCGCCGATCTGGTAGCCCGCGGATTGGAAAGTGCGGGATATACAGTTGACATGGCCGTGGATGGGGCCACAAGCCTGGAAATGATACACGCCGCCGACTACGACCTGGTCATCCTGGATCTGATGCTGCCCGACATAGACGGCCTGAAGCTCTTGGAGAAGATTCGAAACCGGAAAGCAAGCCCACCGGTGTTGATTCTGAGCGCACTGGGAGCGGTGGACGATCGAGTGAAGGGTCTGGAACGAGGCGCTGACGACTACCTGGGCAAACCGTTTTCGTTCGTCGAGCTGCTGGCCCGGGTGCGGCTCTGCTTCGCCGCGGGCAGCCGACACCGGAACGCCTGCAAGTGGGCGATCTCTCGCTAGACTGCATCCGGCGGAAAGTGACCCGGGGCGGCGAGACGATCGAACTGGCGCCCAAGGAGTTCAGCATTTTGGAATACCTGATGCGCAACCGTGGGCGGGCTGTGAGCCGGACCATGATCGTCGAGCACGTCTGGGACATGGACTATGACGGGCTCACCAACATCGTTGACGTTTATATCCGTCATTTGCGCAGCAAGGTCGATGACCGCTGGCCGCACAAGCTGATCCATACGGTGCGCGGCATCGGCTACATGATCGAGACCGGCGATCAGCCGGTCGAAAGATCGTCGGAGTAGGAGGCGGCGCCGGCAGCCCAGCGAGCGTCCTCATTCGCAGATGAGCCTGGGAATCCAGCGAAGAGAAAGAGAGGGCATCCTCATCCTGGATCTGACCGGCCGCATCACAGTGGGTGAGGAAGCCACCAACCTGCGCGAGACATTGCGCGAGGCGACGGCCCAAGGCTTGAAGAACGTCATTCTGAACCTGCGCGACGTGGACTACATTGACAGTACGGGTTTAGGGGCCTTGGTGGTGGGCTTCACCTCGCTGCGAAAGGCGGGCGGGAAGCTCAGCCTTTTGAACGTCAGCAGAAGAAACATCGAGCTACTGGTCTACACCAAGCTGGCGACGGTCTTCGAGATCTTCAACGACGAACAGGAAGCTGTGAACAGCTACTTCCCGGAGCGGGCCATTAAGCGCTTCGACATATTGAGCTTCGTTCAGGAGCAAACGGAAGAGTGAAGCTCCGGGAGGAGACAGAAGACAGGAGTCAGGAGTCAGGAGTCAGGAGTCAGAATGAAGGAGTCCCCCGGGCCTTTCGACTTCTGGCCACGGGGCCCAGGTTTCCTATTACTTGCCGATGCGACTAGTGGTGATTGGCGGAGTGGCGGCGGGGTTGAGCGCGGCGGCGCGGGCGCGGCGCATCGACAAGTCACTCGAAATCCTGGTGCTGGAAAAGGGTGATGCCGTTTCCTACGGCGCTTGTGGACTTCCCTACTACGTCGCGGGCCGGGTGGGATCGCTGGAGGAGCTGGTAGTATACACTCCAGAGTACTTCCAGCGGGAGCGAAACATTCTGGTTCGTACCCGAACCCCGGCGGTTGCGATCTGCCATCCCAAGCGGCAGGTGGCGCTGGCGGGCGGCGAGTACGTGCGCTACGACCGGCTGGTTGTGGCCACCGGGGCGCGGGTGGATCGGACGGCGATTCAGGACGCAGAGGGGCCACACGTGTTC
This sequence comes from uncultured Acidobacteriota bacterium, assembly GCA_963725415.1. Lineage (GTDB taxonomy): Bacteria > Acidobacteriota > Terriglobia > Bryobacterales > Bryobacteraceae > CAVRZY01. The sequence goes on along the minus strand of CAVRZY010000007.1, from coordinate 20,717 downwards.
ACCCTCCAGACCCCGGAGGAGGCGCGGCGGCTCAAGGAGTATCTCGAGCGGCGGCGGCCGAAACGGGCGGTCATTGTCGGCGCCGGCTACGTCGGTTTGGAGGCGGCGGAAGCCCTGCGGAGCCAGGGCGTGAGCGGGATAACCATCTTTGAGTCCGGCGGCGGCGTGCTAGGCCGCCAGGATCCCTGGCTGACAGAGCTGGTTCGGCAACACCTGGAGCGGTTCCACATCGAACTGCGCACCCAGAGCCGCATCAGCGCGATTGAACCGGACCGGGTGCATGATGTTCCCTGTGAAGTAGTGGTGCTGGCGGCGGGCCTGCGGCCGAATGTGGAGCTGGCCGCCGAGGCGGAGATCGAGCTGGGACGCACCGGCGCCATCCGGGTGACGGAGCGGATGGAGACGAACCTGGCGGGGGTGTACGCGGCCGGGGATTGCGCAGAAGCGATGCACCTGGTGATGGGACGCCCGGCCTGGGTGCCTCTGGGCACGACGGCCAACAAGATGGGGCGAGTGGCGGGGGCCAACGCGGCTGGGGCGCGGGAGCGCTTCGCCGGGGTGGTGGGCACCTCCATTGTGAAGGCGTGCGGGCTGGGAGTGGGGCTGACGGGACTTTCCGAGGCTCAGGCGCGCAAGGAAGGCTTCGAGCCGGTGGTGGGGCGGATCGAGGCGGACGACAAGCCGCGCTACTTCACCGGGCGGCCGACCACCGTCGAGCTGGTGGTGGACACCCGGACACGGCGCCTGGTGGGGGCCACGGTGATTGGGGAAGAGGGTGTGGCGGGTCGGATCAACGTGATCGCCGCGGCTATCACCGCTCGGATGCGGCTCGAGGAATTCCAGCAGCTCGACCTGGCCTACTCGCCGCCGTTTGCGCCGGCCTGGGACCCGCTGTTGGTTGCGGCGCAGCAAGCCAGCAAGTTGATAGACTGAAAACATGGCCTTCTGGAAGCCGCGCAAGATGCTTGAGGCGGGCAGCCGCGCTCCGGACTTCGAGCTTTCCACGCTGAGCGGCGAGTCGAAATCGCTTCGGGATGCGCTGGCCAGCGGTCCCGTCCTGCTGGCGTTTTACAAAGTGAGCTGTCCGGTGTGCCAGTTCACGTTTCCGTTCCTGGAGCGGATCCACCAGGGCACCGGCAAGGGTTCCGTGCAGGTGATTGCAGTCTCGCAGGATGACGCACGCTCGACGCGGGGATTCAATCGTGAATACGGCATTACGTTCCCCACCTTGCTGGACGAAGCGGCGAAGGACTATCCGGTGAGCAACGCCTTCGGAATCTCGACGGTGCCGTCGCTGTTTCTGATCGAGTCGGACGGGAGCATCTCGCTGGCCGTAAGCGGTTTCTCCAAGAGTGATGTGGAGACGTTGGGCCAGAGGGCGGCCGTGGCGCCGTTCCGGCCGGGCGAGTACGTACCAGAATGGCAGGCGGGTTGAGGGTCTAAGAACTAGGCTCCCGGCGGGAGCCACGCTAAGCTGGGTGAAGCACGGTGCCGTCGAAGATCAGCGAAATCCTGGATTCGGCTGCGGCCATCGCCAAGGGCATGAGCGTCACCTTGAAGGAGATGGTGCTGCCAGCGGTGACCGAAGTGTATCCGGACGAGCCGCCGAAGTTCCAGGAGCGCTACCGGGGCGTGCACGTTCTGGAGCGGGACGCAAACGGGCTGGAAAAATGCGTGGCCTGCTTTCTGTGCGCGGCGGCCTGCCCCTCCAACTGCATTTACATCGAGGCGGCCGAGAACACCGATGAGGTGCGCATCAGCGGTGGGGAACGCTACGCCAAGGTCTACAATATCGACTACAACCGCTGCATTTTTTGTGGTTACTGTGTCGAGGCCTGCCCCACCGACGCGATCACCCACGGCCACGGGTTTGCGATCGCCAGTTATGACACCTCGACGCTGGTCTACCGGAAAGAGCAACTGCTGGCGCCGCTGCCGGGGGGCGGGAAGAGGGCGGAGGCGGTGCTGAAGACCGGGGCCCTTACCGCCGGGTAGTAGCCGCCATACAGCTACTATCTGGCAGAATCACAGCGCGGCATGGCCGCAACCAAACAACCCAGCCAGCCGCAAAGAAATGGGGCTTTAGCAGTTAATTGATCGGCACCGGGCCGCGCTCATGACTCACCCCCGGCCGGGTACTGGCGGAGCATGGACTCAGCCCAGGCCCTGGTACCACAAACGCACTCTTTGACCCAAGACAGATGAAGGATCTGACGTGATTCTGGCGGTGTGTCTTCGTAGCGAAAGTTGGTGGCGAACGGAGTGAGCCGCGTGACCCCTTCCAGCTCCTTGGGGAAAGGGATGCCGTTATCACGAGCGAGATCGATAAGGCCGGCTAGGTCGTGACTTCGTCGAAACCGCACACCGGATAAGGCCAGCACGGCCTTGATCATTTTCTCGACTGCCTGCTGAGCGTGGAAGAAAACGATCTCACCAGGCGCCTGAGGGTCTTCCGAGAGCTTCCCGAAGACGTATTCGTCCTGAGCAGCCTTGCCAAGCAGATGCTTAGCGAATTCGCGGGAGTGCCTCAAGAACCTTTCCCTCCGCCAGGGCCTCGTAGTACACGGTCCCCGGTGTGTCGGCCCAGTATTCGAAGTGCTGTTGGCTGGCAACAAGCACATCTACCGCGATTCGCAGGGGCCGCAGGACTTCCTTGAGGCGCAACATCTCCTGGAACTGGTCCCTAACCTCCGGCTCGATAACCAGAAAGTCCACGTCGCTGCCTTCATCGGCGTCCCCCCGAGCGTAGGAACCCAACAAGATGACCTTGCCTCCTGGGGCAGCCTCCACCAGCAGTTCGACGGCTTTAGCGATGGTTGCGTCATCAATCATTTTCTGTCTACCAGTATAGGTGAGAGCTGCGGCGAGCCGCCACAGCTCGCATTTGCCTGCCTTCAGGGTGCAAGGCATTCGTCTCGCCTTTGTCCGAAGGGATCCAACCACCGCAGTTCCTTCAGTTGTTCGGCAAGGTAGCTTAGTTAAATCCGCAGCCGAGCGTCGGGAATTTCGCACAGAAAAACAGCCGCGAAGCGATACTAGGTTGTTTGGGCTGCCATCCACCTATTCTGCCAGTCGGCTGCGCAACAGCACGAACTGGGAACCCTGATCGGCAGACAGAACCAACTCCGTCACCTCAGGAAGATCCACGACACCCTGTCAGCGTAACGCAGGGCAACCGGGGGTCATCCGTGGCGGCTGTGCTGCGTACCCGCGCCGGCGCGTTGGCCTGACTGTCCGATGCTGGGGTCGAACTGCTCAGGAACAGACACTGCCCGCCAGACACTTGTAGGCTCTGCGGGCGACGATGAGTTCCTCGTTGGTGGCGAGGGCCAGGACGGCAACGGGGGCGCCGGCTGGGGAGAGGAGGCGGTCGCCGTTGGCCTGCTCGTTGCAAAGGGGGTCCAGCCTGATGCCGAGGAACTCCAGGCCAGCACAGCAGGCGGCGCGGAGCGGGGGCGAGTTCTCGCCAATGCCGCCGGTGAAGGCCACGGCCTCCAGGCCGCCCATGGCGGCAGCGTAGGCGCCGATGGTCTTTCTTACCTGGTAGGCCAGGAGTTCGAGCGCGAGGCGGGCATCCTGGTTGCCTCCCGCGGCGGCGGTCTGGAGGTCGCGCACATCCCCGCCGGGGATACCCGAGAGACCCGCCAGGCCGCCGGTGCGCGTCAACTGCCGGCGCACTTCCTCCAGGCTCCAGCCGCAGCGTTCCATCATGAGCAGAACGGCAAAGACATCCAGATCGCCGTGGCGGGTGGCGTTCTCCAAGCCCGACTGCGGTGAGAAGCCCATGGTGGTATCGACGGAGCGCCCGCGGTCGATGGCGCAGATCGAGGAGCTGCCGCCCAGGTGACAACTCACCAGGCGGATCGAATCCAGAGGTTTTTGGAGGAGTTCTGCGGCGCGCCCGGCCACGTACTGGTGAGAGGCGCCATGAAACCCGTAGCGGCGGATGCCGTAGTTCTCCCGCCACTCGGCCGGAGTGCCGTAGCGGGCGGCATACTCCGGCATGGAGGCATGAAACTCCGTCTCGAAGGCCGCCACCAGGGGGATGTCTGGCAGGCTCTCGCGAAAGGCCCGAATGGCGGCCAGGTAAATCGTGTTGTGGGCCGGGGCGGCTGGGAGAAACTCTTCCATGGCGGCGATCAGGCCGTCGTCGATGAGAAACGTGCCGCGGTAATTGCTGCCGGCATGGATGGTCTTGAAGGCCACGGCGTCAATGGGGACTTCTCCGACGCGGATTTGGGCGATGGCCTCGCGATAGTCCTCGACGCGCTCGAAACGTCCCCGGGCAAGTACCCGCTCGGAAGGCATCTCCAGGATCTGATACTTCAGCGAGGTCGAGCCGAGATTGGGAACCAGAATGTTCATTTCACATTGTACTGTGAGCGAATGAATCTCAAGTTGGTGCGGGCGGGGCCCTGGAAGGGACCGGGGATGGCGATGCACTGCTCGTTGTAGCGGACGGCCAGGACGATGCGGTCGGTGTCGCCCTTTTCTCCCAGCCTGAAGTTGGCCAGGCCCAGATAGAACAGGGCCTCGGCGGTGATGCTCTGATTGTCCTTGATTCCAGGCAGGGCGGCGCGCAGAGTTTCATCGGCCTGGAGCCACTTGGCTTGCAGGGCGTAGGTGACTCCGGTCATCCACTGGGCCCGGCCGGCGAGCTGGGTCTTTCTCTTTTCCCAGTCGGCATCGGCGACGCCTTGCGGCTTGGGCTTGGTCTTGGTCAGCTCCAGGACCTTGGCGCAGATGGCGAAGAGCTTGTCGGGGTCTTTCTTCTGACTCATATAGCCCTCGGCAATTGCCAGCAACATGTCTTCGTTGGTGGGGTCCTTCTCGACGATCTTCTCGGCCAAGGCGACGGCTTTCTGGTGCTCGCCCACTTGCAGATAGGCGGCGAACTGCTGGGGTGCGACCTGGAGGAAGTATTGACTGTCGGGATTGCGCTGTGCAAGCGCCTCAGCGAGGGCGACTTTCTTGCCCGGGTCAGGGGTCTGGAGCACGGCGGCATACAGGGCGTATTCGGTGTAGACATCCACCTGCTTGGCGAACTCCACGCGGGTCTTCCAGGCCTCCACCTCGTCCTCCTCCTTGGGCTTAGGGGTCTTGGCGACCTTGCGGGCCACCTCAGAGGTCCTGGCAGCCCACTTGATGACTGCATCGGGGTCTTTCTTGGCCTCGGCGGCCTTCAAAGTGGCGTGAGCCATCTCCACGTCTTCGGGATCGATGGCGAGCAGCTTTTCGCCGGCCTCCATGGCCTTATCGAACTGGCCGGCTTTGGAATAGCCCGGGATCATTTGGGCATAGACCCAGGCGATGCCATCGTGTTTGGGGTACTTGGCGGTGAACTGCTCGAGCAAAGCCAGTTTCTTGGCTTCGTCGGACTCCTGGCCGATCTGCTGGAGCAACTGCCCCTCGGGGGTCTCGGTGTTGATGTCAACCTTTTGACGCTGGGCCGCAGCCAAGCTGGCGGCCAGCAGCGAAGTAACAATAAGAGCCGAAATTCTCATATTGCGCTCCTGTACCTGGACGGGATGTTATCATACAACAGAATTCCAGTGGAAGGTTGCAGGAAGGAGAAAACAAATCCATGAATCGGATGGCGATGGTTTTTCTGGTGGCTGTAGTGCTGGCTGGAGCAGGCTGGCTGGTGGCGGCCGAGAAGGCGGTGGTGGGCACCTGGCAGGTTACTTCCGACTCGCCGGGCGGCGAGGAGTATCGCTGGACCCTGACAGTGAAGCAGGAAGACGGAAAGCTGAGCGGCACTCTCAGCGGCAGCATAGGGCAGTTTGAACTCCAGGAATTAAAGGCAGAAGGCGAGACCTTCTCGTGCAAGGTCACGGTGGGAGGAGACGCGTACACAATCGAGGGAAAGGTGTCCGGCGACAAGCTGGAAGGGACCTGGAAAGGCGGTGGCGCCCAGGGCCTCATCAAGGGGACCAGGCAATCGTGAAACGGATCTGGTTGGCGCTGGTCTGCCTGACGGCGTCCCAGGCTGCGGAGAAGGTCCAGATCCTGCGAGACGAGTTTGGCGTGCCGCACATTTTCGCCAGGACCGTAGTGGGTGCGGCCTACGGGTCGGGCTACGCCCAGGCGGAGGACCGGCTGGAAGAGATGCTGCGGAACTACCGCAAGGCCGAGGGCACCATGTCCGAGGCATTCGGAGAGAGCTGGTTTCGGCACGATTATCGGCAGAGAGTGTGGCGGCATCGGGATGTGGCGCAGCAACACTACGGCGAGCTGAGCCGGGAAGCCCGCGGCATGGTGGAGGCGTTTCTGGCCGGGGTCGAGCGCTACATGCGGGAGCATCCCGAGCAGGTCCCGGGCTGGGCGCCCAAGCTGGAGCCCTGGCGGCTGGTGGCGCTGGGCCGCTTCATTATCTGGGGCTGGCCGGAGGGGGAGGCGGGCAGCGACCTGCTGCGGGGCGGGATCCGGCCGGATCCGATGCTGTACCGCGGCTCGAATGAGTGGGTGCTGGGGCCCAGCCGGACGGCAATGCGGGTGCCGATCGCAGTCGTGGATCCGCACCTGAGCTGGTACGGCGAATTCCGCTTCTATGAGATGCGGGCCTACGCCGGCAGTTACGCGGTCTCGGGCGCCGCCATTGTGGGCTTGCCGTTTCCCTCCCTGGGACACAACCGCTATCTGTCGGTCGCCATGACCACGGGCGGGCCGGACACCTCGGACATTTTCGAAGAGGAGGTGGCCGACGGGAAGTACAGGTTCAAGGACGAGTGGCGGCCGCTGATTGAGCGGCGGGAGAAGATCGGGATCAAGACGGGCGACACGGTGAGCTGGAAGGAGGTCACCATCCAGTCCACGCACCATGGCCCGATCGTGGCGCACAAAGACGGAAAAGCTTATGCCGCGGCGATCCCCTACGCCCAGGAATTTCGCCTGTTCGAACAGATGTGGGACATGATGAACGCTCGGGACTTGAAAGAGATGAAGAAAGCGCTGGGGATGCTGCAGCTCATGTCCCAGAACATCATGGTGGGGACGGTGGATGGGGACATCTACTACGTGCGCAACGGGCGGGTTCCGATCCGGCCCAAAGGGTGCGATTCTTCCAGGCCCATGCCGGGGGCGACGGGGGCCTGCGAATGGCAGGGCATTCACCCCTTCGCAGACCTGATCCAGATCGAGAATCCTTCGCAGGGGTATATGCAGAACTGCAACGTCTCGCCGGAATGGTTGATGAAGGATTCTCCGCTGACGCCTGAGAAGTACAAGGAGCGGTTCTATCTTTACAACGCGCCGCCCGGCCCGGCGCACCAGCGCGCGGCCATGGTGCTGGAGCTGCTGGACAAGGCCCGGCGCGTGACGGCTGAAGGGGCAATCGAGATCGCGTTCTCGCCGGAAGTGTATAAGGCCGAGGTGTGGCAGGAGCGGATCCGGAAGGCCGCCGTGAGAGTCGTCGCCGATTGGCCAAACTCATTCTGAGCTGGAACCGGCGGAGCGAGGCGGATTCCCGGGCGGCGTTGGGTTTCTACCTGTTCAAGACGGCGCTGGGCGACTACAGCCGGGCCATCGAGCCGCCGGCGGCGCTCACCGACGCGCAGGCTCTGGGGGCATTGCGCACGGCGGAGGAGCGGTTCAATAGCGAGTTCCCAGCGGAGGCGACTTACGGCACGCTGTTCCGCGTGGGCCGGCAGGGCGGTTCGCGCACCTTCCCGGCGAACGGCGGTTCCCTGACCGCAGCGGGCATGGCAACGCCGCGGGCGATCAGCTTCTCCAAAGCCGGAAACGAAATGGTGGGCAACGCGTGGCCAGACCTCAACCCAGGTTGTGATACTGACGAAACCACCGCAGTCGTTCATGGTGATCCCGCTGGGCGAGAGCGACCATAAGAACTCGCCGCACTTCGACGATCAGGCGGAGAAGCTGTTCAGCCGCTCGCGCGCCAAGCCGACCTACTTCTTGAGGCGCAGGGAATTCGAGAAGCACCTCGAGCGGGTAGTGAACCTGGAGTGGCGAGGGGAAAAGGCAGCGTTGGAAAGGTAGAATGGAATCCGTGGAGAACCCGCTCGACGACGACCGCTGGGAACAGGCCGAGGAGAAGTACTGGACGCAGGCGCGGCGGCAGACGAACACCGGCCGCGCGCTGTTCTGGGTGTTCGTTGGCATCGTGATTTCTGTTGTATCGATCCTGTCAGGCTTCGTTGGAAGTCTGCATTGAAAGCGCTGAAGGCGTGGCCGTGAGCCACGCGGGGCCGGCGGTGCGGGTGGATTTGTAGGCGGACCGAGCGGCGGCGAGCGTGGCGAGTCTTCCGGTGCAGTAGCCGCTTGGCTTGACCTGACCGCTCCCGGCGGTGTAATCTCGGCTTTTCGCAGGAGATTCCCATGGTTCTGCCCCATACCTATGTTGCGGCGCTGCTGGTCACGATTTTGTCGATGATTTGCTGGGGTTCCTGGGCGAACACCCAGAAGCTGGTGGGCAAGTGGCGCTTCGAACTGTTCTACTTCGATTACTCGTTCGGCGTGCTGGTGGCCGCCGTCATTGCCGCCTACACCTTCGGCACGCTAGGCTTCGACGGGTTTCTGTTTACGGACGACCTGATGCGCGCCGGCAGGCGGAACATGGCTTACGGCTTCGGCGCCGGAGTGATCTTCAACCTCGCCAACATGCTGCTGGTGGCGGCCATCTCGGTGGCGGGACTGGCGGTGGCTTTCCCGGTGGGCATCGGGCTGGCCTGATTATCGGCGTGGTGTGGAACTACGTGATCAATCCCCAGGGCAACCCCACGTTGCTGTTCACGGGAGTGGGAATCGTGGTGGCGGCGATCGTGGTGGATGCGCTGGCCTACCGGGCCCACGCGATGGCCAAGGCCAAGCAACTATCAAGGCCGGGCGGTCGAAGGACCGTCATTCCAAAGATCGGCTGGAAAGGCATCGTGCTCAGCCTGGCCAGTGGCCTACTGATGGGGTCATTCTATCCGCTTGGTGGAGATGGGCAAGGCCGGGGACACGGGGCTGGGGCCTTACGCCGTCGCGTTCGTTTTCGCGCTGGGCATTTTCTTTTCGACTTTCGTCTTCAACCTGTTCTTCATGAATCTTCCGGTGCAAGGGGAACCGGTGGAGGTCCTGGACTACTTGAAGGGGACCGTGAAGCAGCACGGGCTGGGGGTGCTGGGCGGCATCATCTGGGCAACCGGCACCATCTCGAATTTCGTGGCGGCGAGCTCGCCGTCGGAGGTGCAGGTGGGGCCGGCGATCAGCTACGCGCTGGGGCAAGGCGCGACCCTGATCAGCGCCCTGTGGGGCCTGCTGCTGTGGAAAGAATTTCAGGGCGCCAGCATCCGGGTGAAGCTGCTGCTGGCGGTGATGCTGGTGCTGTTCGCCCTTGGGTTGGGGATGGTTTCCATTGCGCCGCTGTACGCGGGGAAATATTGGGGACAGGCTACATGACCCCCAAATTCTCCGTCCCGCCGCCCGGGTGCTCCCGGCCTGCCGAATTTAGGGGTTATGTAGCCTGTCCCCCGAAATAGGCCCGAGACCTGATCGAGCAGGTCTCGGGAGGGGACGCTGCCCTGGGCCAGCAGAGGCGTTGCCTCCGCCGCGCCCGCCCACCCTGGCCAGGGCGGCTTTGAGGGCCTCGCCGGCATGCAGTCCGGAATCCTTGGAAACCGCCAGCAACAGGGCGGGCGGATTCCTCGATCACCGCCAAAAAGAGCGCCTTGGGCTGGGCGGTGAAGCTCTGCGCGGCGGCGCGCAACTCGTCGTCGATGGCGCCCTGGGGCAGTCTCTTGAAGGACGCGCCGGAGGCCGTCTGGGCTCGGGCGGGGTGGCTTCGTAGAGTTCCCGGCCTCGATACCCAGCCAGTTCGGCGGCCAGGCGGCGCCGGGTCTTCTCGGCCGCCTGGACGGCCTCGTATTGGGAGGAAACCAGCGCTGGAACCTCGTCCAGCGATGCCGAAAAGACGCGGGCGATTCGCGACAGCGCGTCGAAATCGGCTCGAGCGCGGCGCACGGCCCGGAGGCCGCAGAGGAACTCGATTCGCACGGATGCCGTGAGCCTTGTCCAGCCTGCGAATCAGGATCGGACCGATCTCGCCAGTGGCGATGAACGTGGGTGCCGCCGCAAGCGCTGCGATCCAGGCCTTCGATCGAGACGATGCGCAACAGGCCCTCCCGCTCGGAGGGTTTCCGCAAACTCAGATCTTCGGAGGCCTGCTGGAAGAGAACCGAGACCGGCCGATCCTCGAAAACGACTTCGTTGGCGCGGTCCTCCGCCGCTGCGACCTGGCGCGGGTCGAGCGAGGCTGTCGCGACGTCGATCGCCGACGCCTCAGCGCCCAGGTGGAAACCCACGGTGTTCGTCCCGAACAACTCGACCAGCACGGCCGAGAGCACATGTTGGCCGCTGTGCTGCTGCATGTGATCGAAGCGGCGGGCCCAATCGATGCGGCACTCGACCTGCGGTCCGTCCACGGGCGTCTCGGTGACATGGACAATGCGCTCGCCTTCCTCGACGACCTCCAGAACCGCCGAATCGGCAATCCAGCCAAGGTCGTGCGGCTGGCCGCCGGAAGCAGGATAGAAGGCGGTTCGATCCAGTACAGATGCGGCGCCCGTCCGGCACTCCGGTCCACGATGGAGGCCGAGAAGTCCCTTAGGTAGGAATCGCGGTAGTAGAGGCGCTCGGCCGTCAGACCCACTCGAGGGCGCCCTTCTTGTAAGCCCAGACGTAGCCCACGATCAGGATGGCCAGAAACACGGCCACTTCGGCGACTCCGAACCAACCCAATTACTTGTAGCGGACGGCCCAGGGAAACAGGAAGATAGTCTCCACGTCGAAGATGACGAACAGGATGGCGATGATGTAGAAGCGGACCGTGTAGCGGCCGCGGGAATCGGAGGCGGGCCGGATACCGCACTCGTAAGCTTCCATCTTGGTTGGGGCCGGGGCGGTGGGGCGCAGCAGCTTGGCCAGCATGAGCAAGGCAATGGGAAACAAGATTGCGATCACCCCAAAAATCAGGATCGGCAGATAGCCGTCGGGGCATGCCCTCAATATAGCAGAAGCCGTTAACCGCTAGTGGCTGAGGGCTGGCGGCTATAATGAAAAAGGGATGTTCAGGGCTGTCAAAGAGCAGATCGAGACGATCTTCCGCGAAGATCCGGCGGCCAGGAGCGTGCTCGAGATCATCTTCTGCTATCCGGGGTTCCACGCAGTCCTGCTGCATCGGCTGGCGCACAAGCTTTACGGCGCCGGCTTTCCGGTGGTGGCGCGGCTCATTTCCCAGCTTGGCCGCAGCCTGACGGGGATTGAGATTCATCCGGGGGCCAAGATCGGCCGGCGTTTCTTCATCGACCACGGCATGGGTGTGGTGATCGGCGAGACCACGGAGATCGGTGACGACGTTCTGCTCTACCAAGGCGTGACGCTGGGCGGGACCGGCAAGGAGAAAGGCAAGCGGCACCCCACCATCGGCGACCACGTGGTCGTCGGGACGGGCGCCAAGGTCCTCGGCAATATCCGGATCGGGGATCACGTCAAGATCGGCGCCGGTTCGGTGGTGATCCACTCGGTGCCGGATCACTCCACCGTGGTGGGGATTCCCGGCCGCGTGGTGCGTACGCGCGGAGTGGAAGTCAACGACGTGCTGGAGCACGGCAAGCTGCCGGACCCCGAAGGCCAGGCCATCGAAGATCTGGCCAAGCGGCTCGAGGAACTGGAAGCGCAGGTGCGGGCGCTGGCCGGCTTGGATGCGGGCCAGCCGGCGGGGACCGGGTCCGGGCTGAAGAATCAGTAGAGGACCAGGAGGTTCACGGTTCAGCCCTCCGAAAGGCATACCGGAAGCTGTTCGCGACCAGCTCCCGCAACTCCTGGCTGGTGAACCCAAATTCCCGGGCGGCGAGTTCGTACTCTCGCGTCAGAGTGGTGTGGAACATGGCGGGATCGTCGGTGTTGAGTACGATGGGGACGCCGGCGTCGTAGAGACGGCGCAGGGGATGATCTCTGAGGCTGAGGACGGCGCCGGTGGCCAGGTTGCTGGAAATGCAGATTTCCAGCGGAATGTCGTGTTCCCTCAAGTGGGCGATGAGGGCAGGATCCTCGGCGGCGCGGATGCCGTGGCCGATGCGCTCGGCACCGCCTCGCAGCGCGCCCCAAACCGATTCCGGGCCTACGGTCTCGCCGGCGTGAATGGTTAGATGGAGGTCCCGGCGGCGGGCGAATTCAAAGACCTCGAAAAACCACTCGACCGGGCCAAGGGCTTCGTTCGCCGCCGATGCCGAACCCCACCACGCCCTGATCCACGCGCTCGGCGGCCAACTCGGCGACGCACATGGCATGCGGCAGCGCCGAGCTGGCGCACGGCGTCCAGAATCCAGCAGACCTCGACCGGCGAGTGCGCCGATTCCTTGCGGACCGCTTCGTAGATGGGCGCGAAGTCCTGCCGCCGCCACAGGATCACGCCGGCCGCCAGAGTGATCTCGGCGTAGCGGACGCGTTGTTCGGTAAGGCGGGCCAGCAGCCGGCGAGTGATCAAGAGCGTAATGCTCAGGGGTCCGCAGGTGTCCGATCACCCACTTGAAGCTCTCGATGAAGCCAGGGAAATCGTCGTACTGATAGCGTTCCGCGATCTCTTCCGGGGTCAGCGACGGGTCCAGTTCCCGCAGGTCTCCGGCTCCACGGAACCCTCCAGGTGCAGGTGCAGTTCCGCTTTGGGCTGCTGAGGCAAGGTCCATCCTGCCATAATAGCTGGCGATGACGCGCGAAGAAATCGAGGCCATCGCCGGCGGGCTATCACGGCGACCCCTTCCGCATTCTGGGACCGCATCGCATCGCGCGGACAGAATGGAGCCTCGCTGGGAGGTGCGCGCGTTCCTGCCGCAGGCCGCGAGGCCGAAGTGGTCCTCGACGGCAGTGCGGCGCCGCATGCAGAGGAAGCACCCCAACGGATTCTACGTGGCCCGGCTCGAAGGCGAGCGCAACCCTACCGGCTGCGCGTCAAACTGTGGGGCGGCGAGGTGGCGGAGTTCGAGGACCCCTACCGCTTCCCTCCCCTGCTCACCGATTTCGAGCTGCACCTGTACGGAGAGGGCACCCATCTACGAAAGCTACGACACGCTGGGCGCGCACCCGCTCGACATGCGAGGGAGTCGCCGGCGTCCGCTTCGCGGTGTGGGCGCCCAACGCCGAGGTGGTCTCGGTGGTCGGCGACTTCAACGATTGGGACGCCCGCCGCCATCCCATGCGCCTGCGCAGACGCCGGCATCTGGGAGATCTTCCTTCCCGGGCTGGCAGAAGGCGCGGCCTACAAGTACTTCGTGCGCTCCCGGCTGCACGGCTACCAGCAGATGAAGGCCGACCCCTACGCCTTCTGCTGCGAGACGCCGCCCAAGTCGGCCTCCGTGGTCTGGGACCTGGACGAAACACCAGTGGGGCGACGCCGCCTGGATGGAGAGCGCGCGCGCAGACGGACTGGCTGAAGCAGCCGGTCTCCATCTACGAGGTGCACCTGGAGTCCTGGCTGCGCGGGCCGCAGGGCCAGACCGCTCAGCTACCGCGAGCTGGCCGACACGCTGGTGGAGTACGTGAAGCGCATGGGCTACACCCACATCGAGCTGCTGCCGGTCATGGAGCACCCGTTCTCGGGCTCCTGGGGCTACCAGGTCATCGGCTACTTCGCGCCCACCTCGCGCTTCGGCACGCCGGACGACTTCATGTACTTCGTGGACCGCTGCCACCAGGCCGGCATCGGCGTGATCGTGGACTGGGTGCCCGCCCATTTCCCCAAGGACGCCCACGGGCTGGCCTACTTCGACGGCACCGCGCTCTACGAGCACGCCGACCCGCGCAAGGGCGAGCACCAGGACTGGGGCACCCTGATCTTCAACTACGGCCGCAACGAGGTGCGCGCCTTCCTGATCTCCAACGCCCTGTTCTGGCTGAAGAAGTACCACATCGACGGGCTGCGGGTGGATGCCGTGGCCTCCATGCTCTACCTGGACTATTCGCGCCAGCCGGGCGAGTGGATCCCCAACCAGTACGGCGGCCGCGAGAACCTGGAGGCCATCGACTTCCTGCGCCGCTTCAACGAGCTGGCCCACAAGGTGCCCGGCGCCATCACCATCGCCGAGGAATCCACGGCCTTCCCCGGCGTCTCCAAGCCCGTCTACCTGGGCGGGCTGGGCTTCACCATGAAGTGGAACATGGGCTGGATGCACGACATGCTGGCGCTACTTTTCGCAGCGACCCGGTCCACCGCAAGTACCACCACAACAACATCACCTTCAGCCTGCTGTACGCCTTCCACGAGAACTTCGTGCTGCCCATCTCGCACGACGAGGTGGTGCACGGCAAGGGCTCGCTGCTCGAGCAAGATGCCGGGCGACGAGTGGCAGCGCTTCGCCAACGTGCGCGCCTTCCTGGCCTACATGTACGCGCCACCCCGGCAAGAAGCTGCTGTTCATGGGCTCGGAGATCGGCCAGTACGAGGAGTGGAACCACGACGCCAGCGTGCGCTGGGAGCTGCTGGACTTCGACTCCCACCGCAAGCTGCAGACGCTCGTGCGCGAGCTGAACCTGCTTCTACCGCGCCCAGCCCGCGCTCTACGAGGTGGATTTCCACTGGAGCGGATTCGAGTGGGTGGACTTCCACGACGTGGACCACTCGATCATCGCGTTCCTGCGCCGCGCCGAGGACCCCGACGACTTCCTCCTGTTCTGCTGCAACTTCACGCCGGTGCCGCGGCTCGGCTACCGCGTTCGGAGTCCCCGCCGAGGGCTTCTACGAAGAGGTCCTCAACACCGACTCGGAACGATTCGGCGGCAGCAACATGGGCAACGCCGGACGGTGTGCAGTCCCAGTCCCTGCGGGCGCATGAGCGAGAGCACAGCATCGAGGTCACCTTGCCGCCGCTGGCAGTAGTAGCATTTCGCAGGCGAGAGCAGCAGATTCACCGCGGAGACGCAGAGGACGCAGAGGTTACGCAGAGGACGACATGATAGATTTCCTCTGCGCTGCCTCTGCGTTCTCTGCGACTCTGCGGTGAGGAGAGCGGCGAGAAATCCGGGTCAAAGTCCCGCTTTCTCCTCCAGGCTTCGCCACAGGTACCAGGAGGCGACGGTGCAATAGGGGCGCCACTTGCGGGCCAGCTCTTCGATCTCCGACGGTCTGGGTAGTTCGGCAAAACCGTAGGCCTTGCGGACGGCGGCGCGGATTCCGAGATCGGCGGAGGGGAGTACGTCCAGGCGGCGCAGGCCGAAGATCAGGAACATCTGGACGGTCCAGGTCCCGATGCCCTTCAGGCTGGTCAGCCGCTGGCAGACGGCTTCATCGTGCAGGTCCAGCAAAGCTGCAAAATCAAGCTCCCCGGATTGGGTGCGGGCCGCCAGATCGCGGATGTAGGCGATCTTCTGCCTGGACAGGCCCAGGGCGCGCATCTTGCGCGGGCTGAGCTTGAGGACCGCTGCCGGCGTAAGATTGCCATCCCCCGCCGCGGCGGCCAGGCGATCGAAGATGACGGAGGCCACCTTCCCGCTGAGCTGCTGGTAGATGATGGCCTTGACCAGCGTCGCAAAGTCCGGTTCGAGGAACTCGATGGCATAGGGACCGATCTGCTCGATCAGGCCGTGGAGGACCGGATCCGCTTTCTTCAAATGCAGCAGGGCTTTTCGCATGGCGGTAACAGGATTCCTCGCCGGTGCGTCTAACCAGACAGCACTCTAGAATTGTATGCCGTCAGCCCGCCAGTTTGCTGCACCCGGATTGCTGCTGGCCTGCGCGCTCGCGCAACAGCCTCAGAAGCCGGCGCCCGAACCGGAGCTGGAGCCCACCATCAAAGTGGAAGTGGATGTAGTGAACATCCTCTGCTCGGTTCGAAACAAGCAGGGAGGACTGGTGAGTACGCTGGGCAAGGACGACTTCCTGGTGAGCGAGGAGGGCAAGCCCCAGGAAGTGAAGTATTTCGCGCGGGAAACGGACCTGCCCTTGACCATCGGGCTGCTGGTGGACGTCAGCCGCAGCCAGGAGCGCCTGATCGAGATCGAGAGGGACGCCGCGGCCCAGTTTTTCTCGGCGGTGCTCCGGCAGAAAGACCTGGCGTTTCTGATCAGCTTTGGGTCGGAGGCTGAGCTATTGCAGGACTTCACCGGCTCGGCCCGGCTGCTCAGGCAGGCGCTGGAGGGCTTGCGGCTGAACGCGGGTGTGGGAGGCATCCAGCCAGGTCCGGTCCCTACCATGTCCCAGCCGCGTGGGACGGTGCTCTACGATTCGGTGTACCTGGCGGCGCGCGAGAAACTGCGCGGGGAGGTGGGCCGGAAGGCGATCGTGCTGATCACCGACGGCGTGGACATGGGCAGCCGTCTGAAGCTGGAAGACGCGCTGGAGGCCGCGCAGAAAGCCGACGCCATTATCTACAGCATCTACTACGTGGACCCGAGCGCTTACTACCGGCGAGGGTTTGGCTTTGGTGGCGTCAGCGATGCGGCGCTGAGGAAGCTGTCGGAGGAGACCGGAGGCCGGCTGTTCCGGGTCAGCAAGAACAATCCTTTGCCGGCCATCTTTGAAGAGATCCAGAAAGAGATGCGCAGCCAGTACGCGCTGGGCTATACGCCCGCCAATCCGGCCAAGGACGGCGCCTTCCGGCGGCTGGATGTCAAGACACGCCAGAAGGACCTCAAGGTGCAAGCGCGCAAGGGCTATTACGCCCTCAAGCGGGGGGAGTCGTAGGCGCGCCGGCTTCACCGAGGCGGCTCTTGCGCAGCACAAAGTAGCTCTTGACCGCCAGCTCGAGCGGAGGCATAGGTTCCAGCCCGAGACTTTCCATCTTGGCGTTGGAGAGCGCCGAATACTTGGGGCGCCGCGCCGCGGTTCGGTATTCCCGTTCGGTGGTAGGGCGCAACTCCGGAGCCAGGCCGGCAATCTCAAAGATCATCCGGGCGTAGTTGAACCAGGAAATCGGGGTGCCGCCGCCGATGTGGAACACGCCCTGCTGGTCCTTCTCGAACAGATCGATGGAACGGGAGGCCAGCAGGGGAGCGTAGGCGGGCGAAGCGATGTGATCCTCGACCACCCGGATGGGCTTGCCGGAGTCGGCCAGGCGCAGCATCAGCTCGATGAAATTCCCCCGCGCCGTGTGCAGCCCCCCGGGTCCGAACACGCCGGAAGTCCGGATGATGAGCGGCGCGTCCAGATAGGCCTGGGCGTAAAGCTCCCCGGCCAGCTTGGAGACGCCATAAGCACCCAACGGGTGGGTCTGATCCTCCTCGGTGTAAGGCCTGCTGGCCGTCCCGTCAAAGACGTAGTCCGTCGAGTAATGGACTAGGCGGGCGTCCATCTGGCGGCACACCAGCGCGATGTTGCGCACGGCCAGGGCGTTGACCTCGAAGGCCGCCAGCGGTTCCTCCTCGGCCACGTCCACCTGGTTGTAAGCGGCGGCGTTGAAGACCACGGCGGGATCAATCTGGGCCAGGCATTGCTCGACCGGCTCGCGCTGGGCGATGTCGATCTCGGGCCGATCGAAGCCCTCCACCTGGTAACCACGTTGCGTTAACTCACGAGCTAACTCGACGCCGAGCTGGCCCCGATTCCCAAACACCACGGCTCTGCTGGCCATAGAAAGAAAAGGATAGCGCGAAACCAGCGGTCCAGTCTGGGATGGGGCCAGGGCGTCAAGGCGTTACAGGTCTGTTAGCGCGCGGAATGATCCTGGGCTTCTTGCGCACCTGCGCGGTGCGAGGCGGCTGCGGCGTTTGCCCCAGCAGCTTGGCGGCCAGGTGGGCCAGCTCCTGCGTGTGAACCAGAGAGTGTTCCAGGTTGAGACCCACCGCATAGTCGCCCCCCATAGGCTCACAGTAGCAGACCTCGCCGAGCAAAAGCCGCTCCTTGAGCTCCAGTTTCACAGCCGCCCCCTGGCGGATGGCGCCGTTGACGATCAACCGCATCCCCGTACCCGAGAGGTTGACCACATTCCCATACAACTCGGTCTGGCGCTCTCCCAGGACGGTAAGTCTGACCGGCTGGGTGGTTTCGAATCGGGGTTCACGCCGCAGTTCCATGGCTGGCCTTTCTGTACGAACTGGCGGGCGGCCCATTGACGGCGGCAGCCCCGCGCTTACGCATAGATCGGCCAGGTGCAGGAAAAGTTTAGGCTCGTTTGCGGATGCGCGGCGCCATGGCCTTGCGCCAGGCGTCGAAGGACTCCTTCAGCCTTCTGAGGATCTCTGGATGTTGGGAGGAGAGGTCGTTCTTCTCGCTGAGGTCGCTGTCCAGGTTGTAGAGTTCGAGCTTACCCTGGTTGTCCACAAGTTTCCAGGGACCGGCCCGGACGGCCTGCTTGCCTTCGTCGCCGTCCCAGTAGAGCGTTTCGTGGAGCGGACCAGGCTGTTCTCTGCGCAGCAGAGGCAGCAGGTTCTTCCCGTCATAGACGCGGTCTTTTGGAAGCTCGGCTCCGGCAGCGGCGCAGACGGTCGGCAGGAGGTCCATGACGATGACAGGTTCTTTGGAAACGCTGTTCTCGGGCAAGCGTCCGGGCCAGCTCAGCATGAAAGGCACGCGAATGCCGCCTTCGTAGACGCTGTGCTTGAAGTCGCGCAATGCGCCGTTGCTGGAGGCGTTCTGGCGCGCGCCGCCGTTGTCGGAAAAGAACACCACCAGCGTGCTGCTGTCCAGCCCGCGCCTCTCCAGTTCATCGAGAACTGCGCCCACCGCAACGTCCTCGCGTTCGAGCATGGCAAGGTAGGTGTCGCGGTTTCGATTGCCGGTGTCGTACTTCCGGATCACGGCCTCGGGCGCCTGAAGCGGGAGGTGGACGGCATTGAAAGCCAGGTACAGAAAGAAGGGCTGTTTCTCGTACCGCTGGATGAAGGAGACAGCCTCTCGTCCGAGATTGTCGGTGAGGTAGCCGGTGTCGTCGATGATCTGGTCGTTTCGCCAAATGGAATTGAACGGCACGGTGCGCTTGAGGTCGAAATAGTCGTGTGCGCCGTGGCCAAGGAAACCGTAGAACTCGTCGAAGCCCCGCTTCCGCGGGTGGTAGGGCGGCTCGATGCCGAGATGCCATTTGCCAAAGGCTCCGGTTACGTAGCCATGCTTGCGGAGCACATCGGCCATGGTAATCTCGCTCAGGGGCAAGCCGATGCGGGAGTCCGAGGCAGTGTAGAAGCCGCAGCGTTGCTGGTAGCGGCCCGTCATCAGCCCGGCCCGCGTGGGCGCGCACACGTAAGCGCTGGCGTAACCGCAGACAAAGCGCACGCCGCGCTGCGCGATGCGGTCGATGTTCGGCGTGCGGATCTCTTTGGGGTGGTCGTAGCAGCTCAAGTCGGCGTAGCCGTGGTCGTCGGAGACGATGACAACGATATTCGGCCCTCGCGCCGCGGTGGCCCCACGGGCGCGCATGGCGACAAGACTGCCGGCCATCGAGTGAAGATAAGTGCGTCGAGTAATCATTTGGGTCTCCATAACGAGAATCCGGTCTAGGTCTCTCCTGCGTGGGAGTGAGCGTTGGCGGGGCCGGCGTGCTCCAGCACCACCTGGATGAAGCCCAGGGCGGCCTTCGACAAGGCTTTGTCTTTTCGATAAATCAATCCGAGCTGCCGGATCATCGACTCCGGCGCGAGCGAAATTGCGCTCAGGCGGCGTGCGGCCAGCTCAGCCAGGCAGTGAGACTCAGCCAGAAAGGAAAGCCCCAGGCCCGCCATGACAAACCGCTTGATCATCTCCGTGGAATCCAGCTCCATGGAGACGTGCAGGTGGTCCTCCACCGGCTCCAGCCATTGGCCCAGACGGGCGCGGGTGGTTCCGGATTTTGGCAGGAGCAGGGGGAAGCCGGTCAGTTCTTCACAGCGCACGGCGGCTTTCGTGGCCAGCGGGTGGCCGGCCGGAACGACCAGCTTGATTTCATCAGAATGGATCTTGGCGACTTCGAGCTTCCGCTCCTGGATGGGCAACTGGGTGATGCCGAAGTCCGCCAGGTTCTCCAGCACGGCTTCGATAATGCGGGCCCCATACATCCGCTCGACCAGCAACTGGACCTGCGGGAACTGCCGGCTGTACTCGGAGAAAACCCGCGGCAAGACGTGGATGCAGGTGGCTTCGTTGGCGGCAATGACCAGCTCACCGCGAGGCGTGCGTTCCAGTTCGTGGATGGCGTTCTGGGCCTGCCGGCGCAGCTCCAGGATCTGCTCGGCATATTGCGCGAAGATCTTCCCGGCAGTCGTCAAAGAAATACGGCTGCCAAAGCGCTCGAACAGGGCGGTGTTGAGTTCCTGCTCCAACTGGCGCACCTGGGCGCTGATGGCCGGCTGCGTCCGGAAGCAGGTCTGGGCGGCTTTGGAAAAACTCTTCAGCCGCACGATCTCAAGGAAGGTGTGGAGTTGGTCGAGATCCATAGTGTTGGCGGGCTGCGCCTTCCCGAAACAAAATATGAATCGGCGCGATAGAAATAATGAATTTCCCTGTGGCGCCGTATCTTGCTACTAATTGTAGCAAGTGGTCCCGGGTGGTGCGGTTAGACAGACAAACAGTGGGAATGCCGCAGCCACGAGTCTTCTTCCCCTTTGAAGGAGGAAGAACAGGCCGCACCTCCAACCCGGGCCCAGCGCCTTCCCAGGGCGGCGGATGGGTGTATACTCTCAGCGATATGCTGGTTGTCCAAAAAGCACCGAGGTGACTGCGATGTCCAATACCGCCATGCTTCTGACTAGACGCGGGTTCATGCTGGCTTCGGCGGGCGCGCCCGGCTTCTTGACGCCTCCCCGCTGCCGAGGGGGAT
>CAVRZY010000006.1:0-32646 GCA_963725415.1 uncultured Acidobacteriota bacterium | reverse complement strand
CTACCTTCAGGACGTCTGAGACTTTTGTTATTTCAATCTCGATTTTTTTCGTAAAAGAAGCATTTGCCTTTGCTTTTTTGATTGTATCTTCAGGGCTTCCAACTATGGAAATATGGTTGTCTTTTATCAAAATCATATCATCTAAATGAAGCCTATGCGGGTCTCCATTCCCTATGGTTACTGCCTTTTTGTCAAAATAAAGCAATCCTGGAGCGGATTTACGGGTCGCAGCAATCCTCGTTTTCATACCAGCTTTTTGAAGCTGATCTGTAAGCATGCGTGTGATAGTTGCAATGCCGCTCATTCGTGAGAGAAGATTTAGCATTGTTCTCTCGGCTGAGAGAATGGTTTGGGCATCCCCTGAAATTTCTACTAACACTTGCTTGTTTTTGATTTTTTCTCCATCAGCGATTTCAGCTTTGACTTTTAGGTCCTAGATGTTCGCGAGAATAATTGTTTCTTCAACTCCAGCCGCTGTGCCTTCCTCTTTTGCCACAACCATTGCTCTCTCGTTTAAATTTGGAGGAATAGTTGCTTGGGTCGTTACATCACCTTGCCCTATGTCCTCCGCAGAGCATTTGCACGAGCTTTTCTTCAAGACCGCCAGGCTCGGTCAGGAGCCTGGCGGGCCAGTGATCGTCACTGGAGCGGGGAAACACATTCGCCTCGACGCACCGCAAACCCTGCACGTCCTGTTGGCGGACACATCTCCGTTGCTTTCCGAGTTGCTGGCCGGAGTTTGTGCTCACGTCGGCTGGCGGGCCTGCGCCACGCCCCTGACCAGTGCTGAAATCCTCCAGCGCGCACGCACCCTCTGTTCCGGGCGAGAGTGCCTGCCGTTTCTGTCAATGATCGGAAAGGCCGTGCAGTATCTCGAAACTCGGGACCCCGGAGAGACAACGGTGTTTCATCTGCTCGAGCAGGATGACGCCTGCCAGATCGGCGACTGGCCCGATGCCGTGCAGGTGCTCTTCGAACGTCTGGGCGAAGAAAATGCCGTCGTGACTTGGCCCCGGCTCCAGAACAACTACCTGGGCAAGGGGGACAGGTTTGCATCCGCGGAGGCAGCCGCCATAATCCTTTCCGACCTGATGGCCGAGATCGCATCCTCCCTGCGATGCCTCGCACAGGACCGGGCGGCTGCATTGGCTCTCTTACATGAATTGGAGCGGGAGCTCATCGCAGCCAGCCGCCGTGGTCTGCTTGCCATGGAGCGGGCGCTTCGCCGCGCCGCACACCGCCTTGCGCCAGTCTCGTTGCGCATCCCGCTGCGACAGGCGCCCAGAGTGCTGCTTTTCGGCGGCATCAACCGGATCTTCGTGGATGGCCCGGTCAGGGAGTTCTTTGAGGAACGCGGCATCCTGACCAAGACCACCGAGGTCTCTGAGTTCTTAAGCTTTTTCGAGGCCCACAGCATCGTGCGGCTCGGTTTTTCACGTGGGTACATCAAGCCGGCACAGCAGTGTTCGCCGCTCGCTTTGACCCGCCAGCTACTCCCCGCAAAGGACAGGCGCGCCGCTTGGCGCGCGCTGCGGGCCCGAGTTCACATCAGCTTCATTGAAACGCTCGATCGCAGATGGCGGCGCATCGCTGGCCGCTCCGGCCTTCTGTTCAATCCTCAGGCGACCTACGCCCAAGTTGCGGCTGAGGGCCATGAACGCATTTCGATGAACAGTTACACCGAGGCGCCTATGACGGTGGGCCGCTACGCCGCCATGCGCAACTCCGGAGCTTATGACGGCTTTGTAAACATCGGCGCCTTCAATTGCGCCCCGGCCAACTCCGCATCTGCCGTAGTTCATTCCCTTTCGCTTCAAACCGATGCTCCCTACGCCATCATCGAGGCGGACGGAAGCTCCATTACCCCAAGCCAGATGCGCCAACTCGAGACCGTGGCCGCACAGGCCCAACGCCGGCGGGCCACCCTCCTCGCCGCCGGCCCAGCCCTCCCATAGCTGGGTGATTGACTGATTGATGATTGATACATTGACGATTGCACTGCGGCCTCCGGGTATGCCTCCGCCAATCGTCAATGAGAAAATCGTCAATCGTCAATTCTCGAATCGATCTTTCGCCGCGCGCCACCGCCGGCCAGTTCGTTGAGGTATAGCTCCAGTCTGGTGTAGCCGGAAGCGGGGTCCACCACCCGGGCGTCCGCCGGGTCGCGCGGGTTCATGCCGTGGGCGGTCTCCCACGCATCCGGCACGCCGTCGTTGTCTGAATCCGGCGGCGGCGCGGCGGAGCGGTATACCGGCCAGCCGCCCACTTCCTTTTGGGAATCGATGAGCTTGCCGCTGCCCTTGCGCGCGTCCGCGATGATGCGGGCATCCACCGCGTCCCGCACCGGCACGGTCGCGCCCACAGTACTCGAGCACCAGTCCATAGGCTTCCTTCGCGCTCTGGGTGCGGACCGGCGCCACTTGGTACGGCGCGCTCATGATCGTGAACAGCCGCTTGCCCTCGAACTCCAGAGGCTCGAACATAGCGGTGTTGTCGACCGTGAGGTCCGGCCGGCCTTCCACGAAATTGCCGCTCACGTAATAGCGGGTCGCCTCCGTCGCGGTCTTCTTCAGCACAATCGGCTTACGCTTGCTGCTGCTCGGCCCGCGCTTGATGTAGTTGGCGACGTAGTTCACCTTCAGGTCGCCGTCGGCCAACCCGGAGCACATGCCGCCCCAGTTGTACATCACGTTGTTGCGCACGTCGAAGGTGGGGAAGGGAGGCCCGCCGTTGTCGCCCAGGCGGGGGTTGCGCTCGGTGTGGTGCGCCCATAGGTTGTGATGCAGGGTGAGGCCGCCCGTGGCATGCACCAGCGAGCCGTAGCCGTGCTCGCCCTTGTGGTGAAAGCTGTGGTTCAGGCTCTCGGCAATCAGGCACCACTGGACCGTAATGTCGGCGATGTCCCCGCTGGGCGAGAGCGTCTCGTCTATGGACCAGCCTGCCGAGCAGTGGTCCACAATCACCTTGCGGCTCACCGACCCGATGCTGATCGAGTCGCTCTCTTTCCGGGTCAGGTCGCCCAGGCGGCTGCGCAGGAAGCGCACCACCACGTCGTGCGTGGCGATGCTGAATAGGTCCGAGCGCAGGCAGATGCCGTCCCCGGGGGCGGTCTGACCCGCGATGGTGATGTAGGGCTCCGTGATCTTCAGCGGCGAGGCCAGCGTGATCAGCCCGCCCACCCGGAACACGACCACTCGCGGCCCCTTCGCCAGGCAAGCCTCGCGCAAGCTGCCGGGGCCGGCGTCGTTGAGGTTGGTGACCAACAGGACGCGCCCGCCGCGCCCCCCGGGGTCAGGGCGCCGAACCCTTCGGCGCCCGGAAATGCCGGGATGTCGCGCGCCGCGGCCACCCCGGCCAGCAGCAGCCCGCAGCAGGCCAGCGTGCGCACCCTTACGAACGCATCATCTCGTCCCATGTGACCTCGCGTTTCGCGTCCATCGCCATGCGCCCCAGGAGCGAGGTGAGCGTGCTCTCGCAGGCGCTGAAGGCCGTGTTCTCGGGCCTGCCCGCCAGCACCTTGTTCAGAAAGCTCTCCACCGCGTCGATGGTGATCTCGCGCTTCGAATCGACCTTGATGACGGGGCCCTCCCCGCGGTCCCACTTGTAGTACTGGCGGTGCGTCTCCAGCACCCCCTGTGTCCCGAAGAACTGCTCCCGCACGTCGCGGTAGCGCGGCGGCGTCAATTGCGTGGCCACCAGCGTGCCCCGCAGCCCGCCGGGGTATTCGTAGACCACCGAGAGGTGGTCCAGGTTGTCCCCATAAGCGCGCCGCTTGCGCCCGCCGCTGCCGATGGCTTTGACCGGGTGTGCCTTGG
This sequence comes from uncultured Acidobacteriota bacterium, assembly GCA_963725415.1. Lineage (GTDB taxonomy): Bacteria > Acidobacteriota > Terriglobia > Bryobacterales > Bryobacteraceae > CAVRZY01. The sequence goes on along the minus strand of CAVRZY010000006.1, from coordinate 28,831 downwards.
CGAACCAGTTCAGGATGTCCAGCCCGTGGCAGTCCTGCTCCACGATGATGTCGCCGGACATGTCGCGCCACCCGCTCCAGTGCCGGAGGCGCTCCTCCGGCGGGTGCTGGATCTCCCTGCCCGTCACGCCCCCCTTGATGAAGTGGCACTCCATCATCACCAGTTCCCCCAGTTTGCCCGTGCGCACGATCTCTTCGCCGCTCTGGTATTCGGGGCTGAAGCGGTTCTGGAACCCGAAGACGATGTGCTTCGATTTGTCGGCCCGTTCCGCGGCCGCCAGTAGACGTCTCACTCCCGCCGCGTCCGCCGCCGCGGGCTTCTCGATGTAGATGTGCTTGCGCGCCTTCACCGCCGCCTCGAAGTGCTCCGGGTGCAGGAACACCGGGGTGGCGATCAGCACCGCGTCGATGGACGGGTCCGCCAGCAGCTCCCGGTAATCCTTATACACCCGCGCCTGGTCCGTGCCTGGGATGGCCGTCTTGGCCTTGTCGATCTGGTCGCTGTAGAGGTCGCACAGCGCCACGATGCGCGCCCGCTTGCCCTGTGCGAAGAGCCTCCCGTCGAAGCGGCCGCGCCCGCCCGTCCCTATGATCCCGACCGTGACCGCCGAGTTCGCCTGCGCCGCGCGGGCGGCTTCGGGACGGGCAATCCACCAACTCGCCGTCGTCCCCGCCAGCGCCTCACGCCTGCTGATTCTGTGCATAACTCTCCTCCGCTCTGCGCGCGTGGGGCAGGTCCCCGACCTGCCCTGGCATTCTTTCACATCGCGGCCCGAGCCAGCTCTCGCCTGGCCCGCAGCAATCAAAACAACAGCTTGAGCGCAAACTGGATCACCCGCGCGTCGTCCGCGCCCGTGATCCGCCCCATGGTGCTACCCATAGTCCCATTCGGGTTGCCGAGGTTCACAGAGTTGAACAGGTTGAAGAATTCAGACCGGAACTGGAGCCTCAGACCCTCGCGTCCCGGCAGGGTGAAGTTCTTGAACAGCCCGAAATTCGTGACCGCGGAGGCCGGTCCCACCAGCGCGTTCCGGCCCGTGTTCCCGTATGTGCCGGTGGCGGGGTTAGCGAATGCGGTCCGGTCAAACCAGGCGAGGATCTTGTCTCCCCGCGGCCGGTCGCCCGGCAACTTGTGATTTCCGACGACATTCGGCCTCTGACTGGAGGTGCCGCTCAGGGCTATATCGGATGCGGTCGAGACGTTGAACGGCAGCCCCGACCGCATGGTGACCAGGCCGTTGACTTGCCACCCGCCCAGGGCCTCCCGCAAAATGGGCGTAACCGCCGCCAGCTTCGGCAGGTCCCAGATCCAGGAAAACGAGGCGATATGCTTCGCGTTAAAGTCGGATGGCCCGTACGAACTGCGCCGGTTGAAGGGGTTTCCGCCCACGTTGCCTTCCGAGATCGAGGAATTCAGGTCCAGCGACTTCGAAAACGTGTAGGCGCCTTGCACGGAGAATCCCCGGCTGAAACGCTTCTTGACGTCCAGTTGAAGAGCGTTGTAGCTGGCGTTGGCGATTGACACCATCTCGCTGTTGTTGCCGAAGCCTTTCATGATTCGCCGGGCGTCGATGTTCGCAAGTGTTGCCCCAGGCCCATACAGGGCGGGATTCGTCGAGATGGTGACCAGCAGCTTGCGCCCCAGCTTCCCCACATAAGCCGCCTGCACCAGCAGGTCCTTGACCACCTCGTGCTGAATGTTGAAATTGAAGCTTTGCACGTAGCCGGTGCGCAAGCCGGGATCGGGATAATAGATCGTCTGCGCTCCGACGAATGGGGGATTGTTCAGGTTCACCGTCAGCGGGATAGTCGGCTGCCCGCGTAACGGATCGGACAGGCTGTACGGCGTCTGAAAGGTGAAAGTGTAGCGATAGGGCTGGCTGTCGTTCTGGATGAGGTTGGCATTCAGCCCTTCGTAGAAAATGCCGTAAGCGCCTCGCACCGAGGTGCGGCCGCGGCCGAACGGATCCCATGCAAACCCGACGCGCGGAGCAAAGTTGTTCTTGTCGGTCTGGATCAGGCCGCGCGGCACGCCCGGATCACCCGGGAATACCATGCCGAGCGGCGCGTTCTTGAAAATTTGCGACTGCTTGCCCGGATCGAGCGTGCCCCAGTAATCGTTGGGCTGAACCCAGGGAAAAGGCAATTCGTAACGCAAACCGAGATTGAGGGTCAGCCGGGGGTGGATGCGCCAGTCATCCTGAACATAATAAAAGAGGTTCGTTGCGAGGCCCGCCTGCTCCAGCCAGGGACTGGAGACCGACATCGTCGATGGTTTTCCCAACACAAAGTCCGCCGCGGCATTGCCCGAGATCGAGCCGTCAAAAGTGAACGTCCCGTTGGTACGAAACGACCCGCGGTTCAGATATTGATGCTTCTGCAATTCGAAGCCCGCGGAGATACTGTGGCTATGCTTCGTCCACTGAATGCTCTCTTTAAATGCAAAGGACTGATTGACCAGGCGGGCATCCCCCCCGGAGGCGCTTCCCATGGATAGTCTTGAGGTCACGGTGATTCCGGAGGGCTCCCTCGGGCCAAAAATGGGAAAATTCGCCCCAAGATCGGATAGATGGGTGCGATTCAGGCTTACGATGGAGCCGCCGACCCGGTTGAAGCTGATGTTGATCTGGTTCAGCAGATTCGGCCTCACGGTCATCGTGTCGCCGATGGTGGCGTTCTGCACCCGGGAATCTTGAAATGCCGGAAAATAAGTGGGAACGTTACCGACAATCGTATCTTGTTTGGCTAGGCTGAAATGATAGTGGCCGGTGATCGTATGCTTGCCCAGGTTGTTGTCCACGCGCAATAGGACACTGTCATTATTCTGGGGATTAGCCGAGAGCGCTATAAGCTGCCCTCCAGGGCCGTTGGGAAGCGGTATCTGGTCCCCTGAAAGCAGCTTACGAGCAACGGGATCGAGTCGATCGGCGGGAATCTGGCCGTTCGTGAAGAGTTGCCCGGTGACCGGGTCCTTGATCGCCTTGCCCGAGAAATCGCCGGCGCGCTCGGCCGCCGTGGGCGGAAAAGCGGAGGTCAGCAGCGAACTGGTGCGAATGCGCAACGCCTCATAGGAGCCGAACACAAACAGCTTGTCTTTCCGAATGGGACCGCCGCCTGATCCTCCGAACTGGTTCTGAATGAGCTGCGGCTTTGTGGGACCCGCGAAAAAGTTCCGTGCATTCAGGCTCTGGTTGCGCAGAAACTCCCACAGGCTGCCGTGCACCTGATTGGAGCCGGAGCGGGTCACCACGTTGAACACCGCTCCCGCGTTCCGGCCGTACTCGGCGCTGAAGCTGTTGGTGAGCACCTTGACTTCCTGAAGCGCGTCGGGCGGGGGATAGTTCAATCCGGTATTTCTGAAAAGCGCATTGAAAGGGGCGCCGTCGAACAGGAACAGGTTTTGAGCGCCGCGGGAGCCCGACATCGAAACGGTCGGGCCGCTTCGATCTTGAGTGAACGTCTGCGGCGCGCTGACCTGGGAAGCGCCCGGCAGCAGGACCGCCAGGCCGATGATGCTGCGGCCGTTCATGGGCAACTCCAGCACGCGCCGCGAATCGATCAGCGTGCCCATCCCCGATGACCTGCTGTCAACCAGCGGCGCTTCCGCATTCACCGTGACGGATTCGGTCAGACTTCCAACCTGAAGGGTTGCATCCACCCGGTTGTTTTCGTTGGAAGCCAGGTCGACTCCCTGCTGCACGAAGGTCTTGAATCCCTTCGCCTCGATGCTGATCTGGTAGGCACCCACCGGCAGCAAGGGCATGACGTATGCTCCCTGGGCATCCGACGTTACCGTTCTCGTGGTTCCGCGACCTGTGAGCGTCGCGGTAACCTGCGCGCCGACTATGGCAGCCCCGCTGGGGTCCGTGATGACTCCGTGAATGGTGCCCGTCCCTTGTCCAAGAGCCGAGACCCCGGAGACAAGCGCCAAAATTAACACAAAGTGAAACGCTCTAAACTGGTTAGGCATGTTAGATTCTCACCCCCACGATCTTGAACAAAACCACTCCAACATTGCACCGCCCGACTCCTCCAGCACCGCCCCGCCACCCATTCTGACTCCTGACTCCTGACTCCTGACTCCTGTCTCCTGTCTCCTGACTCCCAAAATCCCGCCAGGGATTTCAAGGGCGAAGCCCTAGACCTTTTCCGGCACCACGTAAGGCGCCCGATAGGTTCGACTCAGCAAGCGGTCGGCTTCTTCATCGTTCGGAAAACGCTCCATCTTCGGATCGAAGCGCACCGTTCGGCCAACCCGGTAGGCGATGTTGGCCAGAAGCGCCAGCCCCGCCGACAGGTGCCCTTCCGCAATGTCAGCCGAGAGATCGCTGTGCTTGCGGCTGCGCATGGCCCGTAGGAAATTGCGGAAATGATCGCGGCTCGTGCCGGGGTCGCGCGGGCACTCCCCTTTGGGACCGGGCTTGTGCTGGCGCCCCAGGAAGGTGTGATAGCTGCTGTAGTCGGGCATCACCATGAAACCCTCCGAGCCGTAGAAGATCACTCCCACCACGTTGTCCTGGCCCCGGCTGGGGTAGGACTCGCCGATGCCCGCCTCGAAGTTGGTGATCCAGGGGCGCACCTCGAACTGGAGCAACAGCTTGCGCCCTTCGTATTGGAAAGAGGCCACCTGGGTGTTGGGCGTTTCCTGGTCGGCATCGTGGATGTAGTGGCCGCCCATGGATTGGATGCGGGAGGGGTGCGTGTTCAGCCCCAAGCCCCAACGCATGATGTCGAGCTGGTGCACGCCCTGGTTGCCGATTTCGCCGTTGCCGTAGTCCCACAGGTAGTGCCAGTAGATGTGAAAGCGCTGGCGCGCGAAGGGTTTCATGGGGGCCGGCCCCACCCACAGATCGTAGTGCACGCCTGGGGGCACAGGCTCCTCCTTGATGCGCCCGATGCTGGCGCGCCACTTGTAAGCCATGCCGCGCGCCATGTAGACTTCGCCGATCACCCCCTCGCGCAGCTTCTCGACGCCCTCCTGCATGGCAGGATTGCTGCGGGATTGGGTGCCGTGCTGGACCAGGCGCTGGTACTTGCGCGCGGCCTCGATCATCTTCCGGCCCTCCCAAATGGTGTGGGCGGCGGGCTTCTCCAGGAACACGTCTTTGCCGGCCTGGCAAGCCCAGATGGTCCCCAGCGCGTGCCAGTGGTTGGGGGTGGCGTAGGAAATGGCGTCGATGGACGAGTCTTCCAGCAGCTTGCGCAAGTCCACCACCAGCCGGGCCTTGCGGCCCGAGAGCTTTTCGTAGTAGGCGGCGTTCTCCTGCAAGACGGATTCGTCGATATCGCACAGCGCCGCCACTTCCACGTTCTCTTCCTTGGCCAGCTCATGATAGCAGCGGATGTGGTCCCTGCCACGCCGCTTCAGCCCCACTACGGCCACGCGGATGCGATCATTCGCGCCCAGGGCCGCCGCGGGCAACCAGGAGAAAGACTGAACAAACTCACGTCGATTACAGATCCGCATAAGTCGGGTTGGCTCCTCAATAAATGAACTTCAGCCCAAGTTGGATGCGCCGCGGGTTGGCGCGCTCGGAAGTGATGGTGCCGAACGCCGTGCTGTAAGGGTCGGTGCTCGGGTTGGAGAATTGCGCGTGGTTGAGCGCGTTGAGGAATTCGCCGCGGAACTGGATCTTCATCCTCTCCTTGATGGCGCTGTCTTTGATCACCGACAGGTCCCAGTTGTTGATCCCGTCGGCGCGGACCCCGGAGAAACGCAGGGGGAAGGCGCGCAGGTTGTTGGCAAGCTGATTCCGGGTGTTGCGCTCGAAGCCGGCGGCGGTATTGAACCAGCGCTCCACGGTCCGCTGGCCGCGGGGCAGCGGGATGTTTTTCACGTCGCCGGTGAAGATGGCGTTGCCGAAGCCCAGGGCCTGGCCGGACTGGCCCCCGTACACGCCCTGGATCTGCCAGCCGCCCAGCAGCACTCCCGCCGCGCCACGCGCCCCGGACGCCCAGCGGCGTCCGCGCCCCAACGGCAGCTCGTAAATCCCGCTTATCGTCACGCGATGCGGGTAATCCTGGTCCGAGATCGCACGGTACGGCGCCGGATCCCCGGCGTTCAGGAAATCGACCGCCTCCATGAGCTTCGAGAAAGTGTAGGCGCCCTGGAGCGTGTAGCCCCCCGAGAACCGCTTCTCGGCTTTCACCTGCAAGGAGTGATACCAGGAATAGCCTTCGTTGGTGGTCGTGCTGAGGCTGGTGAACTGCGGGTAGGCGGTGAGCAGGCTGTAGCGCGGGATCAGCGTGCCCGCCCGCCCCGTGCCGGGCAGCAGCGGGTAGAACGGATTGGGCAGGTTCGCGGTGAGATAGTTGATGATGGTGTCGTCCCGCACCGGGGAGCGGCTCAGGTACTGGATGGGTACCGCGTCCAGATCGCGGTTGGTTTCGACATGCGTGCCGCGGTTGCCCACGTAGCCGGCGTCGATCACGATGCGGTGCGGGAACTCGTGCTGGAGGCTGAGCTGCCAGCGCTGCATGTACGGCGCCAGCGGCGCGGTGTTAATGAAGGTCACGGCCTGACCCACGTAGGTCATCGGGCCCAGTTTGGCCCCCAGCGGATCCTGGAAGCCGTTAGGGAAGGGGTTGGCCAGCGTGCCGATGAACGTCAGGCCGCTGTCGATCGAAGGGATCAGCGTGGTCTCCTGGCTGAACCCGGTCTGGATCACGTCCCCGCGCCGCGTGCCCAGGAAACCGAAGAAGACCCCGTAGCCTCCCCGCAGGACCGTCTTGTCGGCCAGATTGTAAGCCAGGCCGATGCGCGGCATGAAGTTGTTGCGGTCGCGCTGCCAGAGCGTGCGCGGCAAGCCGTTCACTGCCGCGAAGGTCAGCCCGCCGCGCACACGGAACTGATCGGGCGGGACTTCAGACGTCGGGCTCTTGGCGTAGTTCGCCTTGACCTGGGCCTCGATCGGCAGCGCCGCCGGATCCAGGCCGCGGATGGTGCGGTTGAACCGCTCCGTCAGCGGGCCCTCCAGTTCGTAGCGCAGCCCCAAGGTCAGCGTCAGACGCCGCGTGATCTTCCAGTCGTCCTGAAAATGGGGCCCCAGACCGTGGATTCCTCCGCGTAGCTGTCCTGCCGCACGGCCCGCCCCCCGCTGGGCAGCCCCAGCAGGAAGGAGGCCAAGCCCTGACCGATCGGCGCCGCCGGCGAGTTGTCGAGCGGCCCGACGGTCCAGGTGGTGCCGAAGTCGAGCTGGCCGGTGTTGGTGTTGTCGTTGCTGTATTGGTTCTCCCGGTAAATGCGGTATTCCAGGCCAAATTTCAGGCTATGCGCGCTGATGACCTTGTCGAAGGCGGCGGTGAAGTTGTGAGTGTCGGTCGGCCGCCAGAGCGTCGAGATTGAATTGCTGGCCTGAGGCCAGGGATAAGTGGCGGTATAGCCGGCGATCGTGAGGCGGGGAAAGCGCCGGATGGCCGGTTCGATCGCGTTGTTCCAGGCGGCCGGAAAGCCCAGCGTGGTCAGGTCGAATCCCACGGCTTCCTTCTTGCCGTCGTACGTGCGCACGTAGCGGTTGTAACCGTAGCGCAGGTTCATCACGAACGTCGGGCTGAAGCTGTACACGTCGTCGAAGGCCGCGCCCCGGGAAAGGAAGTTGAACAGCCGCCCGGTGCTCACGTTCTTGAACCAATCGTTGTATATCATGTAGCTCTTGTAGACGTTCACGCGGCTGAAGATCCGGTGCCGGTTGCTCAGGTTGTGGTCCAGCCGGCCGGTGTGCGTGTAATAGGTGGCCCTCTCCGGCTCGCCCGGCATGGGCAGGTTGTTGCTGCCGTCGGCCGTGCCTTGCGCGGAGGGTGGCGCGTAGTACTTGAGAATGTTCCGGGCGATCGCGTTGATCCGCGCCGGCGGAATGATGTTACCGGCGAACGGATCGTTCTGGAAGCGTCCGCCGGCCACCGGACGGCGCGTGCCGGGATCGTAGATCTGGTAGCGGCTGCCTACGGCCAGCAGCTCGGAAAAATCGCCCTCGCGCTCCTTGGCCGTCGGCACGGTGAGGGTCTGGCCGCGCGGCCGCTTGGTGTGCATGCCTTCGTAGCCGTACAGGTAAAAGGTGCGGTTGCGACCCTGGTAGATGCGGGGAAGCACGACCGGGCCGGACAGCATTCCACCCCAGCGGTTGTAAGTGAAGTCGCCGCGCGGTTGGCCGGTGCGGTTCGACGAAAACAGGTTGGCGGTCAGCACCGGATCCATCTTGCTGTAGTAGGCGGTGCCGTGGACCTGGTTCCCGCCGGACTTCAGGCTGATGTTGACCACTCCCCCTTCGGTGTTTCCCACCGTGGCGTCGAAGCTGGCGGTCTGAACCTTGAACTCCGCCACCACGTCGGCGGGCGGCACCCAGGCGGCGATCACCTGGTTGCGGCTGTCTCCGGTGGAGGTGTTGGGCACCCCGTCCAGGATGACCTCGCTGAGGTTGGAACGTACGCCGTCCATGGTGTAGCCGATGATCGAGGTCGGCTCGAACGGCCGGTCACTCACCGACTCGGCCGCGGCATAGGCCACACCGGGCGCAAGCTGAATCAAGGCGAAGGGCATCCCGTGGGGAATCGGCAGCTCGGCGACGCGGCGGGAATCGACCACCTGCCCCTGCGAAGCGCTGGCCGTCTCCAGCAGCGGGGTCTCCGCCGTCACCGTGATCGTGTCGCTCAGATCGCCCAACTCCAGCAGAATGTTCACTTCCAGCCGGTCGTTGAGCCTCAGCTCGATCTCATCCCGCACGAACCGCTTGAACCCGCTTTTCTCCGCGCTGATCCGGTAGATGCCCGGCATCAGGTAGGGCGCCAGGTAGTTTCCTTGTTCGTTGGTCTCCAGCGCCGTAGTGACGCTGGTGGCCTTGTTGGTGATGCCGACCGACACCCCGGGAATCACGGCCTCGGAATGATCCGTGACCCGCCCCAGGATCGTGCCACGCGCTTCCTGCGACCAACACAGGCCCGACGAAATCAGCAACGCGATCCCGGCGGCATGAAGATGACGTGCGAGCATAAACTTACCTCCTTATTCCTTTCTTTGCTAACCTTGGCAGCCCGGCAGGTAATGCCTCAGTCTCGGGGGCAACAGCCTGTGCACCCGGGTGGGATAGGCTTTCAGCCTGTCTGGAACCCTTTCGGATACCGCCCGAGACAAGCTGCAGCTTATCCCACGGCCCCCGAGACTGAGGCATTACCCCGGCAGCCCTTTCAGAACAGGATGCGCAACCGGGCCCAAATGTTCCGGCTCGCGAAGCGCCCTGCCGCGCGATCGCTGCCCATCAGCGACGCCGTGCTGCCGAAAGCCGCTTGGCCCACGGTCAGCTCGGCGGAGCTCGAGGGATTGTTCCAGTTCGGGTGGTTGAGCAGGTTCTCGCTCGCGGCGGTGAACCACAGTTCCTTGTTCTCCAGGAAGCGTACCCTCTTGGTGAGGCTCAGGCTCAGGTGCCAGAACCCCGGCCCCAAAAGGATGTTTCTGCCTGAGTTGCCCAGAACGGTCGCCGCCGGATTGCTGAACGCGGACGGGTCGAACCACTTGACCGACGCACCTCCGGTCTGTTTCGGCCCGTTGTTGCCGTCCCCGATGCGGTCCGGCCGAGCCGTCGTGCCGCCGCTACTCCCGGTCAGCGGGTTCGTCCCGTTCCGGCTGGGGGTGAAATATTGCCCGCTTCCGGAAAAAAGCTCCGGGGAGAGTTCCCAGCCCGCCACGGCATGGTTGATCCACCCCGGCAGGCCGCTCACCAACTTCTGGCCGCGGCCGAACGGCAGGATCCACGAACCCATGGCGCTGAAGGTGTGCCGCCGCTGGTAACCCACCTGGCCGCGGTCCAGGGAGCGGTTGAAAGCGTTGCTGCTCGTCCCGTTGGCGTCGGTCTCGCTGTCCACAATGTCTGAAATGTTCTTGGCGAACACGTACCCGGCCTGGAACAGGAACCCGTTCCGGAACCGCCGCCGGGCTTCCAGTATCAGGCTGTGGTAGATCTGGTTGCCCCCATTGTCCAGGTAAGAGATTGTGCCGCCGTAACCGGAGGCGGAGTAGGGCCGCGAGCGATTGCTGGTGTCCCCCGGCGTTCCCCGCTGGTTGATGTCTCGGCTGTAGATCAGGTTGGTGGTCTTGGTGCCCAAATAGGAAGCGCGCAACGAGGCCTCCCAGAGCACCTTCTCCAGCGTCAGGTTCCACTGCTGCACGTACGGGTTCACCAAGTGGGGATTGAAGCCGCCCGCCGTTAGACTGGGGGGAGCCGCCTCCCCGGCCACCACCGCCGGGAACGGGTAGGGGAACCGAAAGGCCCCCGGCACGGCTACGTTGTCATAGCGCGGGTTTCCTCGGCTCAGGAAGCCGCCGCTGGCCTGTGCCCCGATCACGCCCTGCCCAATAATGTCGGTGAACTTCCCCCAGGCCCCGCGCACCACGAAGCGCGAGGAGCTGCGCGGGCGCCAGGCGAAGCCGATCCGCGGCGCCAGGTTGTTGTGATCCGGGAAACCCAGCGTACGCTCGGGCATCCCCACCTGGGACGCTTCCAGTATCCTCACGTTCGGATAATTGCCGCTGAAAGCGCTGTTGATGGGCGTGCTCTGCGCCGCCTTGACCAGGCCCCCAGTGGCCGGGTCGAAATTGTACAAAGCGTTGTTTTTGTTGTAGATCGGCCCCTGCAAGTCCCAGCGCAGGCCCAGGTTTAGGGTCAGATCCCGCCGCACCTTGTAATCATCCTGGAAGAACAGCCCGTAGTTGGTGCTCCTCATGTAAGTGTTCGGATTGATCCCCGTCACCGTCACGTACGCCGGGATGCCCAGCAGGAAATCCGCGTAAGGCACCCCGCTGTAGGTGGTGCCCTGAAAGAAGTAGCTGCCGTGCGCGCCCGACGGGATGCGCGAGGAATTGGGCTGCTCCAGATAAACGTTCAGGCCGCCTTTAAAGGTGTGGCTGTTGTGGATCCAGGACAGCGTGTCGGTCAACTGGTAGCTGGCGGAGACGGATGTCACCGTGGCCGACTGGGACAGAGTCTGCAGCCCGGTAATATTGATCACCGGGAAGCCCCGCACATCCGGCGCCGGCAGTCTGGAGGGGAACTGGATGCCCAGCTCCCGCAGCACCTCCAGGCCGTTGCGCGAACCGCCGCCGGGGCTGTTGTCACGCATGAGTCCGGCCCGCAATTCGTTCAGCAGGCTGGCGCTCAGGTTGTAAGTGTAGGACACCGCGCTGTGATACAGCTTCCGCGTGCTGACCGGGAAGCCCATGGTGTCCAGATTGCTGTCGTAGCCCCGGTTGTTGAAGTGGTCCCCTCCCACCAGCCCGTAGAACCAGTGCCGGTCGCCCACCCGGTGATCGATCCGAAGGTCCAGGCCCTCCTCGTGCGTAGTCCCGCTTCCCCCAATGATCTGATGATTGCGGGTGATCGCGTTGGGGTCCGGCGTATTCGGCTCTGGGTAGTAAGTGGTTTGGATCTTCCCGGACACCGCATTGATCCGGCTGGCCGGGATGGTGTTGTTCGCGAAGGGCGTACGGTTGTTGTCGGGATCCCGAACCGCCACCGAGAATACGCCCTGGCGCATGGCCAGCGTGGGAACGTCCGCAGTGTAGAGTTGGGTGCCTCCTTGGCGTTTGGACTGCCAGCTCAGGCTGAAGAACGTACTGTCGCGACCGTCGTAAAGCTTGGGGATCCGGATCGGCCCGTTCAGGTTTCCCCCGAACTGGTGAAAGATCAGGGAAGGTTTCCCGGTGGTCGAGGTCGCCACCCGCGCGTTCAGCCCCGGCGCGTTGTAGTAGTAGTAGACGTCGCCGTGCCCGGCGTTGCCCCCGCTCTTGGATATTTGCTGGAATATTGCCGGCGAAGCGTACTCGGCCGAGTTGTTTCCCCCCAGGATGCGCACTTCCTGGATTCCCTCCGCCGTCATCAGGGTCGAAGCCGCCGGCCCCCCCGAACCCGCTGGGGAGGAGATGCCATCCACCTGGAACTCGGACTGGCTGTGGTAAACGCCGCCGATGCTGAAGCGCGTCCCGCTGGCGGTGTTCTGCACCAGCGGGTTCAGGCGCATCAGCGTCCACGGGCGCTGCGAGTCGGTGGTCGGGCTCAGGAAATGGATCTCCCCGCCGGCGATCGAGCCGCTCAGCGAGGAGGTCTCGGTTTCCAGCAGGCCGGGGGTGGCCACCACGGTTACCGTCTCGCTGGTTGCACCCACCTCCAGGACCGCATCCACGCGCACTGCCTGGCGCGCCCCCACCTCGATGTCCCCCTTCACGAAGGTCTTGAACCCGGTCCGGGTGGCCCGCACTTGGTAAGTCCCGGGCACCAGGTTCAGAAACTCGTAGTAGCCTTGTTCACTGGTGCTGCCGTTGCGAACGATGTTCATCTCTTGATGGGTCAGTGTGACCTCTGCCCCCGGAATGCTGCGGCCTTGCTGGTCGATGACCGTGCCTAGAACCGAGCCAAATGTGGACTGAGCCTGGGCGGCCTGCGGTAGCAGGCAGATCCCCGCCAGGACCAAGACAATCCACACCATCCTTGCGAAATTCTGCATCTTAGGATAACCTCCGGCTCATAACTTACCACCTGCGCCGCGCCCTGCGAAGTGTCCTGACGGTTACACCACGAGCGTGTAACGTTACTGTAACGCGTGATCTACTGAGATCGTGGCGCACGCCGGGTACCCTCTGGGTGCGTGCCGCTGCGGGCTTCAGCCCGCAGCCCGGGGCCGATCACATTTGCCAGACAGAATCTGCCCGCTGGAGACACTCGATTTCCTAAGACATACCGCGGCCTTGGCGATTGTCCCTTCCCAGTACCGCTGGTCCAGCGCCTCGAAGGGTACCGAACTGCCCGCCTATGATTCCCTCCAGAAACGACACCTCACCCTACACCACCTCCCAGTACACCTCCAGCGCGGTCTTGCCCAGCGCCCACTACATGATCGCCTCTACTCGGGTCCTACGGTCCTCCAAACCCCGGCGGGAGAAGCTGCATCCCTTCTATGGCTCCCACTATGGCCCCCATCATTACCTACTGGGTGATGCCGCGGTGGCTGCGCACGACCGGCGGGCCCTCGCGTAGGTCTGGGTTTGCACCGTATTTGCACCGCATTTGCACCCAGTTGTTCGATCGGTGCAAAAGTCTACCGGTCGCGGCTATGACTCTTGGAGCCACCTTGCTCCCTTCGTGGTGCCTCTCAATACGATCAGACCCTCGCGTTTGAGCTCGTTTGAAATGCGCCCCGTTTGCGTCAACGCACCACGTCCGGCCGCTTTCGACGATCTCCACGGTGGCCTCGCGATCCCGATAGAGCAGCTCGTTGCCCAGACGTCCAGAGGCTCCTCTCTAGCTGGCGCAGTCCGCGCCCAGAAGGAACTTCGCGCTAACCCGCCCTTACGCCGGCGCCTGGAACGGCTCGTCCGCGCTGCCCCCGTAAATCGACGGCACCTTGGCCCCCATCGCCCGCAGGTACGTGGATAACTGCCCCCGGTGGTGCACCGTGTGCACCACCAGCAGCATCAGGTAACTCACCGCAGGATCGTTCATGACCCCAAAAAACGGAACCGTCCGCACCAGTTCCGCGTCCCCAAGCGCCTTCATCTTCTGGTACAACGCCGGCGCCTTGCCTTGGTACCACCCGGCCACGCTCGCCACGGTGGCGTCTCCGGGCAGCTTCTTCTCTTCCGCGGCGAACTCCCCGCGGAGGAGTCCCTCCAGAAACCAGACCTCGGTGCACACCAGGTGCCAGGTCAGCTCCAGCGCCGTCTTCACTACCGGATGCGGCCGATAATCCCGCTGCCCCTCCGGAATCGCCCCCACCACCTTGCAGGTGGTCTTGAACTCCTCTTCGACCACCGGCATCAGAAAATTCAACAAAAACCTTGCCTGTTCAGCCTGCATCAGATCCTCCCAATTGACGAACTCTCTTTTATAGTAAAATCAAACGTTCCTAGCAAACAATTCTCATTTTGGAGCAAGCCCAATGAACCGACGATATTTCCTCATGAGTTCAGCGGCGGCGGCCGGCGCGACGCTTCGTCCCGGCGCGCTGGCTGGCGCCAACGATAGAATCCGCGTGGCCTGCGTGGGCATTCGCGGCCGCGGCGGCGCCCATATCAACGGCTATGCCGAGCTTCCTGACGCCGAGGTGGCGGCACTGTGCGACGTGGACGAATCCGTGCTCGAGAAACGGGCCAAGCAGGTCGAGGAACAGACCAAGAAGCGCCCGGCTACCTACACCGACTACCGCAAGTTGCTCGAGGACAAGTCCATCGACGCCGTCTCCCTGGCCACCCCCAACCACTGGCACACGCTCGGAACGGTCTGGGCCTGCCAGGCCGGCAAGGATGTCTACGTCGAAAAGCCGTGCACGCATAACGTCTTCGAAGCCCGCCAGATCGTGGCGGCGGCCCGCAAATACAACCGCGTGGTCCAGCACGGCACCCAGAGCCGCTCCTCTTCGGCCCTACAGGAAGCGGTAGCCAGAACTCCACGAGGGCCTCATCGGCGATGTCTACATGGCCCGCGGGCTCTGCTTCAAGTGGCGCGACACTATCCAGCGCACCCCGGTCGAACCCGTGCCCCCCGGCGTGCACTACGACCTGTGGCTCGGCCCCGCTCCCAAGCGCGAGTTCACCCGCAACCGCTTCCACTACAACTGGCACTGGTTCTGGGATTACGGCAACGGCGACATCGGCAACCAGGGCGTCCACCAGATGGACCTCGCCCGCTGGCTGCTCGGCGTAACCTACCCCACCAAGGTCAGCTCCATGGGCGGCCACTTCATGTTCGACGACGATCAGGAAACCCCCAATACCCAAGTCGCCACCTTCGAGTTCGACGGCCTGGGCAAGAAGAAGTTCCTGGTTTTCGAGGTCCGGCACTGGATGAGCAACCACGAGGCCGGCATCGGCGAAGGCGGCAAGAAGAAGGACTCCAACACCATCGGCAACATGTTCTATGGCTCCAAGGGCTACATGGTGGTGGGCGGCGGTTACAAGACCTTTCTGGGCCGCGAGCAGGAGCCGGGGCCCAGCCGATCGGGCGGCGGCAACCACTTCGAGAACTTCCTCGAAGCCCTGCGCAGCCGCAAACCCTCGGACCTGAACGCCGAGATCGAGGAAGGCGCCACTTCGACCGTGCTGGCGCACCTGGCCAATATCTCCTACCGCTTGGGCCGCACCCTGAACTTCGATCCCAAGACTCTGACCTGCACCGGAGACCCCGAGGCCAACCGCATGCTCACGCGCGACTACCGCGCGCCTTTCGTCGTTCCCGCCAATGTTTAGTGCATCGTCCGACAAGTGCTTTGTGGTATCGAGACCGCGCAAAACGGGGACAGGGTCCAATTGCGCAGTGGGCAATTGGACCCTGTCCCCGTTTTGCCCCGAACCGGATACTTCAAAGGACTCATCGGACGATGCAGTAGCTATATAATTGAATGGAGAGGTTTTCATGAATCGAAGACATTTCTTGATGAGCTCCGTGGCTGGCGCCGGAGCGATCCGCGCGAGTGCGCTCGCCAGCCCCAATGACACCGTGCGCGTGGCCTGTGTTGGCATCCGAGGCCAGGGCCGCTCGCACATCCAAGTGTATTCGGCAATGCCCAACGTCGAGGTCGCAGCCCTGTGCGATGTAGACGAGAATGTCCTGAAGCAGCGCCTGGATGAAGTGGAGAAGCGCAGCAAGAAGCGCCCCGCCGCTTTCACGGACTTCCGCAAGCTGCTCGAGGACAAGTCCATCGATGTGGTCTCCATCGCCACGCCGAACCACTGGCACACCCTGCAGACCATTTGGGCCTTGCAGGCCGGCAAGGACGTCTACGTCGAAAAGCCTTGCTGCTACAACATGTTCGAGGCCAAGCAGATCGTCGCCGCAGCCAAGAAATACAGCGACCGCGTGGTCCAGCACGGCACCAACCCGCGCTCCAGCCCGGCCCTCAAGGAGGCCTACCAGAAGCTTCGCGAGGGCGTGATCGGCGACCTTTACATGGCGCGCGGGCTGTGCTACAAGTGGCGCGACACCATCAAGCGCACTCCGGTCGAGCCCGTGCCCGCCGGCGTGCATTACGATCTCTGGCTCGGCCCGGCGCCCGAGCGCGAGTACACCCGCAACCGCTTCCACTATACCTGGCACTGGTTCTGGGATTACGGCAACGGCGACCTCGGCAACCAGGGCATTCACGAGGTGGATCTCACCCGCTGGCTGCTGGACGTCAAGTATCCCACCAAGGTCACCGCGCTCGGCGGCCACTTTATGTTCGACGACGACCAGGAGACGCCCAACACCCTGGTGGCGCTCTACGAGTTTAACAGCGTCGGCAAGAAGAAGATGATGTCCTTCGAGGTGCGCCACTGGATCAGCAACCACGAAGCCGGGATTGACGAGGGCGGCAAGCGCAAGGACCCCAACACCATCGGCAACATCTACTATGGCTCGAAGGGCTACCTGGCCGTGGAGGGGTACGTCAAGTATTACACCTTCCTGGGCAGAGAGCAGCAACCCGGCCCCGCCCGCACCGAAGGCGGCAACAACTGGGCCAACTTCATCGATGTGGTGCGCAGCCGCAAGCAGTCCGATCTGAACGCCCCCATCGAGGAGGGCGCCATTTCGACCACGCTGGTCCACCTGGCCAACATTTCCTATCGCCTCGGCCGCACCTTGCACTTCGACGCAGCCAGCTACAAGTGCATCGGCGACAACGAAGCCAATCGCATGTTCACTCGCCCCTACCGCAAGCCCTTCGTGGTACCCGAGAAGGTCTGAGATGGAGCCAGGTCCGCTCTCCTATCTCGGGGAGCAGTTGGAGGCCTGGCGGCAGGCCGGCGCCTATCAGAAACTTCGCGAGCTGGAAACGGCCTGCGCCCCCGTGTGCCGGTTCGATGGCCGGGAGGTCATCAACCTGGCCTCCAACAACTACCTTGGCCTGACCGACCATCCCCAGCTCGTCGAGGCGGCCGTCGAGGCGACGCGCCGCCTCGGCGTAGGCTCGGGCGCGGTCCGCACCATCGCCGGCACCATGAGCATTCACCTCGAGCTGGAGCGCCGCATCGCCCAATTCAAGCAGGTCGAGGCCTGCGTGGTTTTCCAGTCCGGCTTTGCGGCCAACGCCGGCGCCGTGGCCGCCGTTCTCGGACCCGAGGACCACATCATCTCCGACGAGCTCAACCACGCCAGCATCATCGACGGCTGCCGCCTCTCGAAAGCCAAGATCCACATCTTCCCTCATAAGGACACCGCAGCCGCCGACCGCATCTTGGCCGAACTCGCCACCGCGCCGGGGCGGAAGCTGCTGATCACCGACGGGGTGTTCTCCATGGACGGCGACATCGCCCCGCTGCCCGAGCTGGTCACCGTGGCCCGCCGCCATGGCGCCATCATGATGATCGACGACGCTCACGCCTCCGGTGTGCTGGGGCGCAACGGGCGCGGCACGGTGGACCATTTCGGCCTGCACGGGAAGGTTGATATCCAGGTGGGAACGCTCTCCAAGGCCATCGGCGCGCTGGGCGGCTACGTCTGCGGAAGCCGCGATCTGATCGAGTATCTCTACCACCGCGCCCGGCCCTTCCTGTTCTCGACCTCGCACCCGCCTTCCGTAGCGGCCACCTGCCTGGCAGCCTTCGACCTGCTGGAGCGCGAGCCCCAGCGCATCGAGAACCTCTGGAACAACACCCGCTACTTCAAGGCCGCCCTGAACGCCGCCGGATTCAACACCGGCTCAAGCGAAACTCCGATTACTCCGATCATGGTTGGCGAGGCGCCTCTGGCGCATGCTTTCTCAAAAGCCCTGTTCGAAGAAGGCCTCCTCGCCACCGGCATCGGCTACCCCACGGTCCCTCACGGAAAGGCCCGCATCCGCACCATCGTCACCGCCACCCACACCCGCGACCACCTCGACCGCGCCATCGAGACCCTGGTGCGGGTGGGCCGCCGCATGAACATCCTGCAACCTGAATAACGCACTCCTGAACGCCGCTGGCGCGGCTTGAAAGCCCAATGTCACTTAGTTTTCGGCTTGGGCAGGGGTGGGACAGGCCGTTTGGCCTGTCCAAGTCCCTGAAGCAGCAAGAGGGAGGCGAAACCGCCTGCCCCACAGAAGGGCAAAAGTAAGTGACATTGGGCTGAAAACCAAGACCATTTGGGAGTCAGCCGCTACGGGCCAAGAACAACCGCGCGTTCTTGCTCACCACGCTGGCGCTCCTGAAGCGGCAGATCCGGTATGGTCCAAAAACTCAAATGTGGCCGATGTAACGTGTTACGCGCCACCCCCGGGTTCCAATTTCCCTCCAGCGGCACCCCTCCGGCGCGATCCGCAAATGCCTACGGGAAACCAACTTAGCCCGCGGTTGAGTTTTTGGATGTTAGGGCGTTGGATTGTGGTGCATTGCCGCCATTCCGCCGCCGCGGATGCGCGCGCTGCTTTACAAATTCTTTACATTGAGCCGGGTCCCGCGGAACGTCTATACCTAACCGGTGATGCCAATCGAACGGGTCTGCCGTATCCTGGTCCTCGATGACGACACGGAAGTTTGCGCCGTGCTGGGAGAGGTCCTCCGGCAGCCGGAGTTTACCGTCGAGTTCGAACAGGACGGTCTGGTCGGCCTCAATCGGGCGCTCGACGAGCCGTTCGACTTGCTCGTTCTTGATGTGATGCTGCCGGGGCTGGACGGCTTCGCGGTGTTGCGGCAGTTCCGCAAGGAATCCAGCGTGCCGGTGCTCATGCTCACCGCCAGGGGTGACAAACAGGACCGCATCCGCGGCTTGCAACTGGGCGCTGACGACTGCCTCGCAAAACCGTTCGATCCCGAGGAACTGCTCGCCCGTCTCCGCGCCATTCTACGCCGCTCCTTGTCCACACCCATCCCGGTTGCCGAGCCTCTCCGCGTGGGAGAACTGAGTGTGTTACCCGGAGCGCGCGACGCCTACCTCGGGAACCAACATCTGAGGCTGACTGCCATGGAGTGCGAGATTCTGGAACAGCTCATGCGCGCAGCCGGGCATCCCGTGTCTCGCGACCAACTGAGCCTCCTGCTCTACAACCGGCCGGCCTCGCCCTACGACCGTTCCGTAGATACTCATGTCAGCCGGCTCCGCCGCAAGATGGGTGAACAAGGGAGCATGATCCTGAGCGTGCGGGGAACCGGCTACCAATTGCGAGTTCCAGCCAAGCAGCAAACACCCTGAGGAACCGGATTCCGAGCTGGATAACGGGCGTGAAGCGGATCCTGGACTCTTGGCTCCTGCTGGTACTATTCCTGTGTGGCGGCACGAGCCTGGTCGCGGTGAACGTCCTCTACGTTCTCGAAATGATGAAATTCCGGCTCGCTAGTATTTGCGAGTCGGCGCGTTTGGCTCATCAGCGCGGGGGCAGCGAAGAGCTTTCCTCCATGGCGCGGTCCATCGAGCTGGGTGTCGGGATTCGTCCCTACTTGCTCGATTCCGCCGGCCGCGACCTTGCCACTGGCGAGGATCAATCCGCGCTGCTCTCCAATGCCAGCGCCGGACCTCCGATTCCGTTTCTTCCCCCGCGACATGGTCTTTTGGTCGAACGGACAGCCGGCGGCGTCTGTGTTGTGGCCATACGCTTCCAGGCGCCGGCGAACCGAAGGCCGCCGCCGAACCGGGCCGGATTCTACACTTCCCCGGCGCTATGGTTCCTGCTGTTCCTGGCCGTGCTTTGCGGCACTGTGGCCGCCTACGTCACTCTGCGCATGCACAGGATCGAGACGGTGGTCGCTCATTTCGGATCCGGCGGGCTTGGCGTCCGAATGGAGCCGCAAGCGGGCGATCCGTTCGGCCTCCTTTCACCCACCTTCAACGAGATGGCGGATCGCATCGAATCCTTGATGGAGTCTCACAAGCGGCTCTGCCTCGACATTTCCCGCCAACTGCGCTCTCCGCTGAGCCGGCTGCGCTGGTCGGCGCGCCCGGCGCGCTGGATCGCATCGAGCTAGAGTCAACGCGCTTGGACCACCTCGTGGATCAATTGCTCGATGTCACCCGTGCCGAACTCGACTCGGCCAGCTTTCGCGCCGAGCCCCTGAACCTGGGGTGGTTGCTTGGGGAGACCGCGGACCGCTGTGAGATCGAAGCGGGGGAAAAGGGCCGCAAGATCCTGTTGCATCTGACTGTCCGCGGCAAGATCAACGGCGATCCGGAGTTGCTTCGTTGCGCCATCGAGAATGTGCTCCGCAATGCCATCCGGCATGGCCCCGCGGACGCGCCCATCGAACTGTCGGCGCACGGCGAACAGGATTGCGCGCTCATCACCGTGAGTGACCGCGGTCCCGGTGTTCCCGATGAGGCCCTGGAAGCGAGCTTCCAGCCCTTCTACCGCGTGGACGACGACCGCGGCCGGAGCACGGGAGGAACCGGCCTGGGGTTGGCCATCGCGCGACGTGCGATCGTTCTGCACCGCGGCTCCATCATCGCGAAAAACCAGGGGCCCGGCCTGCGAGTGGAGATCCGGATTCCGCGCAACTGACGTCGCACCTCCAGGCGCCTCCCGCGCGGACTTCGTCACACTACTTCACAAAATCGAGGCAACGCCGATTCCGGAGCGCACCGTCTACCACTTAGATCCAGGGAGGTCGTTACCGGAATGAGATTCGTCATTCTCTGCTTATGCATTCTCGCATCCCCACTTGCTCCCTTGGCGGCGCAACCGTGGAGAAAGCCCGTCAAGAAATGGTCCGACGGCGACGCCAAACGGGTCTTGACGGACTCACCGTGGGCCAAACGCACGGCTCCGAAACGGTACGAAGCGTCCGCCACGCCGGACACCGGCGCCGCACGCGGCCCGTTCCCATCGTTGAAGCTGATCGTACGGTGGGAAAGCGGGATTCCCATCATACACGCTCATCGCCGGATTGGTTCCACTCCCGCGTCTGGCGAGGGCGATCCCTGCTACGTCATCGCGATCGCCGGCTTGCGCATCGACGAACGGGAAGCGATGTCCGTGCTCGCCGCCGCCCAGGCCTCACTGCGGTACCGCGACGGCGACCTGGTGAGGCCAACGGGGGGCCGGGTCCTGCGTGACATCGACGGAAGTCCGCTCCTGGTATTCCAGTTTCCGAAGGCAGAAGGCATCCGCCAACCCGGCGTGTTCCGCTATCCGTTTGGGATCACGTTCCGCCCGAACGAGTTCCACTTTACCGCGCGAGTCGGGCCAATTGAAATCAAGCAGAAGTTTGCGTTGCGCGACATGCTCTACCTGCGACGACTCGCGCTCTGAAATCCTGACACAAATCTTCACAATCCACAAGAACCGGAACAGGCAGCCCGCGCATCCCTCACATTCAGCCGTGCGCATTTCGGCCCTGATGAATCGCACCCTTGTCTTGTTTCTGCTCGCCGCCATCGGTACCCCAGCTCAGAGCGTTCGGGATCCTTACGTGATTCGCCCGGTGATTGGAACCGGCTCGCGAGGCGACGGCGGCCCTGCTGTCAACGCGCTCCTGGACGGTCCTGCTGGTCTGGCGGAAGACAGTGACGGCAATATCTATATTTCGGAATCGAACGCCGGGGTGATCCGGCGGGTGCGTCCGGACGGAACGATCGAAAGGTTCGCCGGTACGGGAAGAATTGCCAACAGCGTCGAAGACCGGCCGGCGCTGGAGACCGACCTGCTTGGTCCCACGGCTCTGGCGGTCGATCGCGACGGTGGTCTCATTTTCGCCGATCCTGATGCGTGCCGCATTCGCAAGATCCTCACCGACCGAACGATTCGCAACTTGGTCGGCACGGGTAGATGCGGGGGTTCAACGGGCGGGTTTCCGGGTGGCGGTAGCGTGAACCCAACCGCAGAGCGCCGCGCTCTGGACGCGGATGTCGGCACGGTGAGCGGGTTGGTTATAGACAGCTCGGGCCGGCTCATTTTCAGCGACGAGACCTATCACGTCGTGCGCCGGCTCGATTCAGACGGTTTTGTCCGAACCCTTGCCGGGACCGGTGTGGCCGGGTTTGGAGGGGACGACGACCTGGCCACCAAAGCCCTTTTGCGCACGCCGCGCGGCCTGACCTTCGACGGCGCCGGAAATCTCTACATTGCCGATAGCTCGAACTGCCGGGTCCGCCGCATCAACAGCTCCGGGACCATCGAAACGATAGCCGGTAGCAGCACCTGCGCCAGCGCGTCATGGACATTCACAGCCGGTAGCGCAACCCGCGTTGCGATCGGGACGCTCACCGGACTGGCTTACGATCCCGAGACTGACACGGTGCTGATCGCATCGCCCGGTCAGGCGCGCGTGTTACGCCTGGATCTGGCTGCGCAACGCATCACCGCCGTCCTCGGCGATGGACGCCGCAGGGCCGCCGACGCCGCAGCGCCGCTGGAACGAAGTATCGATCAACCCAACGGCATTCTGGTCTCGCCGCGGGCCGGTACGCTCGTCGCCGATACCAGCTCCTTCGCTGTTCTTCAAGTGCGGAATGGGAAAGTGAACAACTTCGCCGGGTTCTGGCCGCAACTCGACGTCTATCCTTCCGCTGCCACCGCGCCGCTTGTCCGGCCCCGCGGCCTTTGCATCGATTCCACAGGCTCGCTGTTGGTGGTGGATGCGGGAGCGGCCCGCATACTCTCGTTTCGCCGTCCGGACCAACTCACCGCCATCGCCGGCCTGCGCTCGCCTACCGGCTATTCCTCAGGGAACAACGTGCCGGCGATTCAGGCTCAGATCGCCGACCTCGACCGCGTGGCCTGCGCGCCGAACGGCGATGTCTATCTGACCCAGGGCAACCAGATTCGAGTAATCAACCGGGAAGGAATCATCAGCACGGTGCTCACTGTCGTGCGAACCGACAGTGGCGCCAGCACGCTGAGTGATCCAGCCGGCCTGGTTATCGACCCAGCCGGGCGGTTGGTGTTCTCGGAAGCGGGCGCGCATCGTGTCGTTCGCTATGACTTGGCCACACAAAGAACCACTGTGATCGCGGGAACCGGCACCGCCGGGTTTCGAGGTGACGGCGGTCCCGCAACCGACGCCAGGCTGAACTCGCCCGGGGATCTCGCCTTTGACTCGGCGGGCAATCTCCTCATCGCCGACCGCGGGAACAATCGTATCCGGCGCGTTTCCCCGGCAGGCACGATTCAGACTATCGCGGGTTCCTCCGGCTCGTTCAGCTACGTGGATATCTCCGCAGAGCTAGCTACCAATGTCGGTCTTGGTTCGATCGACGGGATGGCGATCGATGCGGCGGACAACATCTATCTTTCCGAGTATCTCCGCGTCAGCGTAATCGACGCGAACAGGAGAATCTGGATCGTGACCGGTTACGTCGGCGAAGACGACCGTGGAGTCAAGTCCTACATAGATGGGCCGCTCAACGGTTGCGATGCACTGGCCGTCGATCGCGACGGCCGGCTCTACTTTTCCGTTCGCGCGGACGGGCGGGTGATGGTGGCCCTACCTAAGAGTCTGAGCGAAGGCGGAGTCGTCAGCAGCACTAGCTTCGGGGGTTTCCCCTCCGTGGCGCCCGGGACCTGGATGGAGACCTATGGATCTGACCTTGCCGGTGTCTCGCGTCAATGGTCCACCTCCGATTTTATTGGCGCCAGGGCTCCCACGTCTCTGGACGGAGTCAGAGTCGCCATCGGCGGTCAGGACGCATTCGTCGCCTACATCAGCCCTAGCCAGGTGAACGCTCAAGTGCCATCCAATGTTGGTCTCGGCCGGCAGCAGGTCACCGTAATGAACGGCACCAGAACGGCCGCCGTTTACAGCGTGAATGTAAACACGACTCAGCCCGGACTGCTCGCGCCGTTGCCGTTCAAGATCGGCGAGAGGCAGTATGTGGTCGCGGCGATTTCCGCCGGATCCACCTACGCCGCACCATCCAGCGCCGTCCCAGGCGCAGCTTCGCGTCCGGCCCGGCCCGGCGAGACGATCGTCCTCTACGGCATCGGATTCGGCCCAGTGACACCACGCGCCGACGCCGGCGAGGTTGTCCAACAGAACAACACCCTGGACCTCCCGGTACAGTTCTTCTTTGCCCAGACGCCGGCCGTGCACTCCTATGCCGGGCTGGTGGCCGGTTCCATCGGACTTTATCAGTTTAACGTCATCGTCCCCAACGGTGTTTCGGGCGACGCGGTTCCCTTGTCATTCACTCTCAGCGGAGCCAGAGGAGAGCAAACACTCTTTGTCGCCGTTCAGGAATAACTCGCACCCACCAAGCACCGCCCGGCTGTCACAAATCTTAACAATCGGCCGGCATCACCGCCCCCGCCGTGTACGTCCCTTGTTGGTATTCACTCGTGCAGTCGCGGGCGGTGGAACACCGCCCGGCATGGGAGGTTGATTTGCGCATCGCGACACTCGTTCTGTTCCCTTTCACGACGCTGTTGCTTGGACAGGAGTATTCGGCTTCCTTGTCCGTCACGACCGCCGACCCCAGCGGCGCCGTTGTACCGGGCACTCGCGTCGTGCTCATCGATACACGGCGGGGGGCGGTGCATCAGGCGGACACCAATGGAGTCGGCATGGCCACGTTCGATGCTCTGCCTCCGAGCGACTATATGCTGGAGGCGGTGAAGACGGGATTTGAGAAGCTCCGTCTCGAACGGGTCACTTTGGCGGTTCGGGACCGCCAGTCGTTGCGTCTTCGAGTTGAAGGTGGCTGCCGCGGAGACATCGATTACAGTCACCGACAGCGCGCAAGGCGTAACCACCGACGCTTCTCAGGGAATTTCCGTCGACCAGAACTATATTCAGAATCTGCCGGTGAATGGCCGGAGCACCGAGGCGCTGATCATGATGACGCCCGGCATTACGAGCGCCGCCGGCGGCGCGGGCGGAGGGTTCAACGCAAACGGTCTGCGCTCCAATACCAACTACTACACGATGGACGGTCTAAGCCTGAACTCGCCGCTGGGCCCAGGTCCGGGAGGCGGAGGATTTCGCGGGGGAGGGTTCGCCGGCGGCTCTCTGGGCATCATCTCGACCGAGATGATTTCGATGGACGCTCTCCAGGAGATGCGCGTGCAGACCTCGCCGTTCGCGCCCGAGTTCGGACGCTCGCCGGGAGCGCAGGTGAGCATGACCAGCCGGGGTGGAACAAACCAGTTTCACGGCTCGCTGTTCTACTACTTTCGCAACGACCGGTTGAACGCCAACGACTGGTTCGCCAACAGCTCCGGGTATCCCCGACCCCCGATGCGCCAGAATCGTCCCGGCGGAACCGCCGGAGGACCGCTGGTGAAGAACAGAACCTTCTTCTTCGCCTCCTGCGAAGTCCTACGGCTGGACACCCCCGACACGCTGATTGCGAGTGTTCCCGACAAGCAGTCGCGGCGCAGCGCGGCGGCGGTTCTGCGTCCGTATCTGAACGCTTTCCCGGTCCCCAACGGCGCGAATCTGGAAGATCAAGCCGCGGAGTTCCGCACGGTGGTGGTAAACCCATCGCGATCGGAAGCGGCCAGCCTCCGGCTGGATCACGGGTGGAGCCAGCGGCTGACGCTGTTTGCCCGCTACAGTTTCTCGCCCTCCGGCGGAGTGTCGCGCGGGTCGGAGATGGTTTCACCAAACATGCTGAGCAACCGCAGTTCGCGGTCGCACACGGTCACGCTGGGCGGCACAAAGGTGTCGTCCGCCTCGACGTTGCACGATCTGCGCGTGAACTATTCGCAGTCGGATTCAAAAGGCAATTCCGTGATGGACAACTTCGGCGGAGCCGTGCCGCTGACCGATGCCCAGGTGTTTCCGGCGGGAGTCACCAGCGACCGGGGCAGTTTCAGCCTGATGATCCTGGGCGTGGGCGGTTACTCGATTGGGAACCGGTCGCAAAACGAGCAGAAGCAGTTCAACATGGTCTACAGCGTCACCAGTACGTCGCCCGCGCACACGTCCAAAGCCGGTCTCGATTACCGCCGCACCATGCCCACGAATTATCGCCTGCCTTACGGCGTGAGCTACACCTTCAACGGTCTTTCCGGCGGTGACGGAGCGATGTCCAGCGCTGTGGCGACCAGTGCGCAGGTCAGCTCCAGCGTCGAACAGATATTTCCCCTGTACAACAACTTTTCCGCTTACGCCCAGGACACCTATAGGGCCACCGAGCGCACCACGCTTACGTATGGCCTGCGATGGGACCTCAACCCGGCGCCCGGAGTACGCAGTGGACCTAAGCCCCTGGTGTTGAACGGATCGTCGGTGACGCAGGACCGCCCTCTGTACGATACGCGCTGGCTGGACGTCGCGCCGCGCGTCGGCTTGGCCTACCAGATGGACACCACCCAGAACCGCGAAATGATGTTCCGCGCCGGGCTGGGTCTGTTCTACGACCTCGGCTATGGCATCGCCGCCGGAGCTTTCAACGGTGCGCCCTACTCCAACGACCGGACCATAACGCTCGCCACACTCCCGCTCTCGCGATCCGACGCCGCGCCGCCCGTAATGCCGCCCGAGCCGCCCTACGGGCAAGTTACGGGAGCCGACGCCGGCCTGAAATCGCCGGTCATCATTCAATGGAACACCGCCATCGAGCGCTATTTCGGCAGGGGGCAGATGCTCAGTATCGGATACACGGGCACCAAGGGCCGCCGGCTGATGCGCACCGAATCGCAGCCCTCCTTCGGCGATACCTACGAGATCGCGCGCGTCGCCACCAACGGAGCCACCTCGGACTACCACGGGCTACAGGTGCAATTCCGGCGCCGGTTCACGTCGAACTTGCAGACGCAGGTCAGCTACACTTGGGCGCACTCCATCGATAGCTCTTCGAACGACATGGGGTTTGGAGGCGGATTCGCGTCCTTGTTCGGAGGAGGGCAACGAGGCTCGTCCGACTATGACATCCGGCACAACCTGAACTTTTCGGGATCGTATCGCGTCTACGCGCCTCCGCGCGGCGTCCTGGGGGCGCTGCTCGGCCAATGGTTCCTCGACTGGGTGGTTACTTTCCGCACCGGATCCCCGTTCGACGTCCAGGGCCTCAGCAGCGACACATCGAGCGACAGCGATAACAACTCCCGTACGCCTCGCAATTTCCGTGGCGGCCTCTTTGCGCAGGTCCGCCCCGACTATACGGGCGAAGCGCTGTGGATCGTCGATGCTAACGCGCCGGGCGGACGCCGTCTGAACCCAGGAGCCTTCAAGGCGCCCGAGGGATACGCGCAGGGCAATCTGGGGCGGAACGTGCTGCGCGGTTTCGGAACCTTTCAGGCCGACCTTGCGCTCCGGCGGCAGTTCGCGCTCGCGGAGCGATGGCGGTTGAGTTTCTCGGCTCAGGCATTCAACGCGTTCAACAATCCGAACTTCGCCAATCCGTCGCCGAACGAAGGAGCCAACCTGGCCAGTCCGAATTTCGGCATCATGACGCGAATGCTGAACCAATCCTTCGGGGGAGGCGGAAATTCGCCGTTCCGCTCCGGTGGACCGCGGTCGGTGGAACTGGCCCTGCGGCTCCAGTTTTGAGATTCCTCGTTCGCCCGGAGCGACGCTGCGTCGAACCCGCCTTACGAACCGGCGCGCCGGGCGGTCACCTCCAGCGTGCGCTCTCCGAACTCGACCTTCAGCTTCATCTCCTCGCCGGAGACGGTGCCTTTATGGACGATCTTGTTATCGCCGGCTTTGACCGTGAACGTGATCCCGTAGTGTCCAAGAATTGGATCCTGCTGAAAAACAAGCGCTTCTGACGCCTGGATGAAGACTACAACTGGCCCTGATGCTACTGTGATTCGAATGCGCCAAGCCCTGGATCCGTTTCGCCTGCTACTGATTTCGGTCGCCGGCTGGTTCAACCAACAACAGTGGGACGCGCTTGATTATCTTCGCGAAGAGAATCGCGTCCTTCGGGAGCAACTCGGAAACAAGCGACTGCGCTTGAACGACGACCGCCAAGAAGTACGATGGCAGTGCACGACGTGGTCCAAGACGACCTCGGACGCGGGCTGAAATCCGGAGGTTGGTAGTCCGCATGGCGACCGAGGACCGGGATTGGGGCTACCGGAGGATGCAGCCGGAAGACTACCTGGAAGGAGTTCCTGCGCAGGCACTAGGAGCTGAAGGTTGCCGCGGACTTCTTCACCGTCGAGGTGTGGACACGGACAGGTCTTGCGAGATTCATAGTGCTGTTGCTGATCGACCTCACGACCCGGCGGGGGGAGATCGCGGGAGTAGCGGCCCATGCGGACGGGCTTTGGATGGGACAGGTGGCCTGCAATCTGAGCGATGCCGAGGAGGGATTCATGCTCGCCAAACGATACCTGATCCACGACCGGGACCCGCTGTTTACGGCAGACTTTTTAGAGACTCTGGCCCCCAGTGTCACCAGGGACTCAGCAACCGCCTGATCATCCCGGAACCGTCTCCTGCCGGAGGTCCCGGAGCGATCCGGTGCCGATAGCGGCTGGGCGAGATGCTGAACTACTATTATCGTCAGGCAGCCTGAGGTGAGAGGGACCGGGCTCTGACAGCACGGTCACAATCAACCGATCAGCGATCGTGGTGATGCCGGAACAGCCATTCCTGGACTGGTTGCAGCGGGTAGATCCGACGAGTGTCGAGTGGAGTCTGGAGGATCTACGCCGAGAGCCGACGATCTACCTGCTTCCGGACGGTCTCTCACGGGAAAGCCCGCATCCGCACCATCGTCATCGCCACCCACACCCGCGACCAGCTCGACCGCGCCATCAAGATCCTGGTCCGGGTGGGGCGCCGCATGAACATCCTGCAACCTGAATAACGCGCCGTGTCTCTCGTAAATGCGGTAGTCGTAAATGAGTCGAGTTTTTCTCACCGCAAAGACGCAAAGGCCGCCGAGGCAACGCGGAGAAAACCTCTCAGGATCTCTCTGCGCCCCCTTTGGGCCCTTTGCGCCTCTGCGGTGAAGACGGCGCTGCAACATGCCTCGTCGGTCTGAGGCGAAGCCTCGTTAGAACCTCAGCTTGGT
>CAVRZY010000005.1:0-15699 GCA_963725415.1 uncultured Acidobacteriota bacterium | reverse complement strand
TTTGGCATTCTTACGGTCTACCAGGTAGACTCTGCCCGTTTCCGCCTGTCCCGATTAAGTTGAGGTTGCCGTCTTTATCCAGGGAGCATGGTCAAGACCTGTTTCGTTTCAAAGTCAAAAGGAATCGAGTATTCGCCCTGGTCGTTTATCTTGAAGACCTTGCCGGTATTGTTGTTTCCGGCAAATATCTCGCCCTTGTCGTTCGCCTTTATTTCCGTTAAATAGCAATTATCGAAGGTAATGATTTCCTTGATCACTCCCCCGCCGGTGAGTTTAAGATATAACTTTGCACCGGCGCTTTGGGCTCGGAGGGAGCCGGCGGCGCGCTCGGCTGGATATTTTCGTTAGCCGCTTCTTTTTCAGCCGGTTCGGAACCGTTATCGGCATCCTTTTCCTGAGGTTTGGTTGATTCGTCCTGCGGAGTCGGTTGCGGTCGGTGGTCGCCGTTCTTGCGGTGGCGCGTTTTTATCTTTCACCTTTTCAGTCTGGTTCGCCGCGTTAGCCATTGGTTCTAAATTCCTGGGCGGCACCTGGATTCCGCAGTTGACCGCGATATAAAGGGCTTGGTTGCTGAAAGATAGGTATTTTATTTCGTTCGGTCCGAAATCGGCGATTACTTCAGGCTTGCCTTTAAGCGATATCCGGTAAAGTATTCCCGGATTGCTCGTCCCGAAGAAAACGAGTCTTTGCCGTCGAATGCCATTGCCAGGATATTAGTCTTCAAGTGTTTCGCGCGAGCCATGAAATACGCCTGCTCGAAGGACCGCAAACTGCGCGGCCAACTGCCTTCCACGAAAGGGTTGCTGTGATTGCCATCCTGGATTACGGCGCGGGCAATCTTCGCTCGGTGGCAAACACGCTCGAGGAAATCGGCGCCGCCTACACACTGGTGCGAAACTCCGAGGGCTTGCAGAAGGCTTCAAAGATCATTCTTCCCGGGGTGGGACATTTCGGGCAGATGATGCGCGCGCTCGACCAGATGCAGGTTCGGGAGGCTTTGGTGGAGCGCATCCGGGCGGGCGTTCCCTTTCTGGGAATCTGCCTGGGGTTGCAGGCTCTGTTTCAGGGCAGCGAGGAAGCGCCCGATCATTCCGGGCTGGATCTGTTTGAGGGAACCATCAAGCGTTTTCCCCTGGAAGCGCGCGTGCCGCACATGGGCTGGAACGAGCTGGAGCCGCGCTGCGCGTCCCGGTTGCTGGCTGGCATCGGCCCGCACCCGTATGTTTACTTCGCGCATAGTTACTATGTGCCGGTCACCGCGGCCACTGCGGCAGTGTGCACCTACACGCTCCCATATACTGCCGTGCTGGAATCCGGCCAGCGTGTTCGGGGTGCAGTTTCACCCGGAGAAGTCCGGGCCGCTGGGATTGAAAATCGTCAACAACTTTGTGGAGGTCTGAGATCCGTGCTGGCCAAGCGCATCATTCCCTGCCTGGATGTCACCGCGGGCCGCGTGGTGAAAGGCATCAACTTCGTCAACCTGCGCGATGCCGGAGATCCGGTCGAACTGGCGGACCGCTACAACCAGCAAGGCGCCGACGAGCTGGTCTTCCTCGACATTACCGCCTCGAGCGATAACCGCGACACCATGGTGGATGTGGTGGCGCGGACGGCGCGCAAGGTTTTCATTCCGCTCACCGTGGGGGGCGGCATCCGGTCGGTGGGCGATGCCAGGAAGATCCTGCTGGCCGGCGCCGATAAGATCGGCGTCAACACCGCGGCGGTCATGCGCCCCGCGTTGATCTCTGAGCTGAGCCAGGAATTCGGGGCGCAGGCGGTGGTGCTGGCCATCGATGCCAAGCGGGCAGTAGCCGGCGCCTGGACCGTCTAGGTGCGCGGCGGGCGCGACGACACGGGCATCGATGCCATCCAGTGGGCCGCCCGCGGCGAAGCGCTGGGCGCCGGCGAGATCCTGCTGACTTCCATGGACACCGACGGTGTCCAGACCGGCTTCGACTGCGAGTTGACCCGCACGATCTCGCGGGCCACTCACATCCCCATCATCGCCTCAGGCGGGGCAGGCAAGCCGGAGCATTTTGCCCAGGTGCTCAGCGAGGGGGAAGCCGACGCCGCGCTGGCCGCCTCCATCTTCCACTACGGCACCTATACGGTCGGTGAGCTGAAGGAGTACCTGGCCCGGCAGGGCATCCCGGTGCGGAGGACTGCTTGATCATCCCGTGCATCGACCTGATGGACGGCAAGGTGGTGCAGCTCGTTCAGGGCCGCGAGCTTGCCTTGGAGGGCGATGCGCCCATCCAGATGCTGGAGCGATTCTCCAATTTCCCCGAAATCCAGGTCATCGATCTGGATGCCGCGCTGGGTCATGGCTCGAACGACGCCATCGTCGAATTTCTCGCTGCGCGGGCCGTCACGCGCGTGGGCGGCGGCGTGCGCACTATCGAGCGGGCACGCCGCCTCGTGGAACAGGGCGCGCATAAGGTGATCGTCGGTACCGCGGCCTTTCATTCCAGCGGCGTGAACACCGAGTTCCTCGAAACGCTAAAGGACACAATTGGCCGCCAGCGCGTGCTGATCGCCCTGGATTCCAAAGCAGGCAAGATCG
The DNA here is from genome assembly GCA_963725415.1 of uncultured Acidobacteriota bacterium. Lineage (GTDB taxonomy): Bacteria > Acidobacteriota > Terriglobia > Bryobacterales > Bryobacteraceae > CAVRZY01. The sequence goes on along the minus strand of CAVRZY010000005.1, from coordinate 13,136 downwards.
TGGTCAAGGGCTGGCGCGAGGCGACCTCGCTTGCGGCCGAGGAGGTCCTCGGTTTTCTGGAGCCTTACTGTTCCGGTTTCCTCTGCACCTACGTTGACAAGGAAGGAATGCTTCAGGGAACCGATTTGAACTGGTTCCGGCGGCTGAGGGCGGCCACGTCTCTGGAACTAACGGCCGCGGGCGGCATCACCACGCTGGAAGAAATCCGCGAACTCCAAAGAATGAATGTCCACGCCGCCTTGGGCATGGCGATCTACACCGGCCGGCTCAGCCTGGAGGAGCTGGCGGGGATGGCGCATGATTCGTAACCGTTGGCACATTCTGATTTTGTTGTTGTTGCTTCCTCAGGCGGGCTCGTGGAAATCGGGCCGGGCTGTCGCGGGAGACGCGACACAACTCCCGGGTCTCCGCGCCGTGGTCCGCGTGGTCAGGGATTCGAATTTTATTCCGCACATCTTCGCGGAGAGCGACCCCGACGCGATGCTGGTGCTGGGCTACCTGCACGCGCGGGACCGCTTCTTCCAGATGGACCTGCTGCGGCGGCAGGCCAGCGGGACTTCGGCCGAGCTGCTGGGCCAATCCGCTCTGCCGGCTGATATCCAGGCCCGCACTCTGGGGTTACGGCGCGCCGCGGAAGCCTCTGTGGCCGCGTATTCGGGAGAGGTGCGGGCATTGTTCGAAGCCTATGCCGCAGGCGTCAACGCGTATCTTCAGGACCCGAACGCGACGCTGCCGCCGGAGTACAAGAGCCTGGAGCTGACCAAGGCCAGCGTGCCGCCGTGGACGATGGTGGACAGCCTCGTGATTGCGAAGGCGCTGGCCTTCAGCCTGTCCTTCGATTACGAGCAGGATGCGGAGTTGACGCTGGCGCTGGCGGCCTGTCAGAAGGCGGGCCAGGCCCTCGGATTTGACGGCACGGCGCTGTTCTTCCAGGACATCCTCCGCACCGCGCCGTTTGACCCGACCGTCTCGATCCCCGGGTTTTTCTCCCCCTCGCCCAGCAGCAAGGCGCAGGCGCGGCGCGAGGCGATGATCGACGCTGCCAGGAACTGGTCGGAAATCATTCAGCCCGAGACGCTCAAGGTGGCGCGGCAGTGGATCGAAACGATGCGAAAGACGCCGCTGTTCGAGGGCACGCTCGAGGGAGGCAAATCGCGGCCCGCCAGCAACTGGTGGATCCTCAGCGGGCGCTTGACCGAGTCCGGCTACGCGATGCTGGCCAGCGATCCGCACCTGTCGTTGGGCACGCCCCCGGTGTGGTATGAGGCGCATATCACGGTCCGAAACGACCCCGAGCGGGGGCCGATGAACGTCGTGGGAGTGAGCCTGGCGGGTGCGCCCGGCATCACCCTGGGGTGCAACGAGCGCATCTGCTGGGGCGCCACCACAAATCCCATGGACGTGACCGACACTTACCAGGAGCGGGTGGTGTTCGATTTTGCGACGCTGACGCCGAAGGGCACGCTGTTCGAAGGGCGCCTGGAGCCGCTGGTGCTGATCCCGCAGACCTTTCGCGTGAACCAGGCCGGCAACCAGGTGGTGGACGATGTGGTCGCAGCCAACGTTGGGCCGCTGGAGGGCGGCATCACTCTGCTGGTGCCGCGGCGCAACAATGGCCCCATCGTGGCGTTCGACGCCAGCGATCTGCTGAACATCACCGCCCTGAGCATCCAGTACACGGGCTGGGGCGCCACGCGCGAGGCGCAAACCTTCCTCGAGTTCGCGCGCGCCCGCAACCTGGAGGATTTCAAACGCGCCCTGCGGTCCTTCACCTTCGGCTCGCAGAACTGGGGCTACGCCGATGTGGACGGAAACATCGCCTACTTCACCAGCGCCGAGCTTCCATTGCGCGAGGACCTGGAAACGCTGGGGCGGGTGGACGGGGCGCCGCCGTTCATGATTCGTGACGGCACGCATCGCTTCCGCAACGAGTGGCTGCCGGTGGCGAATAAGCAGCCGGACCAGGCCCTGCCCTATGAGATTCTGCCGTTCGCGGAGATGCCGCAGGTGATCAATCCGCCCCAGGGTTTCATCGCCAACGCAAACAACGACCCGGTGGGAACGACCCTGGACAACAATCCGTTGGGACGGCTGCGACCCGGCGGCGGCATCTACTATCTGAACCCCGGCTACGACGGGGGTTTTCGGATCGGCCGGATCACCGGCCTGATTCGGGATATGCAGGCTCTCAGCCACAAGGCTTCACTCAGCGACCTGGCGAGCCTTCAGGCCAACAACCAGATGCTGGATGCGCAGGTGCTCATCCCCTACATCCGGGCGGCGGTGGTGAACGCGCGCGCGGCGGGTGCGCCGGCGGCGCTGGCCGCGCTGGGCAACGACCGCGGGGTGGCCGAGGCTATCGAGCGGATGAGCCACTGGGACTACAGCGCGCCCACGGGCATTCGGGAAGGGTTCGATCCGGGCGACGACGCGGTCAATCTCCCCGAGCCTTCTTTTCAGGAAGCGCAGAACAGCATTGCCGCGACGATCTACAGCGTGTGGCGGGGGCAGATCGTACGGAATACGATTGACGCGACCCTGACGCGCCTGGGATTGAGCGATCAGCAGCCGCCCGACGATCAATCGCTGGCCGCGCTGCGGAACTTGCTCGAGAATTTCGCGGTCAGAAAAGGGCGCGGTGTTTCGGGTGTGAACTTCTTCCAGGTGGATGACGCGCCCACGCCCGAAGCGGCGCGCGACATCATCATTCTGCGAAGCTTACGCCACGCTCTGGACCTGCTGGCCGGCAAGGCTTTTGCGCCGGCGTTTGGCAACTCGACCAATCAGGATGACTACCGCTGGGGCAAGCTACATCGAATCGTGTTCCGGCATGCGCTGGGCGGCTCTTACAGCATCCCTCCGGCGGGCGGGTTCGCCAATCTTGCGCCGACTCTTCCTGGTTTGGCTCGAGCCGGCGGATTCCAGGTTCTGGACGCCTCCGGGCATGGCGCGCGGGCCGCGGCGGCCGGCGAGTTCATGTTCGGCGGAGGGCCCTCGCGCCGCTTCATCGGCGAGATGGCGCCCAGCGGCATCCGGGCCTACCAAATCATCCCCGGCGGCCAGAGCGGCATCTTGGGCAGCCCGGCCCACGCCAACATGCTGGGACGCTGGCTGACCAACTCTTATCATGAGGTGCTGCTCACCGGCGAGCAGGTGGATGCCAGCCGAGTGTCAGAAGAGCAGTTTACGCCGGGGTCCTGAGGCATTATCATCTCTGTTGTGAAACTATTGTTTTCGGCGGTTTGGGACAATGTTTACGGGCACTCGGCTGAAGTCTGGAGTTGGCTCCAACTTCTGATGTGGCGCGGCCTCTCAGGCTGCCGCGTCGAGACCCGTCTCGACGCATGGGACGCGCTGTGAGCAAGGGCCGAGACGAGTCTCGGCCCGGCACGCTGGAGAGCGTGCGCCACAAGGATGATTGGCGCCTGTTTGATTCCGGCTCGTCCGGGTTAGGATAGAAGGTCGTAACGCCTTCGTTGAAAGGATTCTGTATGAGCGAACTTACCCGCAGAGACTTTACCAGGACGGCCGGCTTGGCCACGGCGCTCAGTTATTCCCGCGTGCTGGGGGCCAACGACCGCGTGCGCATGGGCTACATCGGCCTGGGCAATCGCGGCGACCAGGTGCACGACGCTTTCCTCGAGCACGGAGATCAGCAGACCGTGGCCATTTGCGACCTGCGCGACGACTACCTGGACCTGGCCGAAAAGAAGTCGCACAGCAGTCCCAAACGGTACAAGGACTACCGCAAGCTGCTCGACGACAAAGACGTGGATGCGGTGGTCATCGCAACTCCGGACCAGTGGCACGCCCTGATGTTCATCGCCGCCTGCAAGGCGGGCAAGGACGTGTACGTCGAGAAGCCGCTCTCGCTGACCGTGGTGGAAGGGCGCAAGATGGTGGAGGCGGCGGAGCGCACCAAACGGGTCACGCAGGTCGGCATCCACCGGCGCTCGGCGGGGTTTCTGAAGGAGGCCGCCGAGTTGGTGCGCTCGGGCGGCATCGGGCAGGTGACCGTGGCCAAGGGCTACCACGTGCTGAACGAGTGGCCCCGGGGCATCGGCAATCCGCCGGATTCCAAGCCGCCCAACGAATGGGAATGGGACCAGTGGCTGGGGCCGGCGCCCAAGGTGCCTTACAACCAGAACCGCACCTACTACCGGTTCCGCTGGTTCTACGACTACTCCGGCGGGCAGCTCACCAACTTCGGCGTGCACTACATGGACATGCTGCGGTGGTGTCTGGGGCAGGATGCGCCTCGCGCCGTGACGGCCATGGGCGGGAAGTACGCCGTACAGGACAACCGCGAGATTCCGGACACGCTCGAAGTGCTGTGGGAGTACGCCGGCCCCACGCTCGTGGTCTTCACGCAGTACAACTGCAACGCGGCGCGGCGGCAACGCGCAGGGCTCGGAGATGGAATTGCGCGGCACCAAGGGCACCATGTACATTCACGGGAACCGGTGGGAAGTCGTCCCGGAGAGACTGGCGGAAGTGGATGTGCCGGACCGCACGCCGGTGGACCGGGTGCACGAGCGCGCCTGGGGCGCCTCGCGCAAGCCCGCCATGGAGCCCCGCAGCGCCAAGGGCAGCGCCGACACGGCCTTCCACGCCCGCAACTTCCTGGACTGCGTCAAGAGCCGGGCCAAGTGCAACTGCGACATCCTGACCGGGCATCTCTCCACGGCCGCTACGCTGATCGGCAACATCGCGCACAAGACCAAGAGCTATTTGGAGTGGGACGCCCGCGCGGAGCGTTTTACCAATAACGAAATGGCGAACCAGTTTTTGCAGTACGAGTACCGTGCGCCGTACAAGCTGAGTTGAGGTTCTTATGCCGCTGACACGAAGAGAATTTTTGGCGACCACGGCCATATGGCAGGCGAAACCGCCTGCCCCACTCACTCCGCCGTTGTGCATCTTCTCCAAACACCTTCCCAACCTGAATTACGACGAACTGGGCAAAACCTCGCGGCAGTTGGGCTTCGACGGAGTGGACCTGACGGTGCGGCCCAAGGGGCACGTGCTGCCGGAGCGCGCCTCTGAGGACCTGCCACGCGCCGTCGAGGCCATCCGCTCGCACGGCCTTTCCGTGCCCATGATCACGACCGAGCTGCTCTCGGCGTCTCATCCCACCGCGCGGCCCATATTGAGCACCGCGGGGCGGCTCAAGATTCCGTACTTCAAGCCGGGTTACTATCGCTACGGCAACCGGGACGTCGAACAGACGCTCGCGGAAGTGAAGCGCGATGTCCAGGGATTGATCGAGCTGGGCAAGCAGTTTGGCATCGAAGCCGGCTTCCACAATCACTCCGCCGACTACGTCGGCATGGCGGTGTGGGACACGCGCGAGATCATCCGCGACCTCGATCCGAAGTGGATCGGCTACTATTTCGACCCGGCCCACGCGACCGTCGAGGGCGGTGCGGCGGGATGGCAGATCTCCCTGCGGTTCGCTCTGCCGCGAATCAAGGTGGTCGCGGTCAAAGATTTCTACTGGGAGAAGCAGAAGGGCCGATGGCGGGTGAAGTGGTGCCCCATGGGCGAAGGCATGGTGGACTGGCCGAAGGTGTTCTCCGCTTTCGCCGCCGCGCGCTTCACCGGCCCCATCTCGCTGCACGTCGAGTACGATCCCCCGGACGAGCTGGCGGCGATTGCCCGCGACCTCGAGTTCGTCAAGAAGCAGGTGAAAGCGAGCTACCCGGCAGCTTGAGGCTACCGCACCGCCATCGTGACGCCGGCCTGGCTGGTAGTCTTGCCGACGGTCAGAGACAGCGGAACGGCGCTTCCGGAAGCGACGCCATCGGGGATGCGCGCATTCGCCTGCAAGACCCCCGCGATCAGACCCGGCGCGCCGCCGGCGTAAAGCACCTGCGCAGGAAGCCCGCCCAGGCCAGGGCGGCGTCCAGCGTGGAGCGGCAGAAGGCGCCGTTCTCGCGGTCCTGGAAGGCGCCGGGGCGTCCGGGGATGAGGCGCTCATCGTAGCCCGGCTGGGCGGTCTAGGCCCAGATCTTGGGCGCCGGGGAATCTGCCAGCAGCGGGAAATAGCGCGTGGCGCGCGATGGCTTTGGGATCGTTTGAGGCGTAGGGGTTGAGCGGGTGGTCTTTGAGTTGGGCGCTGGACCAGGAACTGGCGTGATACCAGGGATAGTAGAAGGCCCAGACCATCCTGGGCGGCGCCGTGGGCTTTCTGGAACACGGCGGCCTCCGAGATCGTAGACAGAAGAGAAGGGAAAAGTCCTCCGATGGGAACCCTCAGGCAGGATTTGCGGTATGCGCTTCGGGTGCTGGTGAGAAGCCCCGGGTTTACGGCCGTGGCGGTGCTGGCGCTGGCTCTGGGGATCGGCGCTAACAGTGCGATCTTCACGATTGTCAACTCGGTGCTGCTGCGTCCGCTGCCGTACCCGGAGTCGGAGCGGCTGCTTCTGGCGGTAAGGAAATATCCGCGCGGCCATACCGCGACGATTTCCATCCCCAAGTTCGATTACTGGAGGCGACACAACCGGGTATTCGAGAACCTCACGGTATTCGACGTGGTGGGGGCGGGATACAACCTGAGCGACGGGGGCGAACCGGAGCGGCTGCGCGGGGTGCGGGTGAGCGCGGAGTTCTTCCAGGTGGTGGGGGTTTCGCCGGCCCTGGGCCGTGGCTTTCTGGCGGAGGACGACCGGCCCGGCAACCCGCACGTAGTGGTGATCAACCACGGTCTGTGGAAGCGGCGCTTCGGCGGGGAGGCGGGCGTGATCGGGAAAACGCTGACGCTGGGCGGGGAGGGTTACACGGTGGTGGGAGTCATGCCGGCCGGGTTCCAGTTCTACCCCGAGGCGGACATCTGGACCCCGCTCCAGCCGGTGGTCAAGAGCACCGATGTGTCCAACTACCTGATCTGCCTGGGACGCCTCAAGCCGGGGATGACCCGAGAGCGGGCCGAGCTGGAGATGCAGGGCGTGGCGCGCCAGTTGCGGCAGGACAACCCGCGCTTGATGGGCGAGACCGAGAGCATCGGCCTGAACTCCCTTCATGAGGAGTTGGTCGGAGACGTTCGTCCGGCGCTGCTGGTGCTGCTGGGGGCGGTGGGCTGCGTGCTGCTGATCGCCTGCGCCAACGTCGCCAACCTGCTGCTGGCGCGGGCCGCGGCGCGCAACAAAGAGATCGCCATTCGGGTGGCGCTGGGTGCGGGACGTTTCCGGCTCATCCGGCAGTTACTGACTGAGAGCGCGTTGCTGGCGCTGGCGGGCGGCGGGGTGGGACTGTTGCTGGGCTTTTGGGGGCTGAAGCTGCTGCTGGCTTCGAGCCCGGCCAAGATTCCGATGGTTGTGATCGGCATGGATGTGCGGGTGCTGGGTTTCACGCTGGCGGTCGCGTTGCTGACCGGGGTGCTGTTCGGGCTGGCGCCAGCGCTCAACGCCTCGCGGCCGGATCTCAACGAGACGCTGAAGGAAGGGACCAGCCGGTCCACGGTCGGATTGGGCCGCCGGAGGCTGCGCGGCCTGCTGGTGGTGGGCGAGATCGCGCTGGCCCTGGTGCTGGTGGTAGGCGCGGCCTTGCTGATCGAGAGCTTCGTGCGCCTCCGCAACGTGCACCCGGGCTTCGACCCGCGCAACGTCGTCACCATGCAGATGTCGCTGACGGGACCGAAGTACGCGGACACGGCGCGAGTGGACGGTTTCTACCGGCAGGTCTTGCAGCGGGTGGAGACGCTGCCTGGGGTGGAGGCCGCGGCCACGGTCACCAACCTGCCTTTTGAACAGGGACCGGACATGCCCTTCAACATCGAGGGCCGTGCGGACACGGATGACAACCCCGGCGCGCAGTGGCGGGCCATCACGCCGGACTATTTCCGGGTGATGAAAATCCCGCTGCTGAGGGGCCGCTACTTCACCCTGGGCGACACCGGGCAGTCCGCGCCGGTGATCATCATCAACCAGGCCCTGGCGCGCCGCTTTTGGGGCGATAAGGACCCGATCGGCCAGCGCATCACGGTGGGCCGGGTGATGGGCAAGGAGCTCGCCGAGTCACCCCGCCAGATCGTCGGGGTGGTGGGCGACGTCAAGGAATTCAGCCTGGACAAGCCGGCGCCGCTGGCGATGTTCGTCCCCGCTTCCCAGGTGCTTCCTTCCGTCAATGCGCTGCTGAACCGGCTGCTGCCGACCACCTGGGTGGTGCGCACTGCGGGTGAACCGCTCAGCGTGGCGAATTCCGTCAAGCGGGAGATCCTGGCGGTGGACCGCCAGCAGCCGGTGGCGAACATCCGAACCATGGAGCAGGTCTTCTCGGAATCGATCGCGCGGCAGAGTTTCAACATGCTGCTGCTGGGCGTGTTTGCGGGACTGGCGCTGCTGCTGGCGGCGGTCGGGATTTACGGCGTGATGGCGTATTCGGTCAGCCAGCGCACGCACGAGATCGGCATCCGGATCGCGCTGGGGGCGGGGCGAGGCGAGGTGGCGCGCATGGTGGTGGGGCAGGGGATGGTCCTGGCGCTGTCGGGCGTGCTGATCGGGTTGGCGGCGGCCTTCGGGCTGACGCGGCTGCTGGCCAGCCTGCTGTTCGGCGTGCGGCCCACCGAGCCTTCGACGTTTGTAGGCGTTTCGGTGCTGCTGGCGGCGGTGGCCCTGGTAGCGAGTTACATCCCCGCCCGGCGGGCCATGAAGGTCGATCCGATGGTGGCGCTGCGGTACGAGTGAGGGGCCAGCCGGGGGAATTCCTTGTAAGTCATTGATTCTATTGAGTGGCCGATTTTGGGATTGGCTTTGTTTCGTAATTTTTTGTTTTTCTGAGTGGCAGGCCGCCGGTGTGTTGGGGGTGAGTGGCGGGTTCGGCAAGCTGGGGGCGGTGGTGCAGAGTGGGCTGTTCCTGTTGAGGGCGGGTTGGGGCCAGGGGTGTCATCCGGCGTGGCGACTTCTACTTTCATGATGCGCTCGGAGGGTGGTGAGCGGGGGCCGAGGGGAGGGTAAGTGACAGGAGGGGAAGGAGAAAGAAAGTGTCAGGGTTTGTGACCGGCGGGGCTGAGGAGGGGGCTGGAAGGTGACGGATTTTTAACGAGATTTGGGGGGTAATCCAGTGGTTTTTGTGGTAATTTATCCCACGCGGGGCCAGAAATGGGGGAATTCGACCTGTTTTTCGAGGAGGTCACGGGACACTCCCCGTATCCCTATCAGAGGAGATTGGCCGCAGAGCCGATTCAGAGCCGGCTGATTCATGTGCCGACAGGGGCGGGCAAGACGGCGGCGGCGGTGGTGGGCTGGTTGTGGCGGCGCGTAATGGATGCGGAGCACACGCCACGGTGGCTGGTGTACTGCCTGCCGATGCGGGTGCTGGTGGAGCAGACGCGGGAGTGCGCCGAAAAATGGCTCCAAAACTCCGAGATGGACGTTGGGGTGCGCACCCTGATGGGCGGGGCGGGGAGAGTCTAGGCTATGAGCGACGGGACGGAGGATGCAACGGTGGTGCTCGAATTTGATCGCACGTTCAGAGCGCTGACCACCTACGACCACTTCCCGTGGCAGTACGAGCTTTATCAACGGCTCGTGCAGGGAAATCTGCCCGAGGTTTGCGACATTCCCACGGGCCTGGGCAAGAGTTCTGTCATACCTATTTGGGTCATCGCTCTTGCGAATACGATTGCGAGCCGGGGGGAAGGTACCAGACTACCCCGTCGGCTGATTTACATAGTCGACCGACGCACGGTCGTCGATCAAGCGACGGACGAGGCTGTGTGTTTGCGCGACCGTATCACAGGGTTTACTGAGGTGACTCCTGGCGAAAGGGAAACACTGGATCAACTGAAGGAACAACTGATTCGTGCCAGCAGCACCGTGGACGGCGGTGTGCCGATTGCCATTAGCACGCTACGCGGCCAACTCGCTGACAACGGCGATTGGAAGGCGGACCCTGCCCGCCCAGCGATCATCATCGGCACCATCGACATGATCGGCAGCAAATTGCTGTTTTCGGGGTACGGGGATGGGTTCAAGTTGCGGCCGCAGCACGCGGGACTGATCGGCCAGGACGCGCTGTTCGTACACGACGAGGCGCACCTGACACCCGCTTTCTCGAACCTGCTAAAGAGAATCGCTGAGGTGCAGCGCGAAGGTCGCGAGCCTCGGGCTATCCGTGTAGTCGAGCTGTCAGCGACGACCCGACCAACAAAGAATGCGTTGTCACTCGGCAATAAGGATGAGGCGGACGGGAGAGTCTTGAAGCGCCTGGATGCCAAGAAGTCTTTATTCCTGCACGAGTGCGAAGCTGGCAAACTTGTGGATGCGTTGGTCGGGCGGGCGCTGGTTCACGAGAAGGACAAAAGCCGGATTCTCATTTATGCCTGGCATCCAGAGACGGCTGAGGAAGTTGCCCAACAACTGAAAAAGAGGGTGGGTGAGGACCGCGGCGAGCGCATAGCGGTTCTCACGGGGACGCTGCGCGGTTACGAGCGAGACGGTCTGCTGAAAAGCAATCCGGTCTTCCGGGCCATGCTGCCGCCGCGAGCCCCGATCGAAGAGACGGTCTATCTGGTATCCACCTCGGCTGGCGAAGTGGGGATCAATCTCGACGCCGATCACATGGTGTGCGATTTGGCTACCCTTGACTCCCTTATCCAGCGTCTGGGGCGGGTGAACCGTTTTGGGGACGGGGCAGCCCAAATCGATGTGGTGGTTGAACGAGAGCAAAGCGACCAGAAGCGTGAGGGGAGGCTGGAGCCGGCACTTGCGGCCACGGAGGCTGCTCTGCGACGGCTGCCGGAGCAGCAAGCAGGGCGACATGATGCGAGCCCGTGGGCGTTGCGTCAATTAGCGGACCAGGCTGAGGCGTGGGCTCCGCAGGCCGAGGCGCCACCACTGGACGACATACTACTCGACGCTTGGTCACTCACCAGCATTCGTGAGGAACTGCCAAACCGGCCGCCGGTGGCATCGTGGCTGCATGGCATGACCCGGGATTTGCCGGAAACCTACGTCGCTTGGCGGGCGGAGGTCCAGCTTCTTTCGGACGGATCTGTGTCACGGAATGAACTACGCGATTGGTTCCACAACTGCCGGCTTGAGACGCGTGAGCAACTGCGGGAGCCCACGAACCGGGTTCAGAAGAAACTGACGCAGCTCCTCAACCGACACGAGCAACACGACTTTCCCACGGTTGTGCTGGATGAGCGCGGCAACTGCGAACTAACCACCTTGGCCACGCTGCTAGGACGCGGCGAGGAGGCGCTCAGATACCGGACAATCGTCCTGCCGGTTGAGGCTGGCGGTTTGACCGAAGAGGGCATTCTGAATCCAGGAGCCCCAAGAGCGACCGACGAGATGGATGTGGCAGAGAAAGGACGAAACCGGACGCGATTGGTATTGCGGCGGGTTGGAGATGAGTCCTGGTATAAACGGCTGCTCGACGAGGAGGTAGGCCCTCTTAACTACGCCAGCATCGATGATTTTGTGGTCATGCTGGCCGAACAGCAGGGAATGGTTGTGGCGCAACTGGTGCCGCTCTCCATTGCGCCCGAAGGAGAGGAGGATACCGCCGAGACGCAGTATTTGCTGCTGTTGGTGGAAGCGAAGCAGGCTGGCACGGAGTCTGATGAATTAGGGGCGAGCAGGCGGCCGCAGACACTTGCCGTACACACTGAGCAGACCGCTGAGTGGACGCGGCGTGTAGCCGAAGCCTTAGACTTGGATCGAGGGTTGGGGGAGGCTCTGGTGCTTGCTGCCGGGTGGCACGACCGTGGCAAAGACCGCGTGAGGTGGCAACGGGCGATCTACAACTTGGATTATCCGGGCAAAGTCAATGCCAAGCCTGGTCCGCGTGGCATGGACTGGCGTCTGCTCGGCGGGTACCGGCACGAGTTTGGCTCGCTGCTGGAGGCTGCCAGCTGTGATGATGTGCGGAACCACCCGCAGCAGGAGCTGGTTCTGCATCTGATCGCCGTGCATCACGGCCGGGCCCGGCCGCACTTCAATACGGATGGGTACGACGTCGAGCATTCCCGGGACAGAATGATGAGGCGCAGAGCCATGCTTGCACTGACGGTTCATCTTTCGCAAAGGCCTGGGACGTCCTTGTGATGACGAGGAGCCTTTTCGAGAAGCATTTCGTTTCGAGAGCCTAGGACCGTGGGAGTCTTCAGGGGGGCGATGTTTACTAACTTCCGCTTATTCGCAAATGGAGGATAAATAATCATAGCACTTCACATTTCCAATTACGATATTGCGGACAGTTATGCTAGATGGACGCGAGAGTCGAATAATGAACTTGTCGATTCGTGCATTCAGGAACGATCGCAATCTCGCCTCGTACCGCTGAATTTGTCCTGACCGTGCGAAGAAGCTTCTATCCCGAATCTAAACCGAGGGGGTGAAAAGAGAAAGCACAATTATGACTCCATCGATTACGAAAAATCGTTCTGACGACCCGAAATTTGCCACGGGCACATCTCATGCCTTCCAACGGCAATTCTATTTTGCCGTTCTTTTGCTCGTTGTAATTACTCTTGGGATTCTCGTCGGATATGTGTGGATGTCATACAAAGAGTTCGATCTCACCGCCAAGCGTGATTTTCAACTGCAAGAGTTGGGTAGCGTGATTACTCATCTCGATGAAGTTCTCACAATGTCCGCCCGCATGGCCGCCGCAACAGGCGACCTGAACTGGGAGAGACGCTATCGGGAGCATGAACCAACTCTTGACTCTGCTATCCAGACAGCTATGAAGCTAGCGACCGAAGCGTTCTTATCTGACGCTGCCCTCCAAACTAATACCGCAAATATTAAGCTGGTTGCCCTGGAGAACCGAGCCTTTGATTTAGTGCGCCAGGGGAAACGCGATGCTGCCGCAGAGCTGCTATCCTCAGAAGAATATGAACACCAGAAACAATTATACGCCGAGGGCATTAGACAAATCATAAATACGATACGCGAACGATCTTCCATAGTGGTTCAATCGCAACGCAGAAAAGATCTCGTTGTTGTCGTGACCATTGCGATTATCGTGCCCGTTCTCTTAATCGCTTGGCTTGTGGTGTGGCGAATTCTGGGAAAGTATGTCTCTGAACGCAAGCGTGTGGTTGAAGCGCTGGATGAAAGCGACCAACGGTTCAAAACTTTCGCCGAAGCTTCCTTCGAAGGAATAACCTTGGTAGAAAACGGGGT
>CAVRZY010000004.1:0-5994 GCA_963725415.1 uncultured Acidobacteriota bacterium | reverse complement strand
GGTAGAAACTTGCTTCCCAGGCCCACGGCGTGGAACGCCACCGGCAGCGTGAGAGCCAGCGCCATCATCGCGGCGTTCAGCACCAGAAGGCGGAGTCTGTCAGGCTTTTCCCGTCTCATCAGAACTGGAGATTGAATCCCACCAGGCCATTAACGCCCGGCATCGGATAGCCGGGCATCACTTCGTAACGGCGGTTGAAGAGGTTGTCCACCATCGCGGAAGCCGTGTAGCGCTGCTTGAAGGGCACACTCAGTTTCAGCGTGGCTGTGGTGTAGCCTGCCAGTTGGCTCCTTCTGGCGGCATCCGCCCATCTCCGGCCGATCGTGCTTCCGCCCAAATGAACGTACATCCGTCCAGCGTCCAACTGGAGCGCATAGTTGACCTTGTGCTGGGGGATGTAGGGCGCAAGGTTGGTCGAGCGCAGGTAGGCATAGCCGGAGTCGAACCCGAGTCTGCGCAGCGGGCGCCAACGCAGCGTGCCTTCCCAGCCTCGGTTGAGCGCCCGGCCGGTGTTATCGAGCTGCAGGTTGGGAAAACGCCCCGTCGTTACGATCAGGTTGCTGAGGTCGGCATAGTAAGCAGACAGCAGCGCCCGAAAACTGGGGGTCGGGACAAACTGAAGGGTGGCCTGGTAGTTCCACACGTACTCGGGCCTAAGCAACGGATTGGGCGCCGGAAACAGATACAGCTCGCGGATGGTGGGGTTGCGGAATCCCCGTGCTATCGCCAGGCCTGCCGCGAGGTTCTTTGACAGGCGACAGGTGGCTCCGAACTCGGGCACGGTGACCGCGCCGTGAACCGTGTTGTGATCGTACCGAACGCCGGTGTTGATCTTCAGCGCAGAGCGTGGCGTCCATTCCAGCCGCGTGAATCCGGCCGCCGACCCGATCCGATGCTCGCCAAAGTTCCGCGCGCGGCCCCCGTACAGAACCACGTCGGATCCGCCATCCAGCGCGAGGCGCGGGCCCAGCGAGACGAACTGATGGAGCCGCGCGCCAGTAGTGTTGTCCACCGAACGGAAGCCATCGGAAATGATGTGGTGTCCGTAGCTGGAGAAAACCCGCATATAGCCCCAGTTCCTCGCCGTTGCGTTGTCCAGGTTGAGGGTGAAGCCGCCGCGGCCCACGCGCGCGTAGCTGTTCGATAAGGGGGCCTGGAGCGGCCCGGGGTCTTCGACGTGAAAATGCCCGTACCGGCCCTCGAGAGACGCCCTCCATACCCGCGAGATGTCGTATCCCAAAGTCGCCGATCCATCCTGACTGCGAAACGCCGCCGAGTCGCGTTCGCCTCGGGTGTGGGCCAGGCCGGCTGCCAGCGAGTAAAAGCCTCGGGGGAACTTCGCGCCGTGCGCCAGGCGGTGCTGTCCGGTCAGATACGAACCGAATGCGGTGGACAGCCGGGTCGTGACGCCCTCTCGCGGATGCGAGGGCCTCACCTCGATGACGCCACCCATGGCGTTGCTGCCATAGAGAACCGACGCCGGCCCCTGCGTGACCGTCACACTTTCCACGTCCGAGAGACTGTAGAAGTCGGGGAGCGGGTGCCCCATCAACCCCTGAAAGTCGGGCCGGCCATCCACCACCACAAGCACGCCGGTGTTCGGCTGCTCCCCGATACCTCGGATGGACACAGTGCCCGTCCCATTGGTCGCGATTCCGTAGCCCATCACGCCGCGGCGCGTGACGAAGGCGCCGGGCACAAGCTTTTCTACGGCGTCGAAGACCGTCCGCGCCCCGCTGCGGTCAATCTCCAGGGCGCTTCCGACGCTGGGCCCCATCCCGGCCGCCTCATCCCGGACAACCACGTCTAGCGTCGCGTGCACGGCAGCGGGGGTAAGGCGCAGCACGACATCGCCTTGCGGCGGGGCTTCGATTTTCCGCACCGCCATCTCGAAGCCCGCCGCACTGGCTCGAACCTCGACCGGCAACTCCGCCTGGACTGTGGCCGCGCCCGCTTCATCCGTTTCGAGGCGGGCAGTGCGGTCTCGGCCCCGAATTTCCACGGCGGCGCCGGCTACCGGCAGCCCGTGCGGATCCAGGAGCCTCAGTGTTAAGGTCGCGGCAGGTGCCGGCGCGCACAGGGCGACTAGGGCGATCAGTGGGCGCATCATGGCAGGGCCATCATAGCACAAATCATCAATTCGTGCTACGCACCCGCCTGCATTATGCTGGATAGCTCGGGAGACCTCATGAAGCTGAGACCATGGCTGCTGTTTGCCACCATCACGACAGTGTTTTGGGGAGTGTGGGGGGCGTTCATCGAAACCCCGGAAAAAGCGGGCTTCCCCGCCACGCTGGGTTACTCGGTGTGGGCCTTGACCATGATTCCGTGCGCGCTGGTGGCCTTGCTGATCATCGCCGGAAAGCTGGAGTACGATGCGCGATCCGTCTTCCTGGGGTCCACGGTGGGATTTCTGGGAGCCGGCGGGCAGTTGATCCTGTTCGAGGCTCTGCGATTAGGGCCGGCCTATCTGGTATTCCCCATCATCTCCATGTATCCCGTCATCACCATCTTTCTGTCGCTGGCGCTGCTGCACGAGCGGGCCAGCCGGCGCGCCTGGACCGGGATCGTCTTCGCGTTGGTCGCCATTCCATTGCTCTCCTACCAGCCGCCGGGGAAGTCCGCGGTGCGGGGCGCCCTGTGGCTGCTGCTGGCGTTCTTCGTGTTTTTCATGTGGGGGGTGCAGGCCTACGTCATGAAATTCTCCAATCGCACCATGCGGGCCGAGAGCATTTTCTTCTACATGATGGCGACGGGGCTGGTGTTGATTCCCGTGGCGCTGCTGATGACCGATTTCTCCCGGCCGATCAACTGGGGATTCAAAGGCCCCTATCTGGCCGCGCTGATCCAGGTTTTGAACTCGATCGGCGCGCTTTGCTTAGTTTACGCCCTGCGTTACGGCAAGGCCATCATTGTGGTACCCATGACCGCCCTGGCGCCGGTCTTAACGGTGATCATCTCACTGGTCCTCTATCATGTCCTTCCCCACGCCATCACTACGGCAGGCATGGTCTTCGCCACCATCGCCATTTGCTTGCTAGCCGAGTAAGCCTGGGATCCGGGTTGACAGCATGCGAGTCTCAGTAAGTGCGGCGAGTGCCCTCCACATCCATGGCCCGCAGGGCCGCGAGGACAGCTTGAGGTGTCACCGGGAGCGGCTCGTTGTGGATGGTCTCGCCTGGGGCGCAAGCTTTCTCGGCGACCCGCATCAACTGTTCCTCGCCGACGCCGCCCAGGCCGATCTGGGCCAGGGTGGTCGGTAGGCTCACGGCTTCGCAGAACGAGTAGACTTCGTCGATCACCTCAGCCGGCTTGTCGGTAAGGAAGAGCGAGGCCAGGGTGCCGACCGCCACTTTTTCGCCGTGGTAGAAGTGATGAGTCTCGTCGAGTGCGGTGAGGCCGTTGTGGATGGCGTGCGCCGCGGCCAGCCCCCCGCTCTCAAAACCCAGCCCGGACAACAGCGTGTTGGCTTCCACCACGCGCTCCAGCGCTGGCGTCACGACTTTGCCCTCGCAGGCCGACTTGGCCAGCACGCCGTAGTTGAGCAGCGTTTCATAACACAGCCGGGCCAGCGCATAGGCCGTCATCGAGCCAACCCGGCCGGTCATGTTGGGCGCATACTTGCGCTGGCAGGATTCGGCCTCGAACCAGGTGGCCAGCGCGTCGCCCATGCCCGACACCAGAAGTCGAACCGGAGCCCGCGCCACCAGCCCAGTGTCCACCAGCACCACGTTGGGATTCGAGGGGTAGAAGACATAGCGCTTGAAGTCTCCCTCCGGCGTGTAGATCACCGACAGAGCGCTGCATGGAGCGTCGGTGGAGGCGATGGTCGGGGCAACGATGACCGGCACGTGGAGGGCGTGGGCCACTGCCTTGGCCGTATCCAGCGTCTTGCCTCCACCAATTCCCACCACTACTTGGGAACTCTGGACGCGGCCCATGGTGGATAGCCGTTCGATCTCCTCGTCGCAGCACTCCCCACCGAATCGCTCCACCCGGATCTCAAGTTCCCGTTCCAGCGCCCCGCGGAATTCTGCCAGCAGCGAGTCGAAAACAAACGGGTCGCAGATCACGAAACCCCGGCTGCCGAAGCGGGCCATCTCGCGCCCCAGTTCCTGGATGGCGCCGCAGCCCTGGATGTATCGTCCAGGAAAGATTGTCGTGCTGATCATCGAGTACCCTCCTACATCGCGAATTCGCGCCCCACCTTCAGGTCGCGGTATCGATTCTGAAAGGCGCGCTTGAACTGATCAATCCTCCAGTCCGAGCTGTCGTGCGGAGAAAGGGCCACCTGGATGGGAGGGTGCTCGAAGGCATGGGCCGGGTGCCCCGCGAGGAGTTCGTCCCGACTGAATACCGCGAGGCCGCCTACGAAGACAGGCCCCTGCCCATCGGCCTTGAGCAGACCATTTCACAGCCGTATATCATTGCCCTGATGACCGAGGCGTTGCGGTCTCACCGGCGGGGAAAAGGTGCTCGAGTTGGGTACCGGCAGCGGCTACCAGACCGCCATCCTCGCCGAAGCTCGCCCGGACGGTAGTGACCATTGAGCGCCTGGTGGAACTGGCCGCTTCGTCGCAGCAGGTGCTGGGGCGTCTGGGTTACGCCAACATCGAGTTCCACCCGGCCGCCGAAATCCTGGGCTGGGAGGCGGGGGGCCCCCTATGACGCCATCATGGTCACGGCCGGCGCTCCCCGTAATACCGCCGGAGCTGCTGGCCCAACTCGGCAGCGGGGGCCGGATGGTTATCCCGGTCGGCTCGCGCTTTATGCAGGAGCTTTGCCAGGTCATCAAGATTGAGACGATTGTCTCGACTGAATCTAAACGAGTGGCAGCCTTTTCGTATGTTGCTCCGATCCACCATCCAAAAAAACCAAGAAAGAAACATCGGAAAATCGAACCCAGGAAGGTGTAAAGGGTGAAGGGTTTGATGGGAATACGGAGGAGCCCTGCAAAAATAGAGACCAGAGAGATGGGGAAGACAGGAATAGCCCGGGAGAGAAAGATGCTCAGGGCTTCCCTCCTCCCTTGAAATCGTTTCTCCAAATTTTCTATCTGAGCCCAGTCCACATCCAAGAAACGCTGAAGCCTGATCACCAGCGCCTTCCCCCCATAATAGCTGATCGTATATCCGATATAGGAACCCAATGTGGAAGCGACGGCGCCGGGAAGGACAATGGTCCAGAGAATTTGAAGGAAGGCATCAGGAATAGAAATCCCCGATGGGATGAGAATGGCGCCTGCGCCCATGATGATCAGGGGGGAAGGAATGGGAACGATGATCTGCTCAATCATCACGCCGATGAAGACTGAAAGCTGGCCGTGGGCTCTCATCGACTCCATGATCCACTGCGTAATCTCCGAAATCAAAGGTCCCTCCAAAACTTCGGACGTCTCCGTCCGGTAGAGATAAGTGCCAATATTCTTTCCTTCATAACCTCAGATGAAAATTCCGTCAAGAAAATTCTTAGTTCGATCAATGCTTCGAGATCCGTGAAGAGGTCAAAAAGCGTGTTGAGTTTGTCCTTGGATGTCGAATTTGTCATAACGTTTAAAAGAGTTGACGGGACATTCAAATTCCGATAGAAGTTTAGATGAAAGATCTCTTGATTTGAAGACGAGGTAAGTCATGACAAAGCAGGTTATCATCGATTGTGATGTGGGCGTGGATGACGCCCTGGCCCTGGTCCTTGCATTTCACTCGCCTGAGCTGAAGGTGAAGGCCGTCACCGGCGTGAATGGGAATGTTCCACTCAACCAGGTGTTTGAAAATATCCAGAAGTCTCTCTTTGATCCGTCCTCAAGATAAGCCCCTCATTGCCAGAGGCGCGGATCGACCCTTGAAGGGCAAATCCGTTGATGCCCATTCTGTCCATGGGAAGAGTGGGCTGGAAGTAGGTAATTCGATCTGAGAAAGGGAAAGAATGGTGGAAGGTTTTCCCCGGCGCTGCATATGAGCTCATCACAAAGTTCGCCCGTAAGAATTTCTAGGC
>CAVRZY010000003.1:0-7690 GCA_963725415.1 uncultured Acidobacteriota bacterium | reverse complement strand
TGCGGCTTGTCAGGGCCGCTAGAAGCAAACAGGCTGCCAAGGGTGTATGGTGTTTCATGGGTCGGGGCCTTCCAACTGCCAACAGGCTGGTGGCTGGTAGCCCGCGAACTCCCAGCCAGAGCCACCAGCTCCTTTCAGGCCCAGTGTCGCGGATACATCCTGCTTGACGGCCCTGTTTTTTTGCAGATCTATTTGAAAACGATAGGGAAATAATCACGAAAGCAGCGTGACCGGTAGTTGGCGAGGGAGGGCTTTTCCGCTCTGTGGGGCTGCCACGCGCGGTCTGCGGTCCTCCGAACCCGGCTGGCCAGGGCCCATGGCCCAACTGTACCGTTACCGCTTGCGCTGCCAGTCCTCGAAATTTCCAGCAAAGATGGGCGCCGAATTTCGGTAAAATAAGTCTCTTATGTGCCGCCTCGTCCTCGGCAACGTAATGCCTCAGTCTCGGGGGCCGTGGGACAAGCTTCAGCTTGTCTCGGGCGGTATTCGTAAGGGGTCCGGACAGGCTGAAAGCCTATCCCACCTGGCTGCACAGGCCATTGCCCCCGAGACTGAGGCATCGCTGGCAACCGCCCAATCCGGGAGTGCCCCGATGAGCGGCTGGCCGCGGGACAATCCGGTCTGTTGGCAGACTGGGGCGGGATGGAGCGAGCAGCCACGTTCGCCCAAGTCATTGAATCCAGAGCCAAGGTCTATAGGAAATCATGCCTGTCGCTTGCCCTCACTGCGGAAGCAGAAGACTCCGGTACTCACGAATTCGCAGCTTTCCCGAACGCCTTTGGAGTTGGGCTGGAATCCGCCCCCTCCGCTGCCGCGACTGCCGCTCCAGGTTTGTGGAGCGCACTTGGCGGCTTTCCAGCTTGAGGTATGCTCGATGCCCCAAGTGCTGGCGGATGGACTTAAGCTCGTGGTCTGAGAAGGACTTTCATCAGTCCCTCGGCACGCTGCTTCTCCTGCGCATGGGGGCGAAGCCGTACCGGTGCGAATACTGCCGCGTGAACTTCGCCAGCTTTCGGTGGCGGAAGGAGAAATTCAGTTACCGGCGCAAGCGCACAGGGGAATCGCGGCCTCCGGAGGAGGGAGACGACAGCACTGCGGCGGTGAGCGGGTCAGCGGAGCGGGCTGTCACCCCGCCACCCGATTAGCCATGAGGGAAAAGCCGGTCGATGCGCGCAAGCTTGCGCTGTCCCCACTTGGGTAATGTGGGCACAAAAAAATGGTTCCAAGTGACCCCCGGTTCAGCTTGCCCACCAGCCGGCATGCTCGGCCTGAGCGTGGCACCGGGAACCACCAACGTTTTTTCCTTCGCTCCCCGCCGCGGCCTTTCGGCCACGGCGACTCAACGCTCCGGAAGACGTCAGTCACCTGTTCCCGATGAGGCCGGCAACTCGAAACGGCCTTTCGCTCCCCCGCAGCGGATGTCCGTCTCCGGACCCCCTCTTCGGGATCATCGTTTCCGGCCTGCTTCTTTGACGCCTTGCCGAATCGGTTTCCGGTTCGTTCGATCACAGCCTCCCTTCCTCAATTCGGTCACCCGAACTGGGGAAGCTCACTGGCCGCGACCCGTTTCCGGCACCTCTATCCGGCAATCTCACTAGTTCTTCTGGCCTCTGCTCCCCTTCGGGACCGTTAAATCCCTCCGGCTCAACGCTCGGCTCAATTCACTGGTGAGAAGCCTACCTCCGAGCAACGCCCGATCTCCCTTCGCTCCCCGCGAGCGGAAGTTTTAATACAACCGCCTGCGGATCACCGTTCCGGGCTCGCTGCGTTCCTCGTGGCTCGCTGTTCCGTGAACCTCTTGGAACCTCTCCTATAATGCATCCAACCCGAGAATCTGTCAAATGAAAACTGAGATCTCTCAGGTCTTTTCCGCAATTTTTATCTGCTGTGTTCCCAACAGGATATGGAGATGCGCGCCTGAATTTCGTGTGGATAAAACAAGGCCTGGCCTTTATGTTTTGCCTGCGCCTCACTCCCGGATCAGTTTGAGAATGATTCCGGTATCGGTCCCCGCCCAGATGTGGGTCGGGTCGGCGACCGCCAGGACTGCTCGGCGCCCGGAGGCCCGGTAGTCCACCTCCATCTCCTCCCAGCGCAAAAGGTCATTGCTTCGCAGAATCTTGAGCTTGCCGGGAATCGGGGCTTGCCAAAGCGTGCCCTGCGGCTCGATGCCCGCCAGGTAGCCGGGCCCCTGGGGAAGCAGCGCCAAATCCGTGACGAGGCGGTCCTTTTGACGGAACACTCGTTTGCTGTTTCCCGTGCGCAGATCCAGTTGGAACACTTCCGAAGGCCAGGCGAAGGAATCGGAAAACTGGATCAATCCCAGCCCCCTGCCGTCCGAGCCCAGCCGGACTCTGGTGATAGTACCGAACATAGAGGCGTGCGAGGAGGACCAGCTTCTGCCCCCGTCTCGAAGTCTCCAAGAAGATGGTCAGAGTGGGCCACTCACGGCGCCACTGCGATTCATCCGGATCCATCCAAGAGGGGAATCGGGCCCGTTGGTCTCTTCGTGGCGGCCTGCCTCGAGCCGGCAATCAGCCCCACTTGTGAGCCAACGAAATCAATCCATCCGTAGGTGGTGAACTCCGGTGTGGTCTTCAGCTGAGCGGCCGCGGCCACCGGACTCCAGTGCTCGCCGCCGTCCCAGGTCTCATAGACGGCTCTGGGATGACCGACCGCCCAGCCGTGCTTCGCATCCTGAAAGTAGATGCTGAGCAGCCCGCGCAAGCGGGCCAGCCGTTTCCAGCTTCGCCCACCTTCGTCCGTCTGCCAGACTCCGTTTCGGGTGACCATCCATCCCAAACTGTCGTTCAAAAAAAACAGCGACACGCCGGCTTCGGGGACCTTCTCCAGACTCCAGTGCTCACCGCCATCGCCGGTGATCAGCGCCACCGGCCTGGTCCTGCCGCTCTCTGTGAGGTAACCCACCGCGAGGCCCCGCTGGGGCGACGGAAACTTCAAATCCAGAAGAGTGAGCGAGGAAGTGTCTTCGTCGTAGAGATACTGAACCCGCCAACGCTCGGCGCCCTCACCCAGGCCGGGCGACAGCGCTGATACCGCCAGGAGAATCCATTCGGTGCGCATGGTTCCGCTAAGGAAGTGGGACAGCCGGCCCGGACGTGTCCTGGGCCAGTTCGCTGAAGAATTGGAAGCGCGGGTCTTTGCAGGCCTCGCGGGAGATGGCCGCTTGAAGTTCCTTCAGCTTGGGCACACATCCATTATCCCAGGAAAGGGTGGCTTGCTACAGCGGCTCGAAACGGGCCTGGAAGAATCGCAGGTAGCGCGGCTCGTGGACCATGCGCAGCCCCCGGATCTTCTCCCGCTGCTCATAGACGGCCAGCACCGACTCGGCCACCACGTCCATGTGAGCCTGGGTGTAAACCCGGCGCGGGATGGTGAGCCGCACCAGCTCGAGGGCCGGCTTGTTCTCCTGGCCGGTCTCCTTGTTGCGCCCTGCCGAGACGATTCCGCGCTCCATGGCGCGGACTCCGGAATCCAGGTAGATGGCGGCTGCCAGGGCCTGCGCGGGATAGTGCTCCTGAGGAATCTGGGGGAGGAACTGGCGGGCATCGAGAAACACGCCATGTCCCCCGATGGGCACGACAATGGGGACCTCCCACTCGCGGAGCTTGTCGCCCAGGTACAGGACCTGCCCCACCCGCGCCCGGATGTGATCGTCGTCCAGCGATTCCTCGATGCCGCGCGCCACGGCCTCCATATCCCGGCCCGCCATGCCCCCGTAGGTGTGCAACCCTTCGTAAACCACCAACAGGTTGCTGGCTTCATCGTAGAGTTCCTTTTCGTTCACCGCCAGGAACCCGCCGATGTTGACCAGCGCGTCCTTCTTGGCGCTCATCGTGCACCCGTCCGTCAACGAACAGATCTCCTTGACAATGGAAGCAATCGAGCGCCCCGCCTGCCCCGCTTCCCGTTGTTGGATGAAGTAGGCGTTCTCGGCCACCCGCGTGGCGTCCAGGATGAGACGAATCCCGTGGCGAAGGGTCAGTCCCCGTACGGCTCTCAGGTTTTCCAGCGAGATGGGCTGCCCGCCGGCCATGTTGACGGTGGCCGCGACGCTGACGTAAGGGATCCGCTCTTTTCCCTGCCGGATCAGCGTCTCTAGCTTGCCCAGGTCCACATTGCCTTTGAACGGGTGCTCGCTGGCCGGATCGTGGGCCTCCGGGATGATCACATCCACAAACCGACCGCCCGCCAGTTCCTGGTGCAGCCGCGTGGTGGTGAAATACATGTTCCCGGGGATCACGTCCCCCGGCCTGATCAGGACTCTCGAGATGATGTGTTCGGCGCCTCGGCCCTGGTGCGTTGGAATGATGTACTTGTAGCCGTAGTACTTCCTCGCCATTTCTTCCAGGTGATAGAAGTTCCGGCTGCCGGCGTAGGCCTCGTCGCCCAGCATCATTCCCGCCCACTGCCAGTCGCTCATGGCCGAGGTCCCGGAGTCCGTGAGCAGGTCGATGTAGACGTCCTCCGAGCGCAGCAGGAAGGTGTTGTATCCGGCCTCCGTGATGGCCCGGCTGCGCTGTTCCGGCGTGGTCAGTTTCACCGGTTCGACGACCTTGATCTTGAAAGGCTCAGCCCAGCTTCGGCGCGCAAGTTTCATGGCCACTACCTTGCCTCTCCCCGGCAGGCCCTGTCAAGGCCGCCCCCTGCCTGGAGGCCTGAAATTCCCCTCATTGCCTTTCTGCCCGACGGCCTTATAGTATAGGAGTACTCAGGCTATCAGCCCGTGGATAAAGTCTGGCAGACCGGTCGGCGGAGGGAATCTCGGGGACAGGCAACGAAACCCCCTGGGCTAAGTGCCCTAGTTTGAATGGCCGCCTCGACACGGAGTCTCGTCGCCTGTCCCCGAAATTCGCGCACTGCGACTTTATCCACGGGCTGCTATGCTAGGTTTTGTCCGAACACGGAGAGACTTGAATGTGGAGTAAACGGAGGGAAGAGGAGTTCACGCCCCGGCCCGGCCCCGTTCCGCCCCGCCCGGGCCCAGTGGAATCGCCCAGCAGAGGAGAGACTATGTCAGCACCCATGCCCAGCGCGCCAGTGAAGACCCCTGAATCGGAGCCGCCCCGCGGCGTTGCAGCAATCGGCAAGTCCGTCATGATCAAGGGGCAGATTTTCAGCCGCGAAGATCTGTACCTGGATGGCGAGATGGAAGGCACCGTCGAGGTCCCCGAGCACCGGCTGACCATCGGTCCACACGGCAAGTTGCAGGCCGGCATCAAGGCACGCGAGGTGGTTGTGTTGGGATCCATCAGCGGCAATGTCGAGGCCGGTGAGAAGATTGACATCCGCAAGGAAGCCAGGCTGGTCGGCGACATCAAGACGGGACGCATTGTTATCGAGGACGGCGCATATTTCAAGGGCAGCATTGATATCGTGAAACCCGAGGCCGGCAAACCCGCGGCGCCGCCCCGGCCGCAAGCGGCGCCCGCGGTCAGCGCGGCGCCGGTGGGAACCGGGGTCGCCGAGCCAAAATTCTAGCCCGGTCTCAAAGGACTAGCGCGCCTTGTTGAAAGAGCCGTGGAAGCGCAGGACGCGCGCCGGCGCGGTCGGCGCCCCGCGCGATGGCGGCTTGTCGCCGCCCCCGCCGGGCCCCGGCGTCTCTCCGCGGAGTTCGCACGGCCCCCCGGCCCAGAGTCGCCTGAGTCCCCGGCACAGCAACGGGCTGGAGCAATTCTTTGCCTACATTCAGGGCGAACGCGGGCTCACCATTCTGGATCTGTCCGGCGCTTCTCAGTCCAACATCGGTTTCATCACTGGCCTGGGTCACAAGCTCTATTCCGAGGACTTCTTGCAGAGTCTGGATGCGGCTTTCGGGGACGGCGATTTCTTCGCCAACCAATGCGCTCCGCAGCGGATAGAAGACTTCCTTCAACAGAGCCTTAACTTCCCTGAGGGCCACTTCGACGGGGCGCTGGTCTGGGATATTCTGGAGCACCTGGCCCCCCCGCTGCTGAAGGCCACGGTGGATCGCTTCTGCCACATCCTGAAGCCGCGCAGCTATCTGCTGGCGATCTTTCACGCCGAGGAAAGAGCCGAACTGGTTTCCACCTATTCCTACCGGATCGCGGACGCCCGCACGCTGCTGCTTTCCCTGCGCAGCATGCGGAAGCCGGCCCAGCTCTTCAACAACCGGGCGGTGGAGAGGCTCTTCCAACGCTTCGAGTCCGTGAAGTTCTTCCTGACCCGCGACCACCTGCGGGAAGTGATCGTGAAACGATAGCCATCCGCGGTCAGCGATAGAATCCCTTCCACTGGTACCAGCGGATGCGCAGCAGGTCCAGGAACATGTTGAGGCTGTCGCGAAACATGCTCACCTTGGTGCCCGACGCGTGGCTCCAGCGCACCGGAACCTCCACCGTGCGGTATCCCAGCCTGCGGGCGATGAAAAGAATCTCGGCGTCGAAGCCGAATCTGTCGATTCGCTGGCGGCGAAAGATCTGTTGCGCCGCCTGCGCCTCAAAGAGCTTGAAGCCGCATTGGGTGTCCCAAAACGGAAGCCCAGTGAGCAGCCGCACGAAGAGGTTGAAGACTCGGCCCGCATTCTCCCGCAGCCGGGATTGGTGAACTGCGATCAGCGAGCGGTCGAGCGCCCGCGAGCCGATGGCGACGGAGGCGTGGTGGTCCCGCGCGGCCCCCAAGAGCTTGTCCAGCTCTTCGACGGGAGCCGACAGATCGGCGTCGCTGAACAGCAGCCACTCGCCCCGAGCTTCCAGCATCCCGTGCCGCACGGAATAGCCTTTGCCCCGATTACCTGGGTTGCGCAGCAGCCGGACCATGGGATGGCCGGCCTGGAAGCGCTCGCCGATCTCGGCGGTATCGTCAGTCGAGCCGTCATCTACCAGCACTACCTCGCAGAACGACCAGCGCCCCGCTCCGCGGTAGGCCAGCAGCGACTCGAGCCGTCGAAGCCAGCCGCCGCGCCTCGTTGTATGCCGGGATGACAATGGAGACGGAAGTCAATCGTCAATTATAATTAAGCGATCAGCCCTTAGCCATTAGCCGCTCGCGGCTCGCGGCTAGCGGCTCAAGGAGACTCTATTGTCTTTGGAACAGGAGCTGTTCGAGCAGCGCTTCAAACGGATTGGCGAGATCGAGGCGCTGGGCTACCGCCCATACGGCCGTCGCTTCGAGTTCACGCACACCATCCCGCAGATCCGGGCCGCCTACGAATCGAGAACCGCCGAAGAGCTTCAATCGCGGATCGGCGTGCGCATCTGCGGCCGCCTCCAAACCATCCGCCGGATGGGCAAGGCCGGCTTCGCCCACCTCCTCCAGGGCGGGGAGCGCTTGCAGATCTACGTCAAGAAGGACTCCCTCTCCCAGACCGATTTCCAACTGTTCCAGCTCCTCGACATCGGCGACATTGTGGGCGCCGAAGGCTACCTGTTCCGCACCCGCACCGGCGAGTTGACCCTGCATGTGGACCGCCTCGATTTCCTGGCCAAGACGCTTCTGTCGATGCCCGAGAAGTGGCACGGCCTGGAGGACATCGAGATCCGCTACCGCCAGCGCTACCTCGACCTCATCGCCAATCCCGCGCTCCGGAACGTTTTCCTGACGCGCAGCAAGATCGTGGCTTCCTTCCGGCGGCAACTGGAAGAGCGGGGCTTCCTGGAGGTCGAGACCCCCATGATGCAGCCTCTATACGGCGGGGCCACGGCCCCGC
>CAVRZY010000002.1:0-8066 GCA_963725415.1 uncultured Acidobacteriota bacterium | reverse complement strand
TATTGTCTGGTGCCGTTTAAACCTCAGTTGCGTATTGTTCGAGGAATTGACGATTGGCTCCTGCGATTCAGACAGAGGGCATGGAACCCAACAAAAACCGGGTACAGACAGCCATTTGCAAGGGCAGCAAATGGTGTCAGACCCCGGTTTTTGCCCATAGCCGTATCAGTGTCTGAATCGCAGGATTGGCTCATTGAGGACTGACGATTCCAGGGTCCCGCGGCGCTAGACACAGCAATCGTCAATTGCCCCGGCACAGCCGCTCTGCCCGCACCTGCCGCTGGCTGGGTTGTTCGGTTGCGGCCATGCCGCGCTGTGCTACCATACCTTCATATTCGTTTGCGTCCGCGCGCCAACTGGCATGTTGGCTGCGGCAATGCTCGTGATTTATGCACTTTAGAAGCTGCGGATTCTTGCTGAGGAACCTGGTCCTGAAGGATTTTCGGATCCGGTATCGAAACATGTCGCTGGGGATTTTCTGGTCTCTGGTAAACCCCCTGGTGATGATGGCCATGCTGACCTTCGTCTTCACCAGGATTTTCCCCAACAACACCATCCCCGATTTCGCCGTTTTCGTGCTGTGCGCGCTGGTGCCCTTCAACTTCTACAGCCTGGCCGCGGCCATTGGAACCACCTCGATATTGGACAACAACGTGCTCATAAAACGCGTGAACTTTCCGCGAGAAATCATCCCTTTGGCCTCGGTTTTGTCCAATTGCATGCATTTTCTGATTCAAATTGCGCTGCTGCTGATTCTGGTGCTGGCATTTGGATATGGGGTGAACGTCTATTGGCTCTGGCTGCCAGTGGTGTGGGGACTGGAAATCGTCTTCTTGTGCGGGCTCACGCTGGCCACTTCGGCGCTGGACGTCTACGTTCGCGATATGCGTTATCTGGTGGAGTCCTCCAATCTGGTCTTGTTCTGGGTGGTGCCGATCTTCTATCCATTCAGCGCCATCCCTCAGAAATACCATCTGATTTACCAGCTCAATCCCATCGCCGCCGTGGTGCTGGCCTGCCGCAACATCCTGTTGGAGGCCAAGGCGCCGCCGTCCTTGCTGCTGCTGAAACTGGCGGCCGTTTCCTTTTTCTTCTGGCTACTCGGACTGGCGATCTTCGGCAGGCTGAAACGCCGCTTTGCCGACCTGCTTTAACCCTCTGGACTATGGCACAGAACCCGCAGCAACAGAACACGGTCCCGGAGGCAGCGTACTCCGGCTCTTTGTTGAGCACGCCATCGGAAGTCCGCAAACCCGCCGTACGGCTTGTGGGTGTCTCGAAGATCTATTCCCGCAAGGTGGGCCGCAGCTTTCTGCGAACTCATCTAGCTGGCTGGCTGCGTCGAACGCCAGCGGAAACCTTCTACGCGCTCAGGGATGTTTCCCTGGAGGTGATGCCCGGCGAGAGTCTGGCAGTGATCGGGCCCAACGGGGCTGGAAAGAGCACTCTCCTGAGCCTGGTGGCCGGGGTCTCCTTTCCGAACCAGGGCAGGGTGGCAGTGAACGGGACGGTGGCTGCGCTTCTGGAACTGGGATCGGGCTTCCATCCGGATCTCACTGGGGCGGAGAACGTTTTCCTCAACGCCTCGTTGCTTGGAATGACCCGCAAGAAGGTCCTCCAGTGCTTCGACCGCATCGTCGAATTCTCCGGCATTGGCGACTTCATTAACGAGCCTCTGCGAACCTACTCGACCGGAATGATCGTGAGGCTGGCCTTCTCAGTGCTGGTCGAGGTCGAACCAGACATCTTGATCATCGATGAGGTGCTGACGGTGGGTGACCGGGCCTTCCAGGCCAAATGTGTCCAGAAGATGCTCCAGTTCAAGCGGGCGGGCAAGACCCTGCTGTGTGTTTCACACGCCACTGAGATACTGAAGCAGCTTTGTGACCGGGCTTTGTGGCTGAGTCAGGGCGAGACCGTTATGTGCGGGAAGCTCGAGGAGGTGATCGAGGCTTACGTGGCGACCTAGCGCGTGACTGGTTCGCCGAGGCTTCTGGACCGTTATGGAACCACCGAATCCCGAGAGCAACCCCGAAGAGGCTCTGCGCGAGATACGCGATAGAGTACGGAGCAAGTGGACCCCGCAGGCCGTCCTGCGACCTTCCGCCGGCGGCATGGTGGGCGCGGCGCCGGCGCCGCCCGACTGGGGGCGTCTGAAAGCCGCCTGCGACAGCGTCATTGAAGTCTGCTTGCGGCTGGGTCGGCTGCCGCCGGCGCCCCCAACCTGGCGGGGGCGTCTAGGAGTCTTCTGGTGCGCCTGGTGCGGCGCATGCTGTTTTGGTACACGCCCCAGATCGCCGAGTTGGGCGCCGTGACCAAGAAGGCTCTCAGCGAACAACTGGACGCTTTGGAAAACGCCTGGCGAACCGGGGCCGATGCCGTGCGGTTGGCTGAGTTGCTCAGCGCCGACCTGGAGAGGTTGGAGCCGGAGTTGCGAGCAGCGCGGGAGGCTGGCATCCAGACCCACCTGGAACTGACGGGCACTAGCGCCGCACTCCAAGCCCTCCGCGCTCAGCTCACCTCCTACCGTGACCGGCTAGGGGAAGCGGAGCGGCAGAGTGGCCTCGAGATTGCAGCGCACGAAGCTCTCTCTGCTCAGCTCGCTTCTCAGGTGGAGCGATCGCGGCGGTTGCAGGAGGGTGTGAGCGCGGCAATCACCGCCGGCGAGGTTTTGCATCGTGAAATCGATTCCGAGTCTGCGCATCGCCGCTCTCTGGAGGAGGGCCTGCGCAAGGCGGAACAGGAACTGGCCATGCTAAGAGCCCAGAACTTGGTGCAGGAACGTCGCATCACGGCGTTGCACCAGCAACAACACCGCTGGATTTCGGAGGCCTTCGAGCAAGACCGGATCAAGAGCCTCGCCCCTGAAGACCCGCACAGGCATGACGCGCTGTATTGTTCCTGCGAGAACCAGTTTCGCGGCACCCGCGAAGAACTGACCAAACACTTGCAGGTCTACCTTCCTTACCTTCGCCAGGCCAACGTTGGCGGCGAGAACACGCCCATCCTTGACTTGGGCTGTGGCCGGGGAGAGTGGTTGGAGTTGTTGCGGACCGAAGGCTTCCACGCCCGCGGCGTGGAGGCTAACCGTGTAATGGTCGCCTTATGCCGCGACAGAGGCCTGGATGTCGTGGAAAGTGATCTGCTCAGCTTTCTGCGCAGTCTCCCGGACTGCTCAGTGGGCGCGGTCACTGGCTTCCACGTCATCGAGCATCTGCCCTGGGAGACGCTGGTTGACGTGCTGGACGAAGCGGTACGCACCTTGCAGCCGGACGGCTTGGCCATCTTCGAGACCCCGAATCCGCTAAACGTGCTGGTGAGTTCCCATAGTTTCTACCAGGATCCCACACACCGCAACCCCCTGCCCAGCTCCTTAGTTCGTTTCTTGGCTCAGGCCCGAGGGTTGTCGGAGATCGAAGTTCTATTGTTGAGTCCTATCCCCGACTCAGCGAAGGTCTTTGACGCGGGTCCCGAGCTGGTCGAACGCTTCAACCATTACTTCTACGCCGCCCAAGACTACGCCCTGGTGGCGAGGAAGATTCCTTAGAGAGTTTCCTCGAGATGCGGGTTCTAATAGCCACGGTTCAGATCCCATTCATTCGCGGGGGGGCCGAGATTCTGGCGGCTGGCCTCCAGGACGCCTTAATCGCAGAAGGGCATGAGGCGGAGATTGCTGCCATTCCCTTCAAACACTACCCGCCCGAGCGGATTCTGGATCATATCTTGGCCTGCCGCCTGCTGGATGTGACGGAAAGCTTCGGCAGGCCGATCGATCGCCTCATCGGGCTGAAATTTCCTGCCTACTTCATTCCTCACCCCAATAAGGTCCTCTGGATCCTGCATCAGCACCGCCAGGCCTATGAGTTGTGGATGAATCCGGCGGCCGGCGATCTGGTTTATTCCCCCAAGGGGGTGCAGATCCGCGAGGCCATCTGGAAAGCGGATCGCGAGTTGATTCCCGAAGCACAGAGAATTTGCGCTCTGTCCGCCAATGTCTCCCGTCGCTTGAAAGATCACTGCGGCATTGACTCCGTTCCGCTCTACAGTCCTGCCCCTTGCGCCGAACAGTTCTATTCCGCCGAGCCGGAAGAGTACCTCTTCTTTCCCAGCCGCCTGAACCCCCTGAAGCGCCAGGTGCTGGCGGTGCAGGCGCTTTCAAGAACCCGGCAGCCAGTTCGCCTGCGTCTGGCCGGGGCGGCAGACAATTCGGAATTCGAGCACACCATCCGGGCCTTGGCTGTGGAGCTCCGGGTGCAAGACCGACTGGAGTGGCTGGGCAATGTCTCTGAGCAGCACAAACGGGAGCTTTACGCCCGCTCTCTGGGTGTCGTCTTTCCCCCGCTGGACGAAGATTACGGTTACGTTACCTTGGAAGCCATGCTCGCTCAAAAGCCAGTCATCACCTGCCGCGACTCCGGGGGTCCCTTGGAGTTCGTGGTGCACGGTGAGACCGGCCTGGTTGTCGAGCCCAGCCGGGAGTCGTTGGCCCTCGCCATGGATACCCTGTGGGAGAATCGCACCCAGGCCAGGGCCTGGGGACAGGCTGGACGCGATCGCTACTCGAGCCTGGACATCTCCTGGCGTACTGTGGTCAGGACACTGCTGGCATGAAGCTGAACTGGTTCTGCCCTCTGCCGCCCGCTCGCAGCGGCGTCGCGCAGTATTCCGCCGTCATCCTCCCCTATCTGTGCAAATGGGCGGAGCTGGTTCTATGGACCGACCAAACCGACTGGGATCGGACACTGGAACAGTGTGGGCAAGTCCGGCGATTTCGCCCTCCCCACCTCCCCTGGCCGGAGGTCAGCCGCGCGGACATGACCATCTATCACATGGGGAATAATGCGATCTTCCACGATTCCATCTGGCAGGTCGCCAGGCTCCATCCCGGAATCGTCGTGTTGCATGACCTGCGATTGCACGATCTGTTTTCGTATTTGTACCGCCATCACCGAGCAGACCGCGAAGGTTACCTGGCGCACATGCAGGCCTATTACGGCGAAGAGGGCCGCTTGGCGGGGGAAATTTACTGGGACGGAGGCCACAGCGCAGACTGGATGTCCGAGAATTACCCCCTGACCGCACTGGCACTGGAGAATGCGCTGGGCGTCATCCTGCACTCTCCGGCAGCTTGCGAGGAGATTCGCGGCCAAAGTAGTTGTCCGGTGGCGTTGCTGGATTTCCCCTATGCGAGCAGAGGCTCATCTATTCTGGAGAGCTGGAAGTCTCGGCGTGTAGAGGCTTCCCGGCCTCCCTATCGGCTGGTAATTTTCGGCTACTTGAATCCCAACCGCCGCCTGGAATCGGTCCTCCAGGCGCTGGCGAACCTCCCGGAGCGGGATCAATTCCGGCTGGACGTCTACGGTCCGCTCTGGAATGCCGAGCACGTCGAGGATGCGATTCGTTCCGCCGGCCTCACCCAGCAGGTACATCTGCACGGGTTCACGCCTCCGGCGGAGATCGACGCGGTGTTATGCCAGGCCGACCTGGTGATTAACCTGCGCTATCCCACCATGGGTGAAGCTTCGCTGAGCCAGCTTCAGATCTGGGAGCATGCCTTGCCCGCCCTGGTCACGGAGGTGGGTTGGTACGCCTCGCTTCCGAAAGAGGCCGTGGCCTTCGTGCGCCCGGATAACGAGGTGGCCGACATTCAGAACCACCTGAAAGCGTTCCTGGCCGATCCGCAGCGTTTCACGGCGCTAGGCGCGGAGGGCTGCCGGGTGCTTCAGGAGAGGCATCCACCGGAGAGATACGCACGATCCATGATCGAGTTCACTGCCAGGGCGCGGGCCTACCGGACACACGCCGTCGCGCTGGAGATGGCCGACCGAGTGGGCGCCGAGGTGAACCGCTGGACCCACCCAACCGTGGCCGAGGATTTGCTGGACAGGGTCACGCAAGCCATCTACTCGGTGACCCACGGGCGGTTAGGAGCCGGCATGGCGCACAAGCCGTGAGAGAATTGGCCGACGGGCAGGAGCACTTGTTTTACCTCCCCGCAGGTTCTTTGCTCGGTGTGCGGAATAGCCGTTCCTGACCTGGAACGGTTCGAACGAGGCCGGCCAGGGAGGAGCAGAACATGAAAGTGATCGTTACCGGCGTGGCGGGCTTCATTGGGAGCCATGTAGCCACAAGGTTTCTCTCGCAAGGCGCCACAGTTGTCGGCATCGACAACCTCTCGCGCCCCGGTAGCCGGGACAACCTCAACTGCCTGGCCGGCTGGCAGAAGCAGTTGGTCTTCCATCACACGGATGTCCGCTCAGCGACCGATATGGCCGGGCTGTTTGCGCAGCATCAAGACACAGATGTGGTGATTCACGAAGCCGCACAGGTGGCCGTAACCAGCTCCGTATCGGATCCCAGGACCGATTTCGAGGTCAATGCCCTGGGAACCTTTAACGTGCTGGAGGCGGCGCGGCAGTACACACCCCAGGCGGTCTTCCTATATGCCTCCACAAACAAGGTCTACGGCCAACTGGAGCACCTGTGCGTGCGTGAGGGCTTGACTCGCTACGAATACACTGAAGCGACACGCGGCATCGACGAATCCGAATCCATGGATTTCCACTCTCCCTACGGCTGCTCGAAGGGGTGCGCCGAGCAATATGTGAGAGATTATCACCGCATTTATGGCCTCAAGTCGGTCGTCTTTCGACAGTCCTGCGTCTACGGAACGCGACAGTTCGGTGTGGAGGACCAGGGCTGGGTGGCCTGGTTTATTATTGCCTCCGTTCTGGGCAGGCCGCTCACGATTTACGGCGACGGCAAGCAGCTTCGGGACCTGCTGTGGGTGGACGACCTGATCGATCTCTACCTGAAAGCCATTGCCTCCATCGAAACGACGGCAGGGCAGATCTATAACGCCGGGGGCGGCGCCTCGAATACCCTGTCGCTGCTGGAACTTCTGGACATCCTGCGTTCTTATCTGGGACGCAGCATCGCCGTCCGCTTCTCAGCCTGGCGGCCCGGTGATCAAAAGGTCTTCGTCTCCGACTGCGAGAAAGCCCGGCGCGAACTGGGCTGGTCACCGAGAACTGCGCCTGTAGAGGGCGTTACTGTCCTGTTGCGCTGGGCCGAGGAGTCGCGCGATCTGCTGGCGCGCCTCAATTCGGATTAGCAAAGGTCGGTGCAACTTGGGCGCCCCCCGAGGTCTGCACGACAGCGCCTGCCGGTCATTACGGCACCGTCCAGGCGCCCGCTTGGAGCCAGCCCAGAGACAAGCCGCCTTTGTCCCGCGCCCACATGTAGACATTCCTGGCCCCGGCGAAAGACGCCTTGAAAGACAACGAGAGGTCTAGTATCAGGTCGTTCCCCGACCTGGAGACCGCGGATGCGGCCAGGTTAAGCGAGCATTGACTGTTCTGTAGAGTCACTGGAGCGCCAGGTGGGGCCGGGCCTGTCGATCCCATACCGGCATCCACCGCCAGGTAGGTGGAGTTGCTGGGAGAATGATACAGGATGTAACATGCGCCCACGCCGTTGACACCGGTATTGAACAGCAGTTGCACCAGATCAAAGTCTGCCGCCCCGTTTGGATCCGTATAAACGAATCGGAAGACGCGCTGGGCGCCGCTCCCTGAGTTCGGACTGACGGTCATCGAGGAGGGGGGTTGGGGCGGCGTGCCGGTCACGGTCCAGCTTCCTGCGACGTACCACCCGCCCACTTGCCCGGCGTTGTCAACGGCCAGCATGTACACATTCCTGAGTCCGCCAAAGACCGGCTTGAAAGTGATGGGGATGTTCAGGACCAGGGAGTTCCCGGACCCGGAAACGGTGGTCCCGCCGACGTTCACCACGCATTGGCTGTTCTCAAGGCTGCCCGACGCGCTGACCACGGGAAGTGAGGTCGCGCCCATTCCCGAGTCAAAGGCCAGGTACATGGTGTTGCCGGCCCGGTTGTAAAGAATGTAGCAGCTCCCGACCCCGTCCAGTACGTTGTGGAAAATCACCTGAACCAGGCTCAAATCGGCAAAACCGTTGGGATCGGAGTATTCCAGCCGGAACGTCTGGCTGGAATACTCCGATCCCAACGGTTTTGATTTGAGCCTGGTTAAGATGATCTTGATCGA
>CAVRZY010000001.1:0-19517 GCA_963725415.1 uncultured Acidobacteriota bacterium | reverse complement strand
AGCCCGTGGTGCAACCCCCCGAAATTCGGCGGCGGCAACGGTGAGCCGGCGGGCGCCGGTTCCGCCGACTTTGGGGTGGTGAAGCGGGCGAAACGCGCCGCGGCGGGCTGGCCGTCATTTCTAAGGCGGCACAGAGGCACAGAATCGCGAAAATGAGCTCCGCCTGGCGGTTGTGGAGTTCCCGGGGCGTTCCCGCGCCCAAGTTCCGCCGCAGAATCAGACTCAGATTGAACGCGCCGACGTGGATCAGCTGGCGCTTCAAAACATTTTCGCGGCCTCGCAGATGCAGCCGCCGCATCCCGCCGGTTTCGTAGCAGTGCGCAAAGGACCGCTCGATCAACTCCCCGCGCTTCTTCAAGAGCCGCTTGCCGTAGATGCCGCGGACCCGTCGCCGATTGTCGTAGACCGCCTTCTGCTCGGCCGCCTTGCCCGCCCACTTACGCCGCTTCCGCTTCGGCTCCGGGATGTAAGTTCGGGCGGGCACCTCCACGATGGCCTGCACCGTGCTGCCGCTGTGGTAGCCCTTATCGGCGACCACCTCTTCAATGCCCTGGGGATTGACCTGCCGCTCTTCCTCCGGCGCCTTCTCGACTTCCCGCTCCATCAGGTGCGCGACGGTCTCACCCGCCTCGGCCAGGGTTTCCCGGATGGTCGTGGTATCGCCCTGATCGGCCGGCTGCAAGGTCACCGCGATTACCGCCCCGCTCTCCATGTCCACCGCGTGCTCGGCCTTGTGTGCCAGATGCGTGGTTCCGTCCTTCATCTTCGTGATGCGCGCATCCGGATCCGACGGGCTCACCCATTCCTGGTTCGAACCTTTCTTCTTGCGCTTGCGGTCCACTTGCGCCAGATCCTCCCGGGTCGGAGTCTCGATGCCGGATTGCCGCGCCAGCCCGGTGAGGAATTCGTTGTAGCTGGCGCCGTTGTCGCGCCGCACGATCGAGCGCAGGGCCGCATTGGCTTCCAGCGTGGTGGCATCCACGCCCACCGTGCGGCCTTTCAGCAGACCTCGGTCCGCCAGCACGCCCAGCACCCACAGGAACACCTTGCGGTGCGTCTCCACATCGATCAGCCGCCGGGTCCGCGAAATGGTCGAGTGATCCGGGGTCTGCTCGTCCAAGCCGATGCGGAGGAACTGGCGCAGCGCCAGCGAGTCGGCGGCCCGCCAGGTAATCCCGCGCTCGGAATCGAGCCCTTCGAAATAGCCGATCATGAGCAGCCGGAAATACGTTCCCGGCGTCAGCGAGGGGCGTCCATTCTTCTCCGCATAGAACCCGGCGCACTCCTTCTCGGCGAACTCGTCGAACTTCTCGGCGTCCAGCAGTTCGTTCACACGCTCGTAGAACGGATGCCCCGGCGCAGTGGCCAGCTCGGCATGGGTGATCCAGAGGTCTTCCTGGCGCTGCCGGTGCTTGCGGGTGCCCATGGCCATAAGAACATTTTAGTACATTTATGTTTTATAGGCCAGAGCCGGCTGCGTCCCACAGCCGGACTTTAACCACAGGCTGCTAGCCTCTCAGTGGATCGGAAGGCGCTGCCTGAAGCAATCACTTATGAGTCTGTCGTAGACTACTTTGTCGAGTATGTCTGTGATATTGCTGCGGTGCGCCTGGTCGGTCCAGCCTTTCTCTTTGCACTTCTAGAATTCCATACCTCAAGGCAGAGCCCATCCGTTCCTGTGGTGGGGCATCCGCCACTGTTACTGCGGCTAAAAAACATCATAGATACCCTGAGCGTTTACGAGCAGCGGTTTGGCCAGCTTGCGAAGCGTTCCCCTGTGGCAAAGCAGGTCGAGGATACAATCGAGGCGTTGGCCCCCTTCACCAATTCGATGGAGCTGTCTCCAAGTGAAGCGGTCGCGATATTCAATGCTGTGGAGCCGTCCCTCATCACTGCTCGCACGGCGGTCAACGAGGTTGTGCCTGTTGAGCTGCGGTTCCAGCCTAGCGTGGAGCTTGTCACGAAGTACATCCCATGGGTGCAACAAGGCATCCCACCGTCGGCGTGGCAGGCAGGCCGTGACCTGCGCGTCCTGAGTTTTGCCGAGATCATGAATGCAGTGTGGGCATATCGCGTTGCGGAGTCGGCCGGCCGGCTCAGCTTACGTTGCCCTTGGAGAAGTGTTCCATAGCGACCAGAA
The DNA here is from genome assembly GCA_963725415.1 of uncultured Acidobacteriota bacterium. Classification (GTDB taxonomy): domain Bacteria; phylum Acidobacteriota; class Terriglobia; order Bryobacterales; family Bryobacteraceae; genus CAVRZY01. The sequence continues at coordinate 17,377 of CAVRZY010000001.1, read as the reverse complement.
TCCGGGACCTCTCCCGGCTTGCGCAACTGGCACTACGCCAGAACGAGGCCCTAAATCAGTTTCGGAAGGCTGGCGTATGAAAACCCAGGCCGACGGGAAAGCATCGGGGGTACTTTCTGGGACACAGATCTGGAGACGTCTCCGGAGGGAACGTGATCCGCTTGTCATTATGCCCGAGCTGTGCGCGCGTGATGACTTATCCAAAGCAAACTCAGTCGACCTTCGGCTGGGAAGCGAACTGATTCTTATGAGGAGGGGCGAGCTAGCCACACTGGATTTCGACAAAGACTTGACGGTAGATCTGCATCGGTTCTATGAGGTTGTGTTCATAGGAGTTAATGAAAGATTCGTGCTCCACCCTCGTGAGCTTGTGCTTGGCGCAACTCTCGAATACGTTGTCCTGCCCCACGATCTCATGGCCTATATCATTGGCCGCTCCTCATGGGGCCGGCTAGGCTTAATCATCGCGACTGCGACTGTAATACATCCCGGATACAGAGGTTGCCCAACGCTTGAACTGCTTAACACCGGAAATATTCCCATACAGCTGTTTCCGGGAGGTCCGATTCCGGTTGCGCAGCTCGTGTTCCATGCGGTGGGTCCGGGACAAAGGGGCTACGCCGGTAGGTATTCTTTGGATAGGTGGGTTGGTCCTACCGGACCTGGATATAGTAGGATTGACACGGACGATGTTTTCAAGAAGTGGATTATGTACCTGAAGTCACAGCGCGGTGTACAGAAGTCTGCGGACGTGTAAGAGCGCACCGGAAGGATGTCTATGCAGATGCTACGAAATGATCTACCCGCTCTCTCGGCATACGACAGAAAGTACTGGCTGTCGATACGAACTCTGTCGGATGATGATCTGTATGCGATGATTGCGAGTGGGCCATCGGATTTCGAGCCGACGACCTCGGCAGACGCGTTGCTGGTCGGTATTCGGTTTGAAAAGACAGCCGCGGCCATGGCAGAAGGAAAGGCGCGGCTAGGACGAACTCTTGAGGCAGCCCGGGAGGGCATATGTAAACGGTGGGCAGCGCTAAAGGCTCAGCGGATGATCGAGGAAGAGCACATTGTTGGTCTGGTGGCTCTGGTCGTCAAGCAGCAGTTGGAGGAGCCCTATAGTTACCTCGTGATGCCGCTTGTTGAGCTCATATGCCGCGGTTGCGCATACAGCCTGGATGCGCTGTGCCGGAACTGCACTTGACAGGCATGAGTTCCTTGCACCCAGCGTGCTCTTGCGGATGAAGTTGCGCCGGTCCTCTTCGGCGGAGAACGGACAGTGTCCGGATCGCGGGCGAAGTAGTCGTAGGTGTAGGGCGCCTCGGCAACCACCCACTCCTTTTTCAGATTCAGAATGTGGTTCACCGCGATGCGGTACAGCCACGTGCGGAACTTGCTCCGGTGGCGGAAGGCCCCCAGGCCCGTGATCATCTTTATGAGGATGTCCTGCGTGGCATCCTCAGCCGCATCCGTCCACAACAACATGCGGACGGCTATGTTGTAGACCCAGGGCTGATGCCGGACCACCAGGTCTTCGAGCGCTTGGCGGTCGCCGCTCTGCGCGCTGGCGACCAGTTCCTTGTCCTCGAGATCGGCCCCACCATCCACGAACGGGCTGTACATTGGTACCTCTATCGTTAAATCGTACCCGATGTTTCGGCCGTTCGCTCCCGCGCCAGCTACTCTTACGAAAACGGGCGCCCGAAAACTCGAAGACGCCCGGCGGCGCGGCGCTTTGATGGTTCGTTGCGGATGCTAAATAGCCATGGGCTACTCGTCTCGCAGCACGCTCGCCGGCGCCACTCGCATGGCCCGCCACGCCGGCACGATCGAAGCCCCCAGCGCGACCGTGAACAGCAACGCGGCCACACCGATGTACGTCGCCCCGTCGCTGACGTCCAGACCGGAATCGATCGCGCGCAACAGCGGCGTAACCCCGTACGCTGCCGGCAATCCCACCACCACTCCCACCACTCCGAGCGTCAGACCCGCGCCCAGCATCATCCGGAACACTTGCTCGCGCGTCGCTCCCAACGCCAGCCGGATTCCGATCTCCCGCGTCCGCTGCGCCGCCGCGTACGCCATCACCCCATACGTTCCCAGCGCGGCCAGGATCAAAGCCACCGCCGCCAGCATGCCGAGCACGGTCCCCGTCGCCCGGCCGCCGGAGTTCCGCATAAACAGCCACGACTCGACCGATTGCAGGCGAAACAGAGGCTGGTCCCGATCCACCTGCCAGACGGCCGACCGGATCGCGCCCGCCATCGACTGCAAACCACTCCGCCCGCGCGCCAGCAGGAGCATGCTGGGCGGCCCGGTTTGAGCGTGTGGCCGATAGACCTCCGGTCGTGGAGGCTCCGCCAGGCTCACGTGCCGCACGTCGCGCGCGAGCCCCACCACCGCGATCCATCCGTCCGTGCCGTCGCCCACTTGGAGCCGTTTGCCCACGGGGTCCGGGTCCTTGGGCCAGAAACGCCGGGCGAAAGTCTCGTTGACGATCGCCACCAGTTGCGTTCCGGCGCGGTCCGCGTCTAGAAAGTCGCGCCCCCCCAATACCGGAATGCGCATCGCGCGGAAATACCCCGGGCTCACCACCATCTCGCCGGCAGATCTGTCCGGGCCCGATTCCGTTTCGCCCTCCACGCGCACGCGGCAGTGAAGGCTGTCCCCAGCCAGCGGAGCCGTCTGAACCAGCCCGGCCGAGTCGACGACACCGTCCCGCCGCAGGTTTTCCAATACCTTCGCGAAGAAGTCGACGACCTGCGTCCGTTCGGGATATCGCGTTGTGGGAAGCATGATCTGCGCCGCCACCAGGTTGCGCTTGTCGAATCCGGGATTCTCGTTGGTCTGCCGCAACACGCTGCGGATCATCAGACTGCTCGCGGCGACCAGGACCAGCGCCAGCGCCATCTCCGCCGCTACCAGTCCCTTCAGCAACCCCTGCCGTCCGCTCGTCGAGCCACGACTGGTGGACTGGAGGCTCAGTGCCAGGTGGTCTCGCGTCAGCAACCAGGCCGGAAGCACGCCGCAGACGACGCCGGTCACCACCGACAGCGCGAGCCCGAACGCCAGCGCGCTCCAATCCATGCGCGCCACCTGGAACAACGCCATGTCGGGCGGGGCCACGCGCTTCAGGAGCGGCACCGTCCAGATCGCGGAGACTACGCCTACCACGCCGGCGATCACCGACAGCAGCAGGTTCTCGATGAGTTGTAGCCGGATCAGCGAGCCCCGGCTGGCGCCCAGCGAGGCGCGAACGGCGAACTCGCGACGCCGCAGCGTACCACGCGCCAGCAACAGGCTCGCGACATTGGCGCACGCGATGAGGAGCACGAATCCAACACCTCCGAACATCGAGAACGCAGCCGCGCGAGCGCCCCGGTTGATCACGCGAGCGGTCAGCGGACGCACGTCGCCGCGCCAATTCAGCGAGGCTCGCCGGATCCTCCTTCTCCACCCGCGCGGAGATCGAACGAACCTCGGCGTTGGCGGCCCCAACCGAGACCCCCGCCTTGAGACGCGCGACGGTGCTCAACCTGCGCTGGTCGCGCGCACGCTGTGCCGGCGCGAGCGAAAGCGGGATACCAGACGTTCGACGGGCTGGAACAGATAGTGGAAGCTCTCCGGCATCACTCCGACAATCGAGTAATTGCGGCCGTCGAGACGCATCTCGCGGCCCAGTACCGATCGGTCGCCGGAGAACAACCCTTGCCAGAGAGCGTGCGAAATCACCGCCGCGCGCGACTCCGTCTCCGGCCCCTCGCTCGCCGCAAACACCCGCCCGAGCGCCGGACCTACTCCGAGTATGGGAAAGAACTCCGGACTCACCTGCATCGCGGGAACGTGTTGCGGCTGCCCCTCTCCGCTCAACGCGAGAGGTTGCGAGCGATACACCGCGACGGAGGCGATCGTGGACGCGCCACTCCAGTCGCGGGCGTCCTGCAAACTGCATTTCGCCTGCGAGAAACCCCGTTGCGGATTGGTCTGCGGAATGAAAACCAGTTGGTTCGGATCCGGATAGGGTAACGGCGGCCACAGCATCAGGCCGACCACGGAGAAGATGGCGACGTTGGCCCCCAGGCCGAGTGCGAGGGCCAGGGCGGCGACCGCGGTCCAGCCCTTGTTCTTGGCGAGCGTCCGTACTGCGAAACGGATCTCCTGTGCGAGGATCATCGCTTTCTGAATATACGATCCGTGCGCCTCCGGAGTTCCGCCCCTTGTCTTCGTGCGATCTGTCACACTTGGCTCGCTGGCTTGTCTAAACAGACATGACTGAAGAAACCAAACCCACCGCCGAGGCGCCCGCCCCACCCGCCGACAAGCAACAGGAGTTCCGGCAAGCCTGGCTCCAATGCCTGATGGACAATCTGAAAGCGTCGCTTCCCGAGGCGGCCTTCAGCCGCGTCATGGAAGCCTGCGGCCGCGGCTGCGCCCGGTGGAACGCCGCGGCGTTGATCGCCCAGGCCAACGGGAACCTCGATACGCTTCTGAGCGGCTTCGGAGCCGCGATCGGGGCCGACAACGTGAGCCGGGAGGGCAATCAATACCACCTGCGGTACCCGCAGTGCTACTGCCCCATGGTTGCGGCTGGCCCCGCGCGCCTGCCGGACGCCTATTGCGAGTGCGGGCGCGGATTCATTCTCGAGGCGTTCAGCACGGTTGCCGGGAAGCCCATAACCGTCGAGCTGACTCAATCGATCAAGCGCGGCGACCCGCAATGCCACTTCGTGGTCTGGGTGTAGTCCGCGTTTCTCACCGCGACCGTAGTTGAGAATATCCGTCCAGTGACGGTGGCGCGTCTACGATTTCCGATCAGGCCCTTTCCCGAGCGCGGGGTTCAGCAGGTCGAGCGCCGCCGGCACCGTTTCCGGTGTGGCGGCGGCGATCGCGGCACGCGCGGCCTTGAGGTCGCTCGCAGCCCTCGCCATGGATGGCCCATCTATCAGTGCGATCAGGCTGTCGAGTTCGAGGAGGACCTGAGTCTTGGAATCGGCGCCGGTCGGATTCCTGGCGAGGCTTCTGACGGCGACGCTCAGCCGCTCGAGGACCGGGCCGATGTCGGCCGGTCGCGGCTCACGCTGTCCGGCGGCTTCGCGCCGGCGAGCGGTCCATCCAATGACCAGCCGTGTTGTCAGCAGAGCGATCACCGAAGCGGCAAGGGCCACATGCATCGCTATGCGGATCTGCCTTGCCGTTGGCCGTAAAACCAGCATCGTCAGGATCCCCAGCGTTGAACCCGCAAGAAGGACCCACTTCAAGCGGAAGATGTCGTTCATGGGGGGGATTGTAACAGTTATCGGTTCACATGCCCGGAGAACGGAGCATCCGGCCTGCCGTCCCCTCTCCCCCAGTGGGGCGATGGCCCAAGCGGAGCCCCCGGCTGTTGCGTCGCGCAATAGACGCAGTGCATTCTGAAACGGGTGCGCCGGAGCCGCGTCTGACACACCTTCGGTGAACTTCGCACCCCCGTCCGCGCAGGCTCGCCGCTGCGATTTCTCACGGCTCCAGCACCGAAGCGCGGCCGTGAGCGAGCCGTTCCTCCCGCCCCCCCGCAGGTCGATTCAGAGGATGGAATCCGAAATGCTATAATGTCCGGGGGTATTTGTGCACCCATAGCCGCCGGGCTGCCTCGGCGGAAGGAGAGGACATGGACGCCGTTCTCGATGTCTTGGACCAAGCTTCCTGTCCCACCACCGTGGATGAACTCTTACAGACTGACGAAGGACGCAAGGTCCTGGCCTGCGTGCACTGCGGCGTCCGCCCCGGTACCAGCCCCTACGGCGATGTGATGTGCGATCCGCCGCGGCGCGTCCGCTCCGTGCTGCGCGCGGGCATGCTGGAGAAGGTCTCCGCCAGCATTGTGGATCATAGTGCCAACCCGGAGGAGCTATGCCTCCAATGAGGCATCTACTTCCGCCAAGAGTGTCTATTGCGAGAGTTCGTCCGGCGCACCTGCTTCCATCGGAAGCACACGGCGCGCAGAGCTGCCGGGGCCGCCGCGGCAGGGACTGGCGCGATGGGGTGGCGTATCCAACCGCCCTCGCGTTAAGATGGCGACACAGATGAGGAGGGACGATGGCGAGTGCGAGAGTGAGCACAAGTCCGACCAAATATCACGTGCCAGTTCCAGGGATTCTGCCCGCACCGGAGCGAGAACTGCGGCAGAGGTTTCTGGAGGAGGCCCAAGTCGTGCCAGGGGGCGACCGGATTTCGCGGTGCCTGCAATGCGGAACCTGCACCGGAAGTTGCCCGGTAAGTTACGCGATGGACATTTCCCCCAGGATGGTCATCGCGCTGTTCCGGGCCGGGCAGATTGAGGAGATTCTTCGAAGCCGGACGATTTGGATTTGCGCTTCCTGCTACATGTGCACCACGCGCTGTCCGCAATCCATCAAGATCACCGATCTGCTGTATGCCTTAAAGCGCACAGCGATGGATGCCGGGCTTTATCCCGACCGATTTCCCGTCTACCTGCTGTCGAAGAGTTTCGTTGGCATCGTGAACCGCTACGGTCGCAATCACGAGATCCTGTTGCTGCTGCTTTACTACCTGAGGCGAAATCCCCTGGGACTTTTCCGGCTTCTGCCTCTTGGGATGGCGCTGATGCGAAAAGGGAGAGTTTCGCTGTTCCCCTCCAAGATCAAGGGCGTGGGGGCGATCCGGGCGATTTTGCGGGCCTCCAAGGCTCTGGAATTTCCTCGGGAGAAGGAAGCGGTGCAGTATGACGAAGGCATGGTTGGATACCGCGCGGTGGGATGAAGAGCAGCCCGAAAGGACCCCTTGAGAGATGCCCATGGAATATCCTTACTACCCCGGCTGTAGCCTGGAGTCGTCCGGGAAGCCTTACGACGAGAGCTTGCGGGCGGTGTTTCGCGCCCTGGGAGTGGGGCTCAGGAGCTGGAGGACTGGAACTGCTGCGGCGCGACCATGTACATGAGCATGGACGAGACCACTCTCGCTGGCCATCAGCGCGAGAAACCTGGCGCTTGCCGAGCAGAACGGCAATCCGCGACCTGATCGCGCCGTGCAGCGCCTGTTACACGGTCTTGCTGAAAACGAACCGCTTCCTGCGGGAGAGCCCGGAGCTGAAGCAGAAAGTGGATCGCGCTTCTGGGGCGAGGCCGGCCTGCATATACGATCTCGACGGTCGCGGTGCGCCACCCCCTGGATGTTCTGGTCAACGATATCGGGATCGAAACCATCGCGCAGGCGGCCAAACGAAGCCTGGAAGGCGTCACGTTCGCGCCCTATTACGGCTGTCAAATCGTGCGGCCGGAGCGCGGATTCGACGACCGTGAGTTCCCCACCACGATGGACCGGCTCTTCGAGCGGCTGGGCGCCCGAGCCGCGTACTTCCCGCTTGAAGACCCGCTGCTGCGGCGGAATGCTCATGACCACCTTCCCGGACGTGTGCCTGGAGCTGGTGAAGGAGTTGCTGGAGTGCGCCGCCGAGAACGGAGCCCAATGCATCGCTCACCACCTGTCCCCTGTGCCAGATCAACGTGGAGGCGTACCAGAAGCGCGTGAACAAGATGTTTGGAACGTCCTATGAAGTCCCCGTGGTCTTCTTCACGCAGCTGCTGGGGCTGGCCTTGGGCTGCTCAGAGCAAGAGCTTGGATTGCAGAGGAATCTGATCGCGCTGAAAGCGCCGCTCTCAGCGCTAGTAGCGTAGAAGGAGGAGACCGATGGAACAGAACGGGCACGTGCGCATAGGCGTTTACATCTGCCATTGCGGACTCAACATTGCCGGAACCGTGAACGTGGGCGAAGTGCGCGAGTTTCATCTCCCGCGCGCCCGGCGTGGTGATCGCGCGGGACTACAAGTTCATGTGTTCCGACCCTGGGCAGGCGCTTGATCCAGGACGACATTCAACAACTGGGCGTCAACCGGGTTGTGGTGGCGGCCTGCTCTCCGCTGATGCACGAGCTCACCTTCCGGAATGCGGCGCAGGAAGGCGGGCCTCAACCGGTACCTGGTCCAGATGGCCAATATTCGCGAACACTGCTCCTGGATCCACGACGATGTGCGCATGGCCACGGAAAAAGCCAAGGCTCTGGTCTCGGGAGCGGTGCGGCGGGTGGCCCTGCACCAGCCGCTGGAGCCGATGCGCGCCGAAATCAACCCCAACGTGCTGGTTGTGGGCGGCGGGATCGCGGGCATTCAGGCGGCCCTGGAGATTGCCGAGTCCGGCAGCACCGTGTACCTGGTCGAGCGTGAGCCAACCATCGGCGGGCGGATGGGACAGTTCGATAAGACCTTCCCCACGCTCGACTGTGCGGCCTGCATCCTGACCCCCAAGATGGTCTCGGTGGGGCACCGTGAAAACATCAAACTGCTGAGCTACAGCGAAGTGGCCGGATTCTCAGGGTTCATCGGGAACTTCAAGGTGAAGGTGCGGAGGAAAGCCCGGTTCGTGGACGAGAGCCAAGTGCACGGGTTGCGGTCTATGCTGGAACACCTGCCCGGCCACGCGGGTGCCCGGAAAAAGGACCATCAAGCTGGGAGACCAGATCGTCAAGCAGGTGTTCTGATGAAACTGGAAGCGGTGCGAAGGATTCTGAATTGCCGGGTGATCGCGGGCGAGGACAAGCTGGAGCAGGAAGTGGGAGTGGGCTGCGGCGCGGACCTGATGAGCGACGTGCTGGCCTTCATCAAACCCAATGCTCTGCTGCTGACCGGTTTGACCAATGTGCAAGCGGTACGCACGGCCGAGATCGCGGAAGTCAAAGCCATCGTGTATGTGCGGGGGAAGCTGCCCGACAAGGAGGCCATCAACCTGGCCAAAGAGAAGGGAATGGTTGTGCTGTCCACCGGCCTTCCCATGTACGAGTCCTGCGGCCGGCTGTACGCGCGGGGCCTGGCCGGGGGCAGCGAACTCCAGGAAGGCCTGCAGGATGCCAAGCGAGCCGCCTCTTCCGTCAACGCTTTAGTGTCGGCGGGCGGAGATTTTGTGAATGCAGGAAAAGCCTCCATCACGATCAAGGGCATCCTGAAGGAGATCGGCATCCAGCCGTCGGTGATCCGGCGGGTGGCCATCGCTTCGTATGAAGCGGAAATGAACGTGGTGTTGTATGCCCGCAAAGGAACCATGGAGCTGCAGAGTGACTCCGGCGGATATCCGGATCAGGGTGGACGACGAAGGCCACGGCATCCCGGACGTGGAGCTAGCCATGCAAGAAGGGTATTCCACGGCCTCCGACGAGATTCGGGAGATGGGCTTCGGGGCAGGAATGGGCCTGCCCAACATCAAGAAGAATGCGGATGTCTTTACCATTCACTCGGTGGTGGGGAAAGGCACGACTTTGGAGATAACGATTCGGCTCCAGTCTGATTGAACGGAGATCTGAGCAAGAGTGTTGAATTCTTCGATGCGGCGTTGCGTGAGAACACCATGGACGTTCTGCGCCTGCGATGCGGTGAAGGTCGGCGCATGGCCTGCCTGAAGGTCTGCCCGACGCGAGGCCGATCCGCGGTGCGGCACGGCACAGGCGCAGATCCTGGAAGACCGCTGCATCGACTGCGGGGAGTGCGCCCGGGCGTGCCGCCACAATGCGATCGTTCCCCAAACCAGTTCCTTCACCGACTTCTCGCGGTTCAAATACACCGTCGCGCTGATCTCGCCGGTGCTGTACGGGCAGTTCCGCAAGGACGTTCTTCCCGGACCATCCTGGCGGCGTGAGAAAAATCGGCTTCGACGAGGCCTGCGACGTGGCGCGCGCCAGCGAGGCCGTCAGCACCGCCATCGACGAGTATCTGGCCAGTTACCGGGGGCCGCTGGCCGCTGCTGTCGCCCTTTTGTCCTACCATCGTCCGGCTGGTCCAGGCGCGATATTCCAACCTCATCGACCTGCTGATTCCCGATCGATTCTCCCATGGAGATCGCCGCGCGCGAGGTGAGGCACAAGAAAATGAAGGAGCTGGGCCTGCGGCGTGAGGAAATCGGGGTGATCTACCTGACGCCCTGCCCGGCCAAGATGGTGGCCATCAAGTATCCTCCCAGGAAAAGAGCCTCACACATCGATGGCGCCATCGGAATATCCGACATTTACCACTCCTCTCCTTTCGGCCATCGGCGAGATCGAACGACAGCCCGCGGGAGGACCGACGAGCCGGTGACGGGCATCGGGCTGGGCTGGCCGGTTGCTGGGCGGGCAGGTCTCCTCGCTGCGGGCGCAAAACAGCCTGGCGGTGGGCGGGCTGGGCGATGTGGAGAGGATTCTGGACGAAATCGAGCAGCGGAAAGCTGGGTGACATCCAATATCGTGGAGTGCCACGCCTGTCCACAGGGATGCTGCGGCGGTTCGCTCACGGTGGGAGATCCTTATGTGACGCGGAGCACGATTCTCAGTCTGGTGGCCCGGTTCGGGAGCCAGCCCTGCCAGGACCGGGAGAAGATACGAGAGCTGTACCAAAGGAACTATTTCTCGCTGCCGGGCAAGATCCCTTCAAGGCCTTTCGCGCCCTTGGATAAGGACATTGCGAGGGCCATCGAGAAGAGGAAACGCATCCAGGAGATGTACGAAACGCTGCCGCAGATCAATTGCGGGGCCTGCGGCGCGCCCACCTGCCAGAGCTTCGCCGAAGACGTGGTCCTGGAACGAGCCGCGCTGGAGGAGTGCGTGGTCTGGTAGCGCAGGGAGGTCGGCAGCGCGGTCCGCCCCGCTCCTGGGCCGGCCAGCAACCGGAAGGTGGTGACCATATGACGGTCCGCGACGTTGCCGGCAGCGCTGGGGCTGGAAGTTTTGACGCCACAGCAGGACCTCGACAGGGAGATCACGGGAGGCTATGTCAGTGATCTATTAAGTGACGTTATCGCGCATGCCAAGCCCGGCAACCTTTGGATCACCTTGCAGACGCATCGCAATATCATCGCGGTCGCCAGCTTGAAGGAACTGGCCGGAATCGTTCTGGTAGCGGGCAGAACGCCGGATTCCGAGACCCTGGCGAAAGCCCGCGAGGAAAACGTGCCGGTGCTGGCCAGCCAGCTTGCTGCCTTCGAGCTGGCCGGCACGCTGTACCAGATGGGCATCCGAGGGACCGAGTGATGCTGCGGATCTTCAAAGCCGACCTGCACGTGCACACCTGCCTGTCGCCGTGCGCCGACTTGAACATGGGTCCCAGGGCGCTCGTGGAGCAAGGCCTCCCGGCAGGGCTTGGATGTGATCGGCATTTCCGATCACAATTCTGCCGAGAACGTGCCCGCGGTAGTGAAGGCCGCGCGAGACAGGAAGCTCACGGTGCTGCCGGGGATGGAAGTGACCTCGAAGGAGGAAGTGCACATCCTGGCGGTTTTCGACAGCGTTGACAAGGCGCTCCGGCTGCAGGAGATCGTCTACGAGCACTTGCCCGGAGAAAACGACCCGGAGGCTTTCGGCCCTCAGGTTGTGGTCAATGAAGATCACGACGTGCTGGGGTTCAACAACCGGCTGCTGGCCGGCGCGACCGAACTTTCTATCGACCAAGTGGTGGAGAGCATCCGGGGCCTGGAGGGCCTGGCCATCGCCTCGCATGTCGATCGCGAGACCTTCGGCATCATCGGGCAGTTGGGATTCATCCCCGAGGAGTTGCACCTGGATGCTTTGGAGCTCTCCGCGAACACCAGCCCCGAGGAAGCCCGGCGGCGCTTTCCGCAATATGCCGACTGTGCTTTCATTCGCTCCTCTGACGCGCATTCGGTGGCGGATATCGGCAAAGCCTGGACGTCGCTGCTGCTGAATGAGCCCAGCACCCGGGAAATCAAGAAGGCCTTGCGGGGAGAGGACGGCAGGCGGGTGATGCCGGAATGTGCGGCTCGTTGCACCTCCGGCGCGAACAACGGGCGTTTGGATAGGTGCCACATGGAAGATCTCTCTCTGCACATTCTGGACATCGTGGAGAACTCGATCGCCGCGGGAGCAAGCCATGTGGAAATCCGGGTGCGGGAGAGCCGCCGGGACGACCGGCTCTCGATCGAGATCGCCGACGATGGGACGCGGAATGGGGGAGGAGACGCTGGCAGAGGGCGGCGGATCCGTTTTTCACCAGCCGAACGACCCGGCGCGTGGGGTTGGGCCTGCCGCTGTTTCGAGCAGGCCGCCAAGGCGGCCGGCGGCGATTTCAAAATCACGTCCCGTCCCGGAGCGGGAACCAAGGTCACGGGGTGTTTCAACACAGCCATGTTGACCGGCAGCCTTTGGGGGACATCGCGCAAACGCTGCTTACCCTGGCTGGTCGGAAACCCGCAGGTCGAGTTCAGTACCTGCATCAGAGCGACGATTCGAGCATCTCGTTCAGCACCAGGGAAATCATGGCCCAGCTGGGAGACATCCCGCTCCATTCGCCCCAGGGGATAGCGGCCGTCAGGAAGAGCGTGGAAAAGCTGAGAGAGCAACTCAAGCGATTTAGCTTCAAGGGAGGAAGGCGCACATGCAGTTGGAAACCGTTGAAAAGATCATCCAACAACATAACGCGCAGAAAAGCGCGCTCATCGCCATGCTGCAGGACGTGCAGAACCAATTCACGTATCTGCCCCAGGATGTTCTCACTGCGCATATCCCACACCCTCGGTGTGCCGCCTAGCCGCGCCTACAGCCTGGCCACCTTCTACCGGGCCTTCAGCTTGAAGCCCAAAGGCAAGCACCCGATCGCGATTTGCACTGGGCACGGCCTGCCACGTGAAGAATGCCGTGAAGATCCTGGAGAAGTTCGAACGGCAGCTCAATATCAAGTTCGGGCAGACCACGGCGGACCTCAATTTCGGCCTGGAGGAGGTGCGCTGCCTGGGCTGCTGCGGGCTGGCGCCGGTGGTCACCGTGGGTCCAGACCTGTACGGCAAGGTTACGCTTCCCAAAGTGGACCAGATCATCAAGCAATATTCAGCAAAGAAGGAGCCCGAGATGCCAAAACTTAAGTTGGAAGACTTAGCGGAGGTCAGAGAGAAAGCCAGGAAAGCGACTCCGCTGCGCGAAGGCGCCGCCCGGGTCAGGGTGACGATTCACATGGGCACTTGCGGCATTGCCGCGGGCGCCCGGAAGATCGTCGAGGCTGCCTTGCGGGAAGTGGAGCAGAGGGACCTCAGGGACGTGATGGTGACTACCTCCGGTTGCGCGGGCCTGTGCAGTCGTGAGCCCATGGCCACGGTGGAGGTAGTCGGCGAAGCGCCCGTGAAGTATGTGGACCTGACCGAGGCCAAGATCAAGGCCATTTTCACGGAGCACGTGGTTGGAGGCAAGATCGCGCAACAATATGCGCTGGCGGTAGGGAGTGAACGGACCTATTGACGATTATGCTCGGAGAATCCTGGAGGATGTGCAAATGCCGTATCGAATGCACTTGATGGTTTGTGCAGGGACGGGCTGCGTCTCCAATCGTTCGCTGGAGTTCAGGGACGCCCTGCAGAAGGAGATCGAAAAGCGCGGGCTGGACAACGAGATCCAGGTGGTGACCACCGGATGCAACGGTTTCTGCGGCGTCGGTCCTCTGATGGTCGTTCAGCCCGATGGGATTTTCTACCAGCAGCTCAGCCCCAAAGACATTCCGCATCTGGTGGAAGAGCACTTTCTGAAGGGCAGACCGGTCAAGAAGCTCATGTACGTTCCACCGGAGACACGTGCGCCGGTTCCCAAGATGATGGACATTCCTTTCTTTTCTCGTCAGATGCTCATCGCGCTGAGGAACCGAGGTCTGATCGACCCGGAGAAGATCGATGAGTACATCGCCAGAGACGGGTATACGGCCCTAGCAAAAGCGCTTACGCAAATGACCCCGGAGGAGATCCTTAATGAGGTTAAGATCTCCGGGCTGCGAGGAAGGGGAGGCGCAGGGTTCCCGACAGCGACCAAGTGGGAGGCCGTTCGGGACGCTATGGGGGAGCCGAAGTACGTGATTTGCAACGGCGACGAAGGGGACCCGGGCGCCTTCATGGATCGCAGCATAGTCGAATCGGATCCCCACTCCGTTATTGAAGGAATGCTGATTGGCGCCAGAGCCATCGGGGCCCGCTGGGGCGTGGTTTACATCCGAAACGAGTACCCCTTGGCTGTACAGCGAATCCAGATTGCCATCGATCAGGCTCGCGAGTACGGACTCTTGGGGGAAGACATCTTGGATACCGGGTTCGATTTTGACATCTCCGTCTCGAAAGGAGCCGGCGCGTTTGTCTGCGGAGAGGCGACGGCGCTGGTTGCGGCGGTGGAAGGCAGGCTGGGCGAACCGAGAGCCCGGCCTCCCCGCCTTGCCGAAAAGGGACTCTGGGGGAAGCCGACCTGCCTCAACAACGTCGAAACGTGGGCCAACGTCCCTCCCATCATCAACCGGGGTGGCAAGTGGTATGCCCAGATCGGAACCGAAAAGAGCAAAGGCACAAAGGTCTTTTCGCTGGTCGGGGCGATCGGGAATACCGGGCTGGTCGAGGTCCCCATGGGCATTACTCTCCGCGAGATCATTTACGACATCGGAGGGGGGATTCCCGGCGGCAAGAAGTTCAAGGCAGTGCAGACCGGGGGACCTTCCGGCGGGTGCATCCCCAACGACCTGATCGACCTGCCGGTCGACTTCGAGACCCTCACCGAGGCCGGTTCCATGATGGGCTCGGGCGGCATGGTGATCATGGATGAAGACACCTGCATGGTCGATGTGGCCCGATACTTCCTCGCCTTTACTCAGGACGAGTCTTGCGGCAAATGTACTCCCTGCCGGGAGGGTACCAAGTTGATGCTCGATACCCTGACCAAGATCACCGAGGGCCACGGGACGATGGAGGATCTGGAAGCCTTGGAGGAAGTCGCCAAGATCGTCGCAGAAACGTCGCTGTGTGGATTGGGAACCTCGGCCCCGAATCCGGTCCTGACGACGATGCGCTATTTCCGGGACGAGTATCTTGTACACATTCAGGCGCACAAATGTCCGGCCCATGTCTGCCGGCAGTTGAACACCTACCGGATCGACCCCGAGGTCTGCGTGCAGCGCGGACACGGTTGCGGAGTGTGCCGGCGCGAATGCCCGGAAAAAGCGATCTTCGGCGAGAAGAACCAGCCGCACAGGATCGACATGACGTTGTGCAGCAAGTGCGGGACATGCGTGGACGTGTGCCACTTCAATGCGGTGATTGTGGAATGAGAGGCGGAACGTGATGAGGCTGACCATCGACGGAAAAACGACGGAAGTGCCCAAGGGGACGACCATCCTTCACGCGGCGAGGCTCCTGGACATCAAGATTCCAACTCTCTGCTACCACCCGCTGATCAAGCCGTTTGCGGCGTGCCGCTTGTGTGTGGTGGAAACCAAGACCAGGTGGGGAGACGAGCTGGTCCCGTCCTGCCACGTGGCCTGCCGGGATGGAATGGTCGTCAACACCAACAACAAGCACGTGCTGGATGCCCGGCGGTTGATCCTGGAAATGATGCTGGCACGATGGCCCAATGTGCCAATTCTGCGAAAGTACGCCGAGGAGGTCGGGCTCAAGGCGCCGCGGTTCACCAGCGCACTCCGGGATGAGCGCGAGGACGCGTGCATTCTGTGCGGCTTGTGCGTGCGGGCGTGCGACGAGGTGGTCGGCGCCAGCGCGATCAGTTTCGCGGACCGAGGAATTCAGCGCCGTGTCGCCACCCCGTTTAACCTGGAAGCGGAGGAGTGCATTGCGTGCGGCGCCTGCGCGCTGGTATGTCCCACCTCGCACATTAAGTTCGAGGCGGAGGATCACCAGGGCAAACCTCCTGAGTTCCTTCTGGGGCCGAACACCGCGATCTACGTACCCACGCTTCAGTCTGTGCCGAGAGTGCCCGTGATCGATGCTGAGACCTGCATTCATTTCAAGACCGAGGGCTGTCAAGAATGCGTTGAGGTCTGTGAACCACAAGCCATCAATCACAAGATGGTGGATGAAGAAATCGAGCTGAATGTCGGGCAAGTGCTGATCGCGACGGGCTTCGATGGATTCGACCCGACCCCGATGGCTCAGTACGGCTACGGGAGGCTCAACAACATCTACACGGGTCTGGATCTGGAGCGAATGCTGAACGCGACCGGGCCCACGGGAGGGAAAGTCCTTCTCAAGAACGGACAACCTCCGCGGGCCGTAGGGGTCCTTCACTGCATCGGTTCCCGGGATGAAAACCACCATCGCTATTGCTCGCGGGTGTGTTGCATGTACGCGCTGAAGTTCTCCCATCTGATCAAGGAGCGCACGGAAGCAGAGGTTTACAACTTCTACATCGACATACGGGCCTTCGGGAAAGGCTATGAGGAGTTCTACTCGCGTGTTCTGCACGAAGGCGCCAACGTCATTCGTGGGAAGGTTGCCGAGGTGGTCCAGGCGGGATGGTCGAAGCGTGAAGAAGGCACATTGCTGATCCGGTGCGAGGACACGCTGATCGGCCGCTTCCGCGAGATCCCGGTGGATATGGTGGTGCTGTGCAATGCCATTGAGCCGCGTCGGGACGCCGAGCAGATCGGTCGTCTTTTCGGCCTCAGCCGCAGCCCGGATGGCTTCTTCCTGGAGCGTCATCCGAAGCTCGATCCCGTGGCCACCACGACGGACGGCCTGTTCGTGGCCGGGTGTGCACAGGGACCGAAGGACATTCCGGACACGGTGGCCCAAGCCGGCGCGGCGGCCGCCCGAATGCTGGCCACGATCGCTAAAGGCGTGGTCGAAATCGATCCCGTGCGCGCCGAGATCGACGAGCAGTATTGCAGCGGCTGCCGGATCTGCAGTTCGCTGTGCCCTTACAAGGCCATTGATTATTTGGAGGAGAAAAACGTTTCGCGGGTCAACCCGCCACTGTGCAAAGGCTGTGGCACGTGCGTGGCCGCCTGCCCGTCGGGCGCCATCACGGGCTACGGCTTCACCGACCGGCAGATCTATGCGGAACTGGAGGGCGTCCTCAGCGTGTAGGCGAAAGGAGGCATCGGAAGTGAAGACCAACGGCAAGGACTTCGAGCCCCGAATCGTGGGATTCTTGTGCAACTGGTGCTCGTACACGGGGGCCGACCTGGCGGGGACCAGCCGGATGAAATCGGCGCCCAATCTGCGCATCATCCGGGTGATGTGTTCGGGGAGGGTGGATCCCTCCTTCATCCTGCGCGCCTTTCGGTTAGGCGCCGATGGAGTGCTGGTGGCGGGCTGTCATCCGGGCGATTGCCACTACCAGGAGGGCAACTTCAAGGCGCTCCGGCGGGTGCTGCTGCTGAAGCGGATCCTGCGGGAGTTCGGCGTTGACGAACGTCGGCTGCGGCTGGAATGGATCTCGGCTGCGGAGGGGGAAAAGTTCGCCAAGGTAACCAACGAGTTCACCGAGGAGGTACGGGCTTTGGGGCCGTTGCGCCTGGAGACCAGCGTGCTTCCGGAACCCGAAGGAGCGGAACTGGGAACCCAGGAGGTGGCCTCATGAGTAAAC